>NZ_JBFUCS010000014.1:0-148792 GCF_056405115.1 Allobosea sp. P2_A10 | reverse complement strand
GAACTCATGAGTTTCGAGCGATGCGTCGGATGAGGACCATGGCGGCGGCTGCGTAGAGGAAGGCCGTCGCGGAGGCGATGGTGGCCTCGGCATCCTTCCAGAGCCGTCTGTTTCGATTGATCCAGGCGAAGAAGCGCTCGACGACCCACCGCCGCGGCTGGACGGCGAAGCCGATCTGGTCGGGCTTGCGGCGGACGATCTCGACGGCGATGCGGGTTGCGGTCGCGACGCGCGGGCCCTGGTAGCCGGCGTCCGCGAAGACCTTCTCGATGAACGGGAACGGGCGGCGCGAGGCGGCGAGCAGCGGGCCTGCCCCGTCGCGATCCTGCACACTGGCGGGATGGGCGAAGAGGACGAGGCCACGCCCGTCGGTATCGACGAGGGCGTGGCGCTTGCGACCCATGATCTTCTTGCCGGCGTCGTAGCCACGTGGGCCGCCGGCTTCGTTGGTTTTCACGCTTTGGCTGTCGATGATGCAGGCGCTCGGCGAGGCCGACCGACCGCTGCGTTCGCGATCGATCATCAGCAGCGCATGGTTCAGCGCCTCGAACACCCCGCTGTCCCGCCAGGCCGCAAACCAGCGATAGACCGTGCTCTTGGGTGGAAGGTCGCTCGGCAGAAGCCGCCAAGCGACGCCGCCGCGCATGACGTAGAAGATCGCGTTGACGATCTCGCGCAGAGGCCAGGACAGCGGGCGACCCGTCCGCTTCGGCGCCGGCAGCAGCGGCGCAACCAGCCCCCACTCCGCATCYGTCAAATCCGTTTCGTATCGAAGTCCCGCGCGACTATGCTGCCGGCGAGTGGCTGGGGTCCACATCGCTCGCTCCAAGATGGCCTGAACAACCCCTTGGAATCACGAGCGCCCCAGCCGCTCAACCCTTTCGGGACGGGCTCTAAGCCACCTCTTTGAGGCCTAATTACACCGGGGAACGGCATACACTAAGCCGATAAGACCCAATTATCACCCCGATCCCGCTCGAACTATTATGGGCGAACAATCTGGGAGTTGTTTGGCGAAGCCAATCATACGGCTTGATCTCGCGACCCTATCATCTCGACATAAAGGGGCGACATGCCTGACAAGAAAAAGCTTGGAATAGTTGCCGCCGTGGGGCTGGCCGCCGCTGTAGCGGGAATGCCTGCACAATCGCTCGCCTCGCCGCTTCAGGTTTCTGTGTTCAATCCCGGAAAGGATGCGATTTTTCCGGTTACCTCAAACATTGTCTACGGTGCGCAAGAGGCGATGCTCGTCGATGCGCAGTTTCAGAGAAAGCACGCCGACAAGCTGATCCAGCTAATAAAGGCGACGGGCAAACACCTGAAGTACATTTACATTTCGCATAGTGATCCCGATTATTATTTCGGCCTCGCCGAAATAAAGAAAGCCTTTCCGTCGGCGCGCGTGATCTCCACGGCACAGACCGCATATCTGATCTCCGCGAGCAAAAACGCGAAGCTCCTAGTCTGGAAGGACAAGCTGGGCGCAGACGCACCTGCCGAGCTGATGGTCCCAGAGGCCATCACATCAGACGAACTAACCCTCGATGGCGAGAAAGTCGTGGTCAAAAGCAACCGCGACGATCCGGCGCACAGCTATCTATGGATTCCTTCCATGCGGACTATCCTTGGCGGAATTTCTGTCCTGACCGGCGAACATCTTTGGATGGCGGACACACCGACACCTGCCGCGATCGACGCTTGGCTTCGCGTCATTGAAGATATGAAAAGCCTGACGCCAGCACGGATCATTGCCGGGCATTTCATGACATCCGACGAGTCGCCCGCGCAGTTGGACTTTGTGCGCGACTATCTTACGGCCTACCGGCAGGCCGCTTCCGCCCGCGCAACGTCCGCCGATATTGTAGCGGCAATGACGGCAAAATTTCCCGATCTTCCTGGGAGGGAGACGCTTGAATTCGGGGCGAAGGTGTTTGCGCGGGAGGCAGACTGGCATGTTGCAAGTCCCTATCCGCCGATCGGAAGGGTCGCCACGGTGAACTTCGGCGGAGTGGCGTTCCGCCTCAACTTCGCCGACAACCTGACGATGTCGTTTGAGGACATTTCGGGCGCATTTCAAGGCGTCAAGGACACTGTTCGTTACACCGCTGTAGAGGTCAGTCCGAACGTCTTTATGGTCTACTGGCACGAGCCGAGCACCGGCTCCAATGTTGTTCATGTTCAAGATTGGAGCACGCATACGGTCTACACGAACATTGCTGCAAAAGACGGATCGTTCACGAATCTAAAGGGAACAATCCGCGTACAATAATTTGTGCAAAGCGGATGAAGACTGAGCGTTCCCGACGCTGATGCATCCGTGGGAGTAGCGTGAGTTAGCGATTTTTACGAGAGCTCGCCGGCGATTATCTCGGTGAGGGCCCGCACCTTTGCCGGTATAAATCGACTGCTTGGATAGATGGCAAACGCAATCCTGGACATCGGCTCGAATTCTCTGAGGATTTGTACGAGCTTTCCAGAAGCGATCTCGTTGCCGACGATGAACGCCGGCTGGAAAATAATGCCCTGGCCTGCAACAGCGAGTGCACGCAGCAAGTCTCCGTTGTTGGCCTTAACCGACCCGCGCACCCGCTGCACAATGCGCTCGCCATCGCGCTCGAACGTCCACTCATCGGGTGGATCGTTATCGGTATAGATCAGGCATTCGTGGTTGCTGAGGTCGGCCGGAGTTTGCGGCTTGCCGTGTTTGCCGAGATAAGCTGGCGCGGCACATATGACGATCGGCACCGAGGCGATGCGCCGCGCGATGGTCGACGGGCGCAGGGCCGGTGCGATCCGGATGCTCAAATCGAAACCGTCACGGATGAGGTCGGTTGGGGCATCGTCGAGTTTGATCTCCAGCTCGACAGTTGGGTGCTCTTCACGAAACCGGCAGATCGCCGCATCGAGCCGCCGCGTGGCGAACGTGTGAGGAAGTACTACGCGCAGGCGGGAAGGGTTTGCCTGTGCGCTTGACCCCGCCGCCTCGGCTTCACTGCCTTCCAGGTCTTCCACGATCTGTCCATAGACGGTAAACAGCCGTTCGCCGGCATTGGTCAGGCTGAGGCTTCGCGTCGAACGATTAAGTAGCCTTACACCAACTGCATCCTCAAGCTCCCGGACCATACGGGACGCGCTTGTCTGTGAGAGACCTGCCTGTTCCGCTGCCCGGACAAACGACCCCGCCCGCACGACGTGAAGGAAGATTTTGATCGAGGCTAATTTGTCCAAACGGCGCTACTCCTATTCCAACCGAGCGATTATGCCGCATGACGGCATAGAGTGCGCCGGAACGAGGCGATTATCATTCAAAACTCCCTTGGTTACAATGGGACTAGAAACCAAAGGAGATATCTGATGAAATCAATCTTGCAAAAATTTAGCTCTGTTGCAATTATTTTAAGTGCTATTGCGTTGTCGCCAAATACAGTGTCTGCTGGACCACTTGAAGAAGCAAATAAAAAGCTTGTGAGCGCTGCAATGCATGAGCTTTTTGTTACCAAAGATGCTGAAAAAGCAGTCAAGCTTTACTTCGGAAAACCCTATCTTCAACACAATCCTATGATCCCAGATGGCGCTGAAGACCTTCCTACTGTCGTCAAATCGCTTCCTGCCAACTTCAAATATGAGCCAGGCGTCATTGTGGCGGATGGCGACTTAGTGATGATCCACGGGCTGTATACTGGTTGGGGACCCAAGCCGCTTGTCACCGTCGACATCTTCCGTGTGAAAGACGGCAAGCTGGTGGAGCATTGGGACGTGATGCAAGAAATTGTTCCTGCCGCGCAGACGAAAAGCGGTCGGCCGATGTTCCCCATCGCGCCCTCGCCCTGATTTCTAGTTTTGTTTTTAGGAGCAGCTATGAACGCGCGGCAGCCGACGTTCTTTATTCCGCATGGCGGCGGTCCGTGTTTCTTCATGCCTGATCCCGCAAAACGCTGGGCAGGGATGGAATCATTCCTGCGCTCTCTACCGTCACGGCTGGCGCATGCGCCAGCCGCAATTCTCGTGGTCTCTGCCCATTGGGAAACCGAAGGCTTTAAGATCACGGGTGGCTCCGGCTTGCCGCTGATCTATGATTATTACGGCTTCCCGCCCGAAACCTATACAATCCAGTATGATGCGCCGGGCGCGCCAGCGCTCGCGGCAAAAATCGCAGCGCTATTGAGCGCCATCGGCCTACCGGTCGAACTCAATCCGCAACGCGGCTTTGACCATGGCGTTTTCGTACCCATGAAAGTTGCGTTCCCGGAAGCCGTTATCCCCATCGTTGAGATGTCTGTAGAGCGCAACCTTGATCCTGCTCTACATATCCAAGCAGGACGCGCTCTGGCCAGCCTACGCGATAACGGTGTTCTCATCATTGGTTCAGGTATGAGCTTCCACGATCTGAAAGCTTTCGGGGATAGCCGGTTCACGCTTCTATCGCAGGACTTCGACCACTGGCTTGAATCGACGTTGACGCAAAATGGCGCCGTTCGGGCCGAACGGCTTGAACGATGGAGCGAAGCGCCAGGTGCACAGGCGGCACATCCCACCTGCGAGCATTTGATCCCGCTCATGGTTGCAGCAGGTGCATCGGATGGGCCGGGCGAAAAAATCTACGGCGAGATCGTGCTAGAGACAGCGATATCTGCTTTCCGGTTCGACTAATGCGCCGTGTGCTATCCGTCGCAAACATGATGCTGGTCTCGCGTGCCCGACGGCAGGCACAAGGAGATCGCTAAAATGACGATCACGCATAGCTTTGAAATAGTTTTGTTGCTGATTGCAATTTGTGTGCTGCTGACGGTCGTAGCGCGCCGGCTGAAGTTGCCTCAGGCTGGAGCCTTAATCGTCGGCGGCCTTGGACTAGCGATCGTACCCGGAATGCCAGTGATCGGACTGGACCCGGATTTGGTTCTTGTCCTTTTCTTGCCACCCCTCTTGCTTCTTAGCGCCTACACAACCGACTGGCGGGCGTTTCGAGCCGACCTCAGGATCATATCGCAACTCGCGATCGGCGCGGTTGCGTTCACTACTTTCGCGGTTGGTTGGACCGCGCATCTCGTCTTTCCCGATCTGCCGCTCGCCGCCTGCTTTGCGCTCGGAGCAATTGTCTCGCCGCCCGACGCGGTTGCCGCAAAAGCGGTCCTGACGGGTGTCAAACTGCCAGCGCGCGTTGTTACTTTGCTCGAGGGGGAGAGTCTGCTCAACGACGCAACCGGACTGGTGCTTTATCGACTGGCGGTTGTTGCGGCGCTTACCGGTACGTTTAGCGGCGTTGGTGCGGTAGGTAGCTTTGCCATGCTGATCGTGGGCGGCGTCGCGATCGGGATCATTTGCGGCTACGGTGCGAGCGCGCTGATCGGGCGGTTCCTCGGCGGTGAGCTTGGAATTGCCGCCAGCTTTCTTACTTCTTGGGGATCATACATCCTTGGTGAAAAGCTGGGCGTCTCGGGTGTCCTTGCGACGGTAGCTTGCGGGATCATTATGGGCTGGCGGCAACATGATACGATCAACGCAGAGCAGCGTTTCCGTTCGCAGGCCGTATGGGAAGTTATTTCCTTTATTCTTGAAAGCCTGATCTTCATTCTAATCGGTCTTTCACTCCGAAGTCTGCTCGATCGAATGGATATGGGCATGATTATGTCGCAGCAGACGCTGCTTCAGGTCGGGGCGATCGTTGTTGCTGTTATCTTATCTCGCTTTCTGTGGATCATCCCCGTCACCTATGGCGTGCGGTTTTTTTCACCACGACTGCGCGAACGCGATCCATATCCGCCGCTTCGCATCCCGCTTGTTATGAGCTGGGCGGGCATGCGCGGGGTTGTCAGCCTCGCAGCAGCGCTCGCTCTTCCCGTTGCCTTTCCAGGTCGTGACTTCATCCTACTTGCCACGTTCGCAGTTATCCTTGTTACCGTCATCATCCAGGGCGCGACCCTAGCACCGCTGATCCGGTGGCTTCGCTTCGATCAAGCGGCACCGGTTGCGCGCGAGACGTATGCTGAGGATGTCGCGCGCCTCCACATTATCGCTGCCCAGATCGCTGCGGTTGAGGTCGCCTCCCAAGACGAGAACGGCGAGCCCCGCCATCCTCGGTTGCTGGAACAGCTCCGATTCCGAAAAGCTGCAATTCAGCGATCAGTGGATGCGGACGGAGCGCTTGCCGACATTCGAACCGACCATTTCGCGACCCAGCTTGACGGTATCGCCGCCGGTCGCGGCGAATTGATACGTCTGTTTAAAGAAGGGCGTATCGACGCTGAGGTGTTGCGAGCCTTGGAAAAGGAACTTGATGCAGACGAAATCCGCGCCCGCCACCTGCTGGTCCCCATAGAGCCCTAAACGTATGATGTTGATTGACAAATTTATCAATTGCGTACCGACGTAAAACTGCATGCGTGCTCGCATTCTGCGGCGGCATTGCGAGCGGGGACCAGCCATGTGTGAGGAGGTCGATGCACGCGGAGCAATTGCGGCGCTCCTGCGCCTGTGCGGGAGTTGCATCATCCTGCTCGGCCTCGCGCTCGGTGCAATTGCCCCGGCGCATGCGCAGTCTGACGGACAGGCAGTCCTGACGCTGCGCGGCGACGAAACGCCCGACACAATCCGCAAGCTGATCGATGCGTTGTTTGCCAGCGGGCGCAAGGTTGAAGTCAGAGTGGACGGGCAACGGGTAGTCAGCCAGAACAGCGCGCCGGCGGTGTCAGCCCCATTACCGTCGCCGACCTCCGTAGCAGCGGGGTCGCGCCTGGAGGCGTTCTGGCATAATTTCATTTCCGGCGTCGACTACGGCGCGGCGCGAATCCCGTCGGTCTCCGGTTTGCCCAAGGCCTGGAGCCAGGTCTGGGCCACCAATCGCAACGATGCTGACGGATTGTCCTCCGGTCTAAGGCTCGCGCTCGTTTTCGTAATAGGCGGGATCGCCGCAGCGGCTTGGCGTGCCGCCAGCGTGGCCTGGTTCTCGCGCCGGCTCGTCCCGAAGGGGCCCCAGCCGACGCCGCGCTTCGTTGCGTCTTTCTTCGGCGCGCTTCAGGACGTGACGACACTGCTGGTCGGCCTCGGCGCGCTGCACCTCGCCCAGCGCGCTCTACTGCCGCTGGCTGATCTGGCGGCGACGGCCGCGGAGGTCCTAGCACTGTCCCTGACCATTACCTCGGTGTATCTGATCGTCGGGCGTTTTTTGCTGGCACCTGGCGCTCCGGAGCGGCGGCTGGTCAACCTGCCGCGCTCCGAACGGAACTTCCGGCTGCTCGCGATCTATGCTGTCCTGGGCCCGGCGGTGCTGGCGACCACAGCGATCGGCCTGCAGGTCGCGACCGACAAGGCGTCTGTCGCGGGGCTGTTCATGCTGAACAGCTTGATCATCACGCTGTTCAAGGTCTGGTGGTTCTGGGATGCGCGGCACGATCTGACGGCGCTGGTACGTTCGCTGTCGGCGCAACCCGGGCCCGGCCTGCGCCTGCTCGCGCGTCTCACGCCCTGGCTCTTCATCGCCAGCGCCATCGCGATCTGGATGGTCGGGCGGGCGGCCGCAATGATGATCGACGGCCAGCGCTGGGGAGAGGCCGCCGGCGTGACCCAGTTCATCGTCGTGCTCGTGCCGGTTTGCGCCGTCGGGGTCACCTCGCTGATCGGGTGCTGGCGGGCCCGCCATGCCGCCGAAACCGAGACGACGCCGCTGTCGGGCGCGCTCGGCCGCACGATGCAGGCGGCGGCCGGCGGGCTGATCTGGATCGGCGCGGCCTATGTCCTGACGCAGCTATGGGCCGAATTCTTCGTCGATACCGGCTCGGCCGACGTTATCGCCTTCCGGCACCAGGTTGGTGCGGTCGCCATGTTGGCCTTCGGCGGCTGGGTCGCGCTGGTCTTCCTGCGGGGCTTTTTCGATGCTTATGCGCCGCGCCCACGCTCGGCGCTGCCGGCTGACGAGGACGCCGTCGACGAGGAACAGGTGCCCTCGCGCCTGGCGACCGTGCTGCCGGTGATCCGTGGGGTTGTTCTTAGCAGTGTCCTCGGCCTGACCGGCCTCGTCGTGTTGTCCCGCCTAGGGGTCGATATCGGGCCGCTGCTGGCGGGCTTCGGCATCCTGGGGCTGGCCATCTCATTCGGTTCGCAGGCGCTGGTGCGCGACATCGTCTCGGGTTTCTTCTTCATGCTGGAGGACGCCTTCCGCGTCGGCGAGTATGTCGATACGGGCCGTCTTAAGGGCACTGTCGAGAAGATATCGCTGCGCTCGATGCAGCTGCGCCACCAGAGCGGCCAGATTCACACTGTCCCGTTCGGACAGATCGCTTCTCTGACCAATGCCAGCCGCGACTGGGCGACGATCAAGTTCAACGTCCGGCTCGATCATTCCGCCGATATCGAGAAGGCGCGCAAGATGATCAAGAAGACCGGGCTCGCGCTGCTAGACGATCCTGAATGCGGTCCGCATTTCATCGCCCAGCTGAAATTGCAGGGCGTCGCCGACATCACCGACAGCGCCATCGTGCTGCGGCTGAAATTCACAGCCAAGCCCAACCACGCCTCCGCCCTGCAGCGCGAATGCCTGAAGCGGATTTACCGCACTTTCGTCGAGGCCGGCATCCCGTTCGCGTCGAATGCCGTGACCGTGCGCGGCGGCGAACCAAGCGCGAGCGCGGGCGCTGCCGCGGCGATCGCAGCCGTACCGCCGCCAAGCCCGCTGGCGCCCGCGGCGGGTTGAGGCTCGGCGCTATTTGCTGAACCAAGTTCGCCGCAACGGCTCGGAACCTGAGCCATGCCATCGCCGATCCATGTCACCTTCTCGGCCGGAGCGGCCGAGGCCTGGGTGGATCTTACCCGCCGAGACGATGCCGCTGCGGACGCGACTCGACCGGACCAAAATGCCAGCCTCGCGCGCCCTGACCTGGGACGGTTTAATCTCTGCTGAACTTACCATTGCCAGTGCCTGCGAAGACGACGCCGGCCGCGCCTTCGGTGATGGCGAGATCGAGGAAAGCCGGGCTGATCCCGAGTTGGCAGACGATGATCACCACGCGCGCCAGCTCTCCCGTCCGATCCGGACCGAAATGTGGCCGGCCTAGCGACGCGTCGCGTTCAAAAAAGGCGATCTCTCCCGTGATCGCCATGCTGACGAGACGGAACGCGTCCCGTGCCGAGGTATGCGCCTTGGAGACGAATCGCGCCACACCAAACATGTCGTTCATGCTGACCAGCACGCTATGACCCACTGCCGCGGGCGAGCCCGCGACGCGTTCGGCGTGGAACAGGTTGGCTAGTAGGCCGGCCAGACCGCGCCGGCACCGCGCATGTCAGCATCAGAAAGCTCGATGCGACATTGCTAATGTAAACGTCGTTTATGCCCTCATGCGCTCTCGAGCGCTTTGATCACTAGTTCGGCCGTAGCCATCCCCGATGACCCCTGTTGGCCCGTGATCAGGCGTCCGTCGGCGACCGCAAAGGGCTTGTATGGCGGGCCTTGGACGAAGCCTGTGCCTTCGATCTTTCTGGCCTCGTCTTCGATTCGGTACGGCTGGAAGCGGATACCCATAACCTTATCAACGACGTCCTCCTCAAGATTGCAGTAGCCGGTCCAACGCTTGCCGTCGGCCAGGAGCTTCCCGTTCGAAAGACGGGCCTTCAGCAGCACGAGGGAACCATGACAGAGGGCCGCCGAGATCTTGCCGGCGTCGTGGAAGGCCGCGAAAAGCCGGTGCAGGCGCTCGTCGTCGGTAAAAGTCACCGGCGGTGCGAGACCGCCGACGACAAAAATAGCGTCGTGGTCTTCGACCTTGACCTCGGCGAGCGGCTTTGTGGCGCGGACGATCTCCTGAGTGAGCTTGGCGTGTTTGAAGCCCAAGCTGATCAAGTCACCGGGACTGGCGAAGCGCCCGCCCTCGGGATCGCTGATCGCGTCGTGCCGCACTTCTCCGCCCTGAAGCGAGGCGACGGCGACCGCGTAACCCTTTTGCGTAAAGGCATGGTAGGGATGCGCCAGTTCCGGCAGCCAATAGCCGATGTCCATCCCGTTCGACGGCGACTTCGCGGGGTTCGAAACCACGAACAGGACGCGCTTGGGCGCGGATTTGGCAGCCAGCGCGGCCGTACTTTGTGCCACAGCGCCTGTTGCCGAGGCGGCCATAGCGGCGGATGCCACAGCAAGGAACTGGCGACGTGTCGCGGCGTGTACGGATACGTCATTCATGATCGGCGTCCTTGCACAGTGATGGGGAAATAGGCCGCGATGCTGCCACGATCCGCTCGATAAGAGCGCCCTCGGCCTCGCCGCGCAGCAGGTCGTAGGCCAGCCGGAAGAGCCATTCGGCATGGGCAGCATCAGTCTCTTCACGGATGCGAAAGAGTACCCAGTCCTCATAGCCAGCAAACGGGAACGGCTTGGCTAGTCTGCTTTCGACCAGAGCCCGGCGCAGGCCGGGGGAGGTTGCGAGGTGAAGATCGCCTTGCAAATGTATGTGTCCAAGCTCCTCTTCGCCCATGTAGAAGTCGGCTCCATCGATCTCAGTGGGTCGATAGAGGTGCCAATGGGTCGCACTGACCACGCCCGGCCAGGACAGGACAGACGTCGAGACCCGCCGCATCGGCTCGTCAAGAATTGGTGGGGCGACGATCGGCCCCTTTTCACTCAAGATCATGCGCATGTTCATCAATCCCTGTGGGCAACGGTAAAGGCGGCGGCAGCTTTAGGATTGCCTTGTGGTCGGGCCGGTGCGTGCCGACGGACGACAGACAGACCAGTTTGGGAGGGCCGGCCCTCACGCGGAAATCAGCTCGGCGTCCGCGAACAGGTCCGGACTTGCGTAAGACGGCGTGTTCATGACGAACGCGCCTTCCACACCGACGAAAGCTATGGCTAACGCGTCAGCGTCATGTGCATCGGCCACCACGACTTCGGCACCCGCGGCTCTGAAAGCTTCGCCTTTTCCGGAATCGCGCAAGACAGAGCGGATTCGGAACCCTTGGCTTGCAAGAGTGTGCAGGACGGCGCCGCCCAACTGGCCGGTTGCGCCTAGAACAGCAAACATAAGATGAATAATCCTAGATCAGAGCTTGAGCTCGGCGCGCTCGGACCGGCCGGCGAAGAAGCGGGCCACGTGGGGCACCACTTGGTCGATGGTGAGCGGATCCTCATAAAACTGCATCTGGTTCTGGGTACCCAACCAGACGAGTTCCTTGCGGGCGGCGGGAATAGTCTCGAAGAGCAAGCGCGGGATCTGCGACCCCGAGGCGGCGCGATCTGCATGAACCATCAGAGTCGGGGTGGAGAGGCGCGCTGCAATCGGGCGCACGTCGTGCCCCCAGATGCCAGCTTCCGACATCGTGGTGATGCGGTTCTCCCAGAGGCCGTGGAAGTTCCAAAACGGACCTCGGTCCGCCCAACGAATGTAGAATTGCTGGATCGGCGGGGCGGTTAGAAGTGCACCAGGCGTGGACGCATTCGGCAGATTTGAGACGACCGGAATGTAGGAGACTTCGCCCGTTGCTTTGAAGCGATCCTGAGCCTCCCTCGAACGGGCGACACGGCCCTCTGCGCTATCGCCAACATACATCCGCGCGGTCTCGGGAGTGAGATAATGCCCGGCGACGATAGCGAGGCCCTTCACGCGCGGGTCGAGCGTTGCAGCCTCCATGCCCCAGTTCACACCCTGGCAGATAGCCAGGATATGGATTCGGTCTGGGTCGACATCCTCCCTGGTCAACAAGTAGTCGATAGATGCGCGCAGGTCCTCGACCTTCGTGGCGCCGCTCTCGTGCCGGCGTGGCTCGCCGCCGCTCTCGCCATGGTGGCGCGGGTCAAAAACGAGGGTGACATAACCTTCCCGGACAAGCCGGGAGGCATATTGAACTGGCGACTGCTCCTTCACGAAAGCGACCGGCCCAATCACCACCACTGCTGGCCTGCGGCCGCCGCCTGAGGGCGTGAACAGATTGCCGACGACCTCGGTTCCGGCGGTACGATAGGTTACGCGCTCAACTTCGTAATGCGCGTTGCGCAGCTGGCGCTGGGGACCCCAAGGCTGAGTTTCGAAGGGACCAGCGTCACGGCTAGTGGCTCCGGGACCGCCTGCAGCTGGTCCGCCGCTCTGCGCTAGGCTTGGCTGACAAGCGAGCGTGGTGGTCGTCAGGAGTGCAAGGGCAAACAGGCGCGGTGACATGGGCTGCTCCAAGAATTTCGGTGCAACCGTGGTCGACTGCTTGCATGCGCACAATCACGCGCCTAGCATGTTCAACATGCGCCAAGTGGATGTAGCAGCTCTCGACCATCTCGACGTGAAGACAATCAGGATGCTCGCTGCGCTCCTCGAAACAGCGAGTGTGACCCGTTCAGGGGAGACGCTCGGATTGAGCCAACCCGCCGCGAGCCGCGCCGTCGAGCGGCTTCGGCGGGCGCTCAGCGATCCGCTGCTGGCTCGCACTAGCAAGGGCTATGTGCTCACGGCGCGGGCGGAAGCGCTAAAGCCCTTGGTCGTTGAAGCGCTTGCGGCGCTGGCTCGGGTTTGCGAACAGGGCGTGTTCGATCCGGCAACGACCCGACGAACCTTCCGCATCGCCTCCACCGACTATGGCTCGGTAACTGTTCTAAGCCACTGGGCGGCGCGGGTTGCACAGGCAGCGCCGGGCGTATGTCTCGATGTGCTGCCGTTCGGGCCGGGCACGTTGTCCGACCTGGAAAACGGTCTCGTGGACTGCGCGCTCTACGCCGATGCCGAACTGCCGCCGGATTTCCACTATCGCGAACTTTTTCGCGACGACTATGCCTGCCTCGTTCGGCGCGGCCATCCCGGGTTGGAAGCGTCTTCAGGAAATACGATCCTGACCGCGATCGCTGCCTGCCGGCAGGCTGTCGTGATGTATCCGGATGGCGGACAGATGCGACCAGACGATGTGCTTCAGGTGCTCGGAGTGGCGCAGGCGCCGGCTTCGCTGCGCACACCCTACTTCATGTCGATGCCTTGGTTGATCGCCGAAACCGATCTCGTCATGTGCGCTCCGCGTCGCGTCGCAGAGCGCTTGGCGACCGTGACCAACCTGCAAGTCATCCCGCTGCCCGGCAGCCCGAGCTTCGGCTACCGCTTGATCTGGCACGAGCGTTCGCACCTCGACCCAGGCCTAACCTGGTTGCGCGACATCAGTCGAATGACCCGAATCGATCGGCAGTATCGCGCAATCCTCTAGCCAATCTACCTGGTTGCTCTGATTGCGCCCCCCGATTCAGCCAAACGTCCACAGGACGCGAACGGACAAGGTCGCCGCCAATCCGATAACAACTCCGCCGGCTCCGAACCAAAGCTGCCGCTTCCATTGCGCCCGCCGCGTCAGCATCTCCCCCACAATTCGCGCCAGATGCACCCGCTCGCGTTTCAACGCATCGGCTTCATCCCGCATCACCCGCGCCGCCTCCGCGAACGCCTCAACCCCGGCGCGCCCGATCGCCCGCCCATGCTGTTCAGGCGTCATCTTCAACGCGGGATGGTCCTGGATCGCGACGATCCGCGCCTCGACCTGGGTCAGCACCTTGACGACCGCGCCCAGCGTCGGTGTGTAGTCCGTCACCCGCGTCGCGCCCTCGACGATCGCCGGCAGCGCCCCGACAGCCTGGCGAAGGGTGGCGACCTCCGCCTGAAGCGCACCAAACGCCCGCGCCGCATCATCCTCGCCCGTCTCGTCCTGATGGCTCATCGTCACGGTTACCGCTCCATGCCCTTGTCCCGCTCGCGGACATGCTTCTCGGCATCGGGCTTCCGCGCCGCATCACCTCGATCCGCGTTGCCAGCACCAGGCTCCACGCCGCGCTCGGCAACTTCGCGCTGAACCTGCCGCTGCCGCTCGCGATCCATCCCGGCCACGAGCTGGGCTGCGCGCGCCGGACCGCTGAGCTCCGCCATGGCGCGCTGGCTCAGGCTCTCGTGTTTGAGAACCGCAGCGAACTCCTGCGTCGAACCCGGCCGAGTCTTGTCCATGGCGGCGCCGGCTGTCCGCAGCGCCAGTTTCTGATGCTCGAGGACGGGCAAATCGGCAGCCCGCATGCGCGCGGCGTCCTCATAGGCCTCTGCATAACCCTCGACGGCGGCCAGAAGCTGTACGCGGGCCTCAGCGGAGCCCGACGACGGCTCGCCCGGGCTCGCGCCGCTCGTACGCTCCGAAGCCACGCCACGACCCACCTGCGCGTCGCCACGCCCTGCCCCGAGTTTTAGCCCGGCGAACATGCTGCGCTTCGCCGCCGTCGGCTCCGTTGTCGGACGAGCTCGCTGAGGCCCCTCCTCGCCGGCAACGCGCTCCTGCCGCTGATCACGATCACCACGCCGATCGGCAGCGGGATCCTTCGCCCCGGAGTCCCGCGCAAGATCTGCACGCTGTTTTTCGACGCCCTCACCCTGCCGCCCCTGCCCGTCGCCGCCGCGCTCCACCTCGATCTCGCTCTTCACCCCAAACCGCTCGGCGATGCCCCGCCGTTCGGCAAACCCCTGCGCGTAGTCAAGCGTGGTTTCCTTCGACCCATCGCGGCCGAGCCGGGCCGTCAGCGACTCCATCCCGCCCTTGAACTCATCCCTGCCGGCATAGAGCGTCGCCTGATCGCGATGCCGCGTCATCGAGACATAGGTGAGATGCCGGTCCATCGTGCCCGACGCCATGACGAACGACCGATCCACCGTCGCGCCCTGCGTTTTGTGGATCGTCGTCGCATAGCCATGGTCGAAGGCCTGATAGCTTTCGGTCGAGATCGTCACGCTCCGGTCCTCGCCGTTACGCCCCTTGCCGTCGAGCGTCGCCGCGATCCGGCCATCCTCCACAGATGCCACGGTCCCGAGCATCCCGTTCTTCACGCCGAGCTCGCGATTGTTCTCCAAAAACACGATCCGGTCCCCGGGCGCGAAGACCCGCTTGCCGTCATTGGTCTCGAACACCTGCTCGCGGCCAAGCCGACCCTGATCCCCCTCCCCGCGCGCCAGCTCGCCGGCCTCCTGCCGCGCCGTGCGGATATCGGCATTGAGCGCCGCGACATCGACCCGCCGGTGCGCCATCGCGACGCGCGAGCCCTCGGGCCGCTCGGCCGCATCCGCCATGTAGTCGGCGACGATCTCTGCCCGCGCCGCATCGCGCGTCTCGCTGAACCGGACGTCACCGCGCTCCGCGTAAGCTGCAAGCCCCTCGCCAGTCCGGTGCCGGGCAAAATCGCCAGACGCCTCCCGCTGCCAGTCCTCGCGCTGGCGGCGGATGTCCTGCAGCTCGGCGAACCCGACCCGCTCCGCGATCGCGCGGAACGGCGCGCCGGCCCCGATCGCCTGCAGCTGCTCCTGGTCCCCGACCATGACCAGCTTCGCGCCCGTGCGCTCGGCTTCCGCGACGAACCTCGCAAGCTGACGCGATCCGACCATGCCGGCCTCGTCGATCACCATGACGTCCTTCGGACTAAGCTCGCCGCGCCCGGCCTTCCAGCCATGCTCCCACGACGCCAGCGTCCGCGACGATATCCCGGACGCCTCTTCCAACCCCTCGGCCGCCTTGCCCGACAACGCCGCGCCATGGACCGCATATCCCTGCCGCTCCCAGGCGTCGCGCGCTGCCGCCAGCATCGTGCTCTTGCCGGCCCCGGCCAATCCGACCACGGCGGCGATCTGTTCCCCGCCGGTGACATGCTCCACCGCACGGCGCTGCTCGTCGCTCAGACCCGCAGCATCGACGGCGCGATCTCGATCGGATTCCGACAGGACGCCGTGCGCCACCTCGCCGGCGGTATCAGCCGCGACCCCACGCCGGATCGCACCATCCTGCACGGCCAAAGCCGCATCGACATGAGCGCCATCGACCCCATGCGAATGCGCCTCGCTCATCCGCATCGCGCCATCCGCCATGCCGCGCTCGAGCGCCACCATCTCCTTCGTCGAGTACCGCGCCAGCGTGATCTCGCCGTTCTGATCGACCCGCTCCGCCTGAAGTTCGACCAGAGCGTCTGACGCCATCACCTTCGCGAACGCCGCCTGGAACGCGTCGGGCTGATCGATCGACCGATGCAGCGCCCTGGCGACATCATGCCGATCGAACACACTCTTCTCGCCCGTGATCAGCGTCAGCACCTGCTCTGGCTTCTCGGCGATCAATTCGGCGTTGCGCCGCGCCGCATCCCCATCGAGCCGGGTCCGGGACACCTCGACCCCGCGCCGTTCCATCTGGGTGGCGAACACCCCCATATGCTCGGTCGGCTCGATCTCCAGCCCACGCTCCTGATGCGAACGATGATCAATCCGCACATCATGACCCGCCGCCGCCAACCGCTCATTGGCCACCTGCTCCCAGAACTGGCGAATCTCGCGCATCTGCATCGACGAGGTCGGCAGCCCCTGTGACAGAAGCCACTTGTTCTCCCGCTCGATCGAGGTCTTGTCCAAAAACCCTTCCGACCCGACAGCCCGGACCGTCATCAGCAAATGGGCGTGGTGATTGCGGACATCGGTCTCGCCATGCGGCGAATGGATCGCGACATCGACCGCCGTCCCGTACCGATCCGCCAAAGCCTGCGCAAAGGTCAGCGTTGCCTCCAGCCGCTCTTCCGCAGAAAGCTCATGCGGCAAAGCGATCTCGAACTCACGCGCCACACGGGCATCCTTCCGCCCCTCGGCTGCCTCGGCCGCATTCCACAATGTCGCCCGATCTTTCGCCCATTCAGCATCCGAGCCACGCGGCAACACGATCTCCGAATGCTCCACCCCGCCGCGCCGCGTAAAATCATGCGTGAGGCCATCGCGCTCGTTGGTCAGCCGTTCCCCGGCTCGGTAAGCCGCAGCCGCGACCGCGCTGCGGCCCATGCCACGGCTGATCGGCTTCATGCTGAGGTGGTAGATCGCCAATGCGCGGATTTTTAGGCACCGTGTCAATCACCGAACGACCGGCTATCGCAAGCTTTGGCGTCTCCGTGAGGATAAACGAAAGCTGACTGTTCGAAGGATAGAATTCGAGGAGATTTTGGCCCATAATACGTGTTGAACGACTCTTGATATCAATCGCGGTGGCGCCCGTCGAAAATCGGATTATTGAACCATCGCCATAATATTTATTGTATATTCCTTTTAATTTGCCGTTGAAGCATTCAATTGTAATAACTGAGGGTTCTTCGTTTTCTGGTCCGAGCATTAGCACGCTCTTATTCTCTGTGCTGTTGAACCAGATGCTTGAGGATTTGGCATCGTCACTGACCTGAGCGAGCGCCGCTCCTGATAGCGCGACCTGAAGCGCCACGGTGGCATATAGAAAGCGCGCGTTCATTCGGACCTCGCGAGTTCGAGCGCTCGACGACCACACATTCTCCGGCAGCCGGCAAGCGGAGGATGCCACAAGCATTGACGATGCACCACGCCAACGCCCGTAGCGCTCCTGCGGAGATTGGCTTTGACGCGGGCTGTGTCAATTCTCGGGGACGTTTAGGAGACCCACAGCGCGGCCGGTACTTCAAGATACAGATTGGCACATATCGGAATGTCGGCGGCCAGCCTATGGATCATCATCAGCCTATCGATGTTGACGGCGACCGCTAGATCGCTGCACGGAGAGACTAGCGAGGCTTGACAAGCAGTATTAGTGGCTTGACAAGCTGGACTAGTATCTGCTTGCGGCCCTGTTTTGCTATGGACTCTCGTTTACCATCAGCGCTTTATTGCCTTGCGCCATCACGGCGCTGGAGATTCTGTCATGAACTCATTTTGCTCTGTCGACGTCGCGCCCGCCCTTCCTATCGGCTGGTCCGGCCTGGAAATCACATCGAGCGATTACGTTCCGGCCGCTGCCGGTGACGGCATGATCCTGCGGCTTGATTGCGTAGGCGCCGAGGGCGCCAGGCACATGATCGCGTTGCCGCTCGAGAACGACGACGCCGAGGCGCAGCGGGCCGGGCAGAAGGCTTTCGCGGCATTGCGAGCGGCAATTGGTGTCCTGCAGCCGACGGACTCCGGCGAGCTACATGGCCTGCCATTCGATATCCAAGCCGGCGCCCGCGGCACGCGGTTCCGGCCGGCGCGACACTAGGAGTCGCCAGCGAGCCGCGTGGACGGCCACGGGAGCAATAGTCTACCCCGAGCCGCCGCGTCGGACTGGTGCCCACCTGTGGCCGGCCAGGCCGTTCTCGCTCGACAGCGCGATCAACAGTTCGCGCGGTGGATTGAGCTGACGGGGGAGAAACCGCGTCAACCTGACGAAGTTTCTGGCGAGCGCCCTGCCCCAAACGGCGTTTCGGCATCGTTCTGGAATACGGATTGAGCCGAGCGGCCAGTGAAAACAAATTCGACCGTTAGGCTAGACGTTATGATAAATCACAATTTGACCGATTAGATCAATGATTTCAATGCATTTGGCGGAAGGGGTGGGATTCGAACCCACGGTGGGCTTTCACCCACGGCGGTTTTCAAGACCGCTGCCTTAAACCACTCGGCCACCCTTCCAGCTTGGCGCAAGTCATTGCCGACGCGCCGCCGCTTTGGCAAGCCTGCTCTTCGGCGATCCTTACGCCGCCCTTATGCCTCGCCCTGCCCTTCCCGCTCGACCCTTGAGGCCTTCCGGCGCGATCTCTGCGGTCCAACCTGACCGGAGCAAGGCTTATGGCCGATATTCTCTATCTCGCGCTTGGCATCGGAGCGTTCGCGCTCTTCGGGGCCTATGCCGCGCTTCTGCGCAAGGTCTGACGACCATGGCGCTGACCTGGCTTTACGCGACTGCGGCCCTCGGGCTTGCGGTCTACATGGTCGCCGCGCTGCTGCGCCCCGACCGCTTCTGACCTCACATTCATAAAAGGAGACCTCGCAATGGATTGGCGGGGCTGGGCCGAGATCGTCGTGACGATCGCTTTGACCGTGGCCGTGGGCTGGCCACTCGGAATTTTCATGGGCCGCGTCTGGGCGGGCGAAAGCACCTGGCTCGATCCGGTGCTGAAGCCCGTCGAACGGCTGTCCTACGCAGCATTCGGCATCGACGCGAAGAAGGGGCAGAACTGGCTTGGCTACGCCGGCGCGCTGCTTGCATTCAGCGGCGTCGGCTTCGTGCTGCTGTATCTGCAGCTTCGCTTCCAGAACCTGTTGCCGCTCAATCCGCAGGGCTTCGACGGCCTATCGCCGCATCTCGCCTTCAACACGGCGGTCAGCTTCGTCACCAATACGAACTGGCAGTCCTATGGCGGCGAATCGACCATGAGCCATCTCAGCCAGATGGCGGGGCTGACCGTGCACAACTTCGTCTCGGCGGGCGCGGGCCTTGCGGTCGCCGCCGCTATCTCGCGCGCCTTTGCCGCAGACCGCGGCGAGAACCTTGGCAATTTCTGGGTCGATCTGACCCGTGTCACACTTTACGTCCTGCTGCCGCTTTCGCTGGTGACCGCCCTCGTTCTGGTCGCGGCCGGCGTGCCGCAGACCCTGCTCGCCAGCGTGGACGCCACGACTGTCGAGGGTGCCAAGCAGGTGATCTCGCTGGCGCCGACGGCTTCGCAGGAGGCGATCAAGCAATGGGGCACCAACGGTGGCGGCATTTTCAACGTCAACTCGTCGCATCCCTTCGAGAACCCCTCGCCGTTGACCAACCTGATCGAGGTCGTCTCGCTGAACGCGCTCGCTTTTGGTACGGTCATCGCCTTCGGGCGTGTCGCCGGGGCGGGCCGGGAAGCGCGGGCGCTGTTGGCCGCGATGGTCGTGCTGGTCGGCGTCGCAGCCGCGGTGATCTATTCCGCCGAGACACTGACGCCGCAGCCGGCGCTGATCGCGGCCGGCATCTCCGACGCGTCCTCCAACATGGAGGGCAAGGAGGTCCGCTTCGGCCCGGCCGCTTCGGCGCTGTGGGCGGCGCAGACGACGGGCGCCTCGAACGGCTCGGTCAATTCGATGCATGGCTCGTTCATGCCGCTGGGCGGCGGCATGGCGCTGTTCATGATCCAACTCGGCGAAATACTGCCGGGCGGTGTCGGCTCGGGCCTCTACGGCATGGTGGTGATGGCGCTGCTCGCCGTCTTCGTCGCCGGGCTGATGGTCGGGCGCACGCCGGAATATCTCGGCAAGAAGGTCGAGGCGCGCGAGATCAAGTTCGCGATGCTGGCGGTGCTGATCCTGCCGCTGGCGATCCTGAGCTTCTCGGCGATCTCGGCCGTGCTGCCGGTGGCGCTGGAGGGCCTGCTCAACAAGGGTCCGCGTGGCCTGACCGAGATCCTCTACGCCTATTCCTCGGCCGCCGGAAACAACGGCTCGGCCTATGCGGGTCTGACCGCGAACGCGCCGTGGTGGAACACCACGCTGGGCATCGCGATGCTGCTCGGCCGCTTCGCCTATGCCGTGCCGGTGCTCGCCATCGCCGGCGCCATCGCCGCCAAGCCGAAGCTCAGCCCCACCGCCGGCACCCTGCCCTCCGACAGCCCGCTCTTCGTCGGCCTGCTCATCGGCATCATCCTGATCCTGGGCGGCCTGCAGTTCTTCCCGGCGCTCGCGCTGGGGCCGATCGTCGAGCATTTCCAGCTTCTTGCGGCTGCGGCTTCACGCTGAGCCGACAAAGGAAACCCGTTCCATGTCCATTTCTCTCGCCAAATCCGGCGCGTTCGACCAGGGCGTCGTCCTGACGGCCCTCAAGAGCGCGCTGGGCAAGCTCGATCCCCGCGCGCTGGCCGGAAATCCGGTGATCCTCGCGACCGAGGTGGTCGCGGCCCTCGCCACGGTCTCGGCCATTGTCGCCATCTCGTCTGGCGAGCCGGCCGGCTTCCCCGTCCAGATCGCGGTCTGGCTGTGGCTGACCGTGCTCTTCGCAAATTTTGCCGAGGCCATCGCCGAGGGGCGCGGCAAGGCTGCGGCCGATTCGCTGCGCGCCACCCGCGTCACCACCAAGGCCAAGCTGATCATCGACGCCTCGCGCAATGCCATGATCCCGACGCCGGCTCATGAACTCGCGCCGGGCGATATCGTGCTGGTCGAGGCCGGCGACGTCGTGCCTGCCGATGGCGAGATCATCGAGGGCGTCGCGTCGGTCAACGAGGCCGCGATCACCGGCGAATCCGCTCCAGTCATCCGCGAAAGCGGCGGCGACCGCTCGGCCGTCACCGGCGGCACCACGGTCGTCTCCGACTGGATCAAGGTCAGGGTCACCTCGCAGCCGGGCTCGTCCTTCCTCGACCGCATGATCGCGATGGTGGAAGGCGCCGACCGCCGCAAGACGCCCAACGAACTGGCGCTCGCCGTGCTGCTCGCCGGCCTGACGCTGGTCTTCTTGATCGCCGTCGTCACGCTGACCGGGCTTGGCGCATTTTCGGGCGTGATGCTCGATCCGATGGTGCTGGGCGCGCTGTTCGTGACGCTGATCCCGACCACGATCGGCGGTCTGCTCAGCGCGGTGGGAATCGCCGGCATGGACCGGCTGCTCAAGGTGAATGTGCTGGCGACGTCGGGCCGCGCCGTCGAGGCCGCCGGCGACATCGATACGCTGCTGCTCGACAAGACCGGCACGATCACCTTCGGGAACCGGATGGCGGTCGAGGTGGTGCCGGCGCCCGGCGTGCGGCCGGATGCGGCGCTGCGCGCGGCGCTGATGGCCTCGCTTGCCGACGAAACGCCCGAGGGCCGCTCGATCGTCGAGCTCGCGCGGAATCAGGGCGTGACGGCGCAGGCTCCCGCGGGTGCGACTTCGATCCCGTTCACCGCGACAACGCGCCAGTCGGGCCTCGACGCTGACGGCAAGAGCTGGCGCAAGGGCGCGGTCGAGGCCGTGCTCAAGACGCTGGATCTGTCGGAAAGCCAGGTTCCCGCCGAAATCCGGCAGGCTGTCGACAAGGTCGCGCGCTCGGGCGGCACGCCGCTCGCGGTCAGCGAGAATGGCGCGCTGGTCGGCGTCATCCATCTCAAGGATGTGGTCAAGCCCGGCGTCAAGGAGCGCTTCGCCGATCTGCGTCGCATGGGGGTGCGCACGGTGATGATCACCGGCGACAACCCGGTCACGGCGGCCGCCATCGCGTCGGAGGCCGGCGTCGACGATTTTCTCGCCGAGGCGACGCCTGAAGACAAGCTGCGCATCATCCGTACCGAGCAGGCCAAGGGCCGGCTGGTCGGGATGTGCGGCGACGGCGCCAACGACGCCCCTGCCCTGGCGCAGGCCGATGTCGGCGTCGCCATGCAGACGGGAGCCCAGGCCGCGCGCGAAGCCGGCAATATGGTCGATCTCGATTCCGACCCGACCAAGGTTCTGGAGATCGTCGAGGTTGGAAAGCAGCTGCTGATCACGCGCGGGGCGCTGACGACCTTCTCGATAGCCAATGACGTGGCCAAGTATTTCGCCATCATCCCGGCGATGTTCGTGGTCGCCCTGCCCTCGCTCGGCGCGATGAACGTCATGGGGTTGTCGAGCCCACAGAGCGCGATCCTTTCGGCCGTGATCTTCAACGCGCTCGTCATCGTCGCCCTGATTCCGCTGGCGCTGCGCGGCGTGCGCTATCGTGCGATCGGCGCGGCAAAGCTGCTTTCGCGGAACCTCACCCTCTACGGCGTCGGCGGGCTGATCGCGCCTTTCGTCGGAATCAAGCTGATCGACATGATCGTCGCAGCCTTGAAGCTCGCCTGATCGCTCATCAAAGGACAACGACCATGTGGTCCCATCTGCGCCCCGCCATCGTCTCGATGGTCTTCTTCACACTCCTGCTCGGCGTCGCCTATCCGCTCGGCGTCACCGGGTTGTCGCAGGCGATGTTTCCAGCCCAAGCCGGAGGCTCGCTGGTCCGCAACGCCTCCGGCGACATCGTCGGCTCCGCGCTGATCGGCCAGACCTTCGCCGGTGAAGCCTATCTGCGCGCCCGGCCCTCCGCCGCCGGCAAAGACGGCTATGACGCAGCCAACTCGTCGGGCTCCAATCTTGGGCCGATGAACGAGGATCTGGCGACGCGCATCAAGACCGACGCCGAGGCGATCCGCGCAGCCGACGGCGCGGGTTCGCTGCCGGCCGACGCCGTGCAGGCTTCCGCTTCGGGGCTGGACCCGCATGTCTCGCCTGAAAATGCGGCCCGGCAGATTGAGCGCATCGCCAAGGCGCGCGGCATACAGCCGGCTCAGGTCGGTGAGATCGTCGCGCAGAACACGCAAGGCTATCTGCTCGGCTTCATCGGCCGGCCGCGCGTCAATGTGCTGACCGCCAATCTCGCCCTCGACGCGCGCTATCCGAAGGCCCAAGCTAAGCCGTGATGCAAGATAGTACCCTATGAACGCCGACGAGATCCGATTCCGGGAACAGGGTCGCCCCGATCCCGATGCCCTTCTGGCGCAGGCCGGCCGCGGAAAGCGCGGCCGGCTGAAGATTTTTCTCGGCATGGCGCCGGGTGTCGGCAAGACCTTCGAGATGCTGACTCAAGGGCGGCGCGCCCAGAGCGAGCATGGCGAGGTGCTGGTCGGTCTCGTCGAGACGCATGGGCGCCGCGAGACCGAAGGCCTGCTCGACGGGCTGGAGGTGATGGCGCGCCGGCCGATCGAGCATAATGGCCGCATGCTGATGGAGTTCGATCTCGATGCGGCGCTGGCCTGCAAGCCGCGTCTGCTGCTGGTCGATGAATACGCCCATTCCAATGCGCCCGGCAGCCGCCACCCCAAGCGCTGGCAGGATGTCGACGAACTGCTGGCTGCCGGCATCGATATCTGGACGACGCTGAACGTCCAGCATCTGGAAAGCCTCGTCGATGTGATCTGGAAGATCACCGGCGTGCGCCAGCGTGAGACGGTGCCCGACAGTGTGTTGAGCAGCGCCGACGAGATCGAACTGATCGACATCACGCCGACGGAACTGCGCCAGCGCATGGCCGACGGCAAGGTCTATCTGCCGGAGACCGCGCGGCTCGCGGCCGACAACTTCTTCAAGCCGGAGAACCTGACCGCGCTGCGCGAACTCGCTCTGCGCCGCGCCGCGCAGACGGTCGATGACCACCTCAATCAAGCGATGAAGCGTGCCGGCGTCGAAGGGCCATGGGCTGCCGGCGAACGTATCCTCGTGCTGATCGGCCCCGATGCGATGGCGACCTCGCTGGTGCGGGCCGGGCGCAGGCTGTCGGACATGATGATGGACGCGCCCTGGACCGTGGCGCATGTCGAGCGGCCCAACCAGGCGGATGGCGATACAGCGCGCGGGCAGAAGCTGGTCGAGGCTCTGAAGCTCGCCGAGCAACTCGGCGCCGCCAATGTCGTGCTGGCCGGCGACGACCTCGTCGCCAGCGTGCTGGAATATGCCCGCCGTAACAACGTCACCCAGATCGTCGTCGGCAAATCTCACCGCAAGGGCTGGCGCGCCTGGTTTCACCGCTCGCTCGCCCCAGCCCTGCTGGAAGCCCAGAACGGCGCGGCGCTGCATATCATCACCGAGAACGCGAGCGGGCCGCTGCCGCGCGCGACGCTGGCGAGACCCGGCAGCTTCGCATGGCGCGGTCAGATCGGCGCGCTCGTCATGGTCGCGGCCGCCGTTGGGCTGGCGATGCTGGTCGACCGGCAGACCGAGAACGCCAACCTCGCCATGCTGTTTCTGGTCAGCGTGCTCGGTTCGGGCGTCGCCTTCGGGCTCTGGCCGGCGCTGACGGCGGCCGGATTTGCAGCCTTTGCCTACAACTTCTTCTTCCTGGAGCCGCGCCTGACGTTCTGGATCGGTCATCCCGCCGATGTCCTGACGTTCCTCGTCTTCTTTGTCGCAGCAGTGGCCACGGGTGGCCTGACCGGGCGTATCCGCGACCAGGCCAAGGCGACGGCACGGCGCGCCTCGGCGATCACGGCGCTGCTGGCGGCGAGCCGGCGTCTTTCGGGAGCCGCGCGCAAGGAGGATGCCGCAGCCGTGCTGGCCGAGCAGCTTTCGGCCGCGACGGCTGGCAAGATCGTCGTGCTGCTGCCGCAGGGCCAGGAGATCGCGCCCTTCGCCGGCGCGCCGGAGCTTGAGAACCTGACGACGGCCGACATGACGGCGGCGCGCTGGACCTGGAATCGGGGCGAGCCTGCCGGCGCCGGCACCGGGACCTTGCCCAATGTCGCCTGGACCTTCCGGCCGCTGCAGGGTGTGCGGGCGCGTTCGGGCGTCGTCGGCTTCGAACCCAAGGCGCTGCTGGGCTCCGAAAACGAACGCTTCGCCATGGCGCTGCTCGATCAGGGCGCGATCGCGCTGGAGCGGGCCGAACTGGTGGCCGCGGCCGTCGACGCGGAAGCACTCAGCCGCAGCGACCGCCTGCGCGCGGCGCTGCTGAATTCGGTCAGCCACGATCTGCGCACGCCGCTGGCGACCGTGCTCGGCTCGGTGACGACGCTGATCGATTTCGGCAAGAGCGTCGAGCCGGCTGTGGCCGACGATCTGCTGCTCTCGATCCGCGAGGAGGCCGAGCGGCTCAACCGCTATGTCGGCGACCTGCTCGACATGACGCGACTGGAAGGCGGCGCGCTGGTGACGCGGCGCGACTGGACCGATGTCCGCGATGTGATTTCGGCCGCGATCGCGCGCGTCTCGCGCCGGCTCGACACACGGCGCATCCAGCGCGATTTTCCTGCAGAGCTCTCGGCGGTGCGGGCGGACCCGACGCTGCTCGAACAGGCGCTCGTCAACATTCTCGAAAACGCCATAGCCTATAGCGAGAACGGCTCGCTGATCGAAACGGCGGCCTATGAGGACAGGGGCAATGTCGTGATCTCGATCGAGGACGAAGGACGCGGCATCCCGACCGCCGAGCTGGAGCGGGTCTTCGAGAAATTCAGGCGCATGGAGGAATCGAGCGATCGCGGCAAGGGCGCGGGCCTTGGCCTTGCCATCGCGAAAGGTTTCGTCGAGGCGATGGGCGGCCGGATCGCGGCGGCGAGCCCGATCAAGCCCGATGGCAAGGGCGGCACGCGCATCCTGATCAGCCTGCGCAAGGAGAGCGCCGCATCGAGGTCCGCGCCGTGACGGCTTTTCGCCCGCGCATTCTCGTCATCGACGACGAGCCGCAGATTCACCGTTTTCTGGGACCCGCGCTGGATGCTGCCGGCTACGAGCATGTCCGCGCCGACGACGCGGCGGCCGGCCTGCGCGAGATCGCGCGAAAGCCGCCCGACGCCGTCGTGCTCGATCTCGGCCTGCCCGACATGGACGGCAAGGAGGCGCTGGCCAAGGCGCGCGCCTTCTATGACGGGCCGGTGATCATCCTCTCGGCGAGGGACCGCGAGACCGAGAAGATCGACGCGCTCGACGCCGGCGCCGACGACTATGTCGAAAAGCCCTTCGGCGTCGGCGAGTTGCTGGCGCGGCTGCGGGTGGCGCTGCGCCATCGTCTCGAACGACAGGGCGCGGAGGCGACGATCGTCTCGGGCAATGTCGAGATCGATCTCGTCAACCGCCGCGTCAGCCGCGACGGCGCGCATGTGAAACTGTCGCCCAAGGAATACGACCTGCTGGCGTCGCTTGCGGGCGGCAACGGCCGGGTGCTGACGCATCGCCAGATCCTCACCGCCGTCTGGGGCCCGGCGCATGAGCATGACGTGCAGTATCTGCGTGTCTTCGTCGGGCAGTTACGCCAGAAGC
Source organism: Allobosea sp. P2_A10 (assembly GCF_056405115.1). Classification (NCBI taxonomy): domain Bacteria; kingdom Pseudomonadati; phylum Pseudomonadota; class Alphaproteobacteria; order Hyphomicrobiales; family Alloboseaceae; genus Allobosea; species Allobosea sp. P2_A10. The sequence goes on along the minus strand of NZ_JBFUCS010000014.1, from coordinate 122,299 downwards.
TCGAGGACGATCCGGCGACGCCGAAGCTGATCGAGACCGAGCCCGGCGTCGGCTACCGGCTGGGCGGGCTGGTCTGAGGCCCGGGCGCACCGTTCGCCGGAATGGTTGCAGCAGGGCAATGCATCGTGCTGATCTGCGACGTCGACGAACCGGCTCGGGGCCAATGACGCGGACTGCTTCACTGCTTACGCTGTTTGGACTGGTCTGGGCGAGCCAGGCCGGCGCGGAGTGGAAGCCGAGCATCTTCGCAGGCGAGAGCAGGCGCGCGATTCAGGGCTGCGCCGCGAAATCCACCGACGACGCCTGGGCCTGCGCTTTCATCCGTTGCGAGACCGGGCGGCCGCTCAAGCTCTACCTCGATGTGCCCGGAGCGCTTTTCGACGGGCCGATCACGCTGGCGATCGATGGCAGGGATTTCCAACTGGCGCTCGAATTCTCGAAGAACCCGTTCGGCGGGGCGCATCAGGTAATCTATACCGATCCCGATCTGTACGAGGCGATGGCGAAGGGCAAGTTGCTGAGAATCCGCAAGACGGAGATCAAGAACGGCTACGACGTCATTCCCCTCACCGGCATAGGTCCGGCACTGAGCCGGTTGAAGCAAAGCTGCAGGCCGAGCCAATAGAGCTCCAAGGCTATGTGATCGCTACGGTTTCCCGCCGACCTCGGATTGCCGCGAAGATGAATTTCCTTCTTTGCAATGGGAATAAGAAAAATCACGCTACCTGACGTGAATTGAAGCGGTTGCCGCGCTGGCTTATTTGAAACGTTCGGAAGCACGAACGGATGCGGCGCGCAGTGGCTACTCTCAATGTCATCGACCGGCAGGGTCTGACGCATCGCCTCGAAGCCGTCGAAGGCTGGCGGGTGATGGAAATCCTGCGCGACTACAAGGTCGGTATCGAAGGCGTCTGCGGCGGCTCGTGCGATTGCGCGACCTGTCATGTCGTCGTGCGCGCGGACTGGGCCGGCCGCCTGCCCGAGCCCCGCAGCGAAGAGATCGACGCGCTCGATACCCTGCCGCTCATCGAGAACACCTCGCGCCTGTCCTGCCAGATCATCTGGTCCGACGATCTCGACGGCCTCACTCTCACTCTGGCGGAGGCCGCGTGATGGCTGCCGATCCCAAACGTGTTCCGCTGCCGGCGATTCTGCTGGCGAACGATCTGCTCGACGGCGATGTCGTGTTTGCAACGGCAGGTGCGGCCGATGTGCTGGGCTGGACGCGCGATCCCGCACTTGCGCTGGTCGCGGCAGACGATTCCGCCGCCACCGGCCTCGAAGCCTTTGCAGCCGCGGAACTCGCGGGCAATCGCGTCGTCGACGCTTATCTCGTCGATGTGGCGCTGGAAGGCGGCTATCCGGTGCCGCGCCATTTTCGCGAGCGCTTCAAGACGCTCGGCCCCAGCAACCGCCCCGATCTCGGCAAGCAGGCCGGCGACGGAATCGTGACAGAGGCGAGGGCCTGAGCCATGTATCGCTATGACGAATTCGATGCGCGCTTCGTCCGCGAGCGGGTTGCCCAGTTTCGCGACCAGATCGCGCGGCGGCTCGATGGTTCGCTGACCGAAGACGAGTTCAAGCCGCTGCGGCTGAAGAACGGCCTCTATCTGCAGCTTCACGCCTATATGCTGCGGATCGCCATTCCCTACGGCACGCTGTCGTCGAAGCAGATGCGCCAGCTCGCGCTGATCGGCGAGCGCTTCGACCGGGGTTACGGCCATTTCACAACGCGCCAGAACCTGCAGTTCAACTGGCCGAAGCTTCGCGACGTCCCCGCGATTCTCGATCTGCTGGCCGAGGTCGAGATGCACTGCATCCAGACGTCGGGAAACTGCATCCGCAATGTCACGGCCGATCATTTTGCCGGCGTCGCCGCCGACGAGATCGAGGATCCGCGCCCGACCGCCGAGCTGATCCGGCAATGGTCCAGCTTGCATCCCGAATTCAGCTATCTGCCGCGCAAGTTCAAGATCGCGGTCACCGGGGCCGAGCACGACCGCGCCGTGATCAAGGCGCACGACATCGGCTTGGCGCTGCGCCGGCATCCCGATACCCAGGCCGTCTGCTACGAGGTCAGCGTCGGCGGAGGTCTCGGCCGCACGCCGATGATCGGCAAGGTGGTGCGCGACTTCCTGCCCAAGGCCGACCTGCTCGCTTATCTGGAAGCGATCATGCGGGTCTATAATCTCGAAGGCCGGCGCGACAACAAGTACAAGGCCAGGGTCAAGATCCTCGTCCATGAGATCGGCGTCGAGGAGTTCTCGCGCCGTGTCGAGGAGGAGTTCGCCCGGCTCGACGGGCCCTCGGTGAACGCCGACCCCGCGGAGACGGCGCGGATCGCGGCTTATTTCGCGCCACCCGCGCTGGAGTCGCTGCCAGCGGAAAGCCGCGTGCTGGAGTCGGCCAAGGCGGCGAACCCCGTCTTCGCCCGCTGGGTCGAGGTCAATACCGCCCCGCACAAGGCGCCGGGTTACGCCGCGCTGACGATCTCGCTCAAGCCGATCGGACAGGCGCCGGGCGATGCGACCTCCGACCAGATGCGGCTCGCCGCCGATCTGGCCGAACATTATTCGCAGAGCGAGTTGCGCGTTACCCATGCGCAGAACCTCGTGCTGCCGTATGTGCGGCAGCGCGACCTGTTCGCGATCTGGCAGCGGCTCGGAGAGGCCGGGCTAGCGTCAGCCAATATCGGGCTGATCACCGACATCATCGCCTGCCCCGGCCTCGACTATTGCGCGCTCGCCACCGCACGCTCGATTCCGATCGCGCAGGCGATCCAGCATCGCTTCGCCGATGACAGCCGGCAGAAGACGATCGGCGAGCTCAATATCAAGATTTCCGGCTGTATCAATGCCTGCGGCCATCACCACGTCGGCCATATCGGCATTCTCGGCCTGGAAAAGCGCGGCATCGAATCCTACCAGATCACGCTTGGCGGCGACGCGACCGAGAACGCCGCAATCGGCGAGATCCTCGGTCCGGGCCTCGCCGCCGAGGATGTTCCAGACGCAATCGAGCGGATCGTCAACGTCTATCTGGCTGAGCGTTCCGAAGGCGAGAGCTTCATCGAGAACGTTCGCCGCATCGGGCTGTCGCCCTTCAAGGCCGCTTTCCAGGAGGTCGCCCATGCCGTTGCTTGACCGGACCGGCGCCAAGGCCGACGCGTGGACGCGCACCGAGGGCGCTGCGATAGACAATCTCTCGCATGCGCTCGTGCCATGGGATGCGCTGACCGATGCCCTGGCGCAGAAGACGCGCGATCAGCGCATCGGCGTCGTCATTCCCAACAATATCCGCATTGCCGAACTCAAGCTGGTGTTGCGGCAATTGTCGCTGATCGCGATCACGTTCCCCGCCTATTCGGATGGACGCGGCTTCAGCCTCGCCAGGCTGATCCGAAATCACGGTTTCACGGGAACGTTGCGGGCGAGCGGGCCGCTGATCGCAGATCAGTTCGCCTATGCGCTGGCCTGCGGCTTCGACGAAATCGAACTGCCGCAGACGAGCGCCGCGCGCCAGCCTGTCGAGCAATGGCTGAGGGCGGTCCGCCAGATCAGCCATGGCTATCAGCGTGGCTATGGCGACAGCCGCAACATCCTGGACCAGCGCCGCGCCGCGCGCTGCGTCAACCGCGCCGCGGCATCGTGACGCCATGGGTCGTGAACTGAAGGAGGACAGCATGAACAGCGAGATCGCGGATGTTCTGCCCGCTCAACCTCATGAGCGCTGGTTCGATCTTTGCTTTCGCCTTATCATCGTGGCGCTGGCGGGCTTCTGGCTGTTGACGCCCCCGGCAGCGGGCGAGCCCCGCACCAACGCGATCAAGGCGGCCGTAGCGACACGATGAGCACGAGACGACCAGAGCCGACGACCGCGCGCCGTATCGAGGCGCTGGCGACGCTGCCGCTGTTCCACAAGCTGGAAGGCCGCAGGGTCGTGCTTGCGGGCAGCAGCGAAGGCGCGCTCTGGAAGGCTGAACTGCTGGCGGCGGCCGGCGCGGAACTGCATGTGTTCGCCAGCGGCGCTGTCGAACTGTTTGAGCCGCTCGTTGCGAATCCGCCGGCTGGGCGCGTGACCGCCCTGCCCCGGGCGTGGCAGGCCGACGATCTCGACGGCGCCGCGCTCGCCATCGCCGATATCGAGGATCATGACGAGGCCCACGCCTTCGTGGCCGCCGCGCGACAGGCCGGGGTTCCGGTCAATGTCGTCGACAAGCCGGAATTCTGCGATTTCGCCTTCGGTTCGCTGGTCAACCGCTCGCCCTTGATCGTGGCGATCTCGACCGACGGCGCCGCGCCTGTGTTCGGGCAGGCGATCCGCGCCAAGATCGAGGCGCTGCTGCCGACCGGGCTCAAGGGCTGGGCGCAGGCGGCGAAGGACTGGCGGCCGGCGGTTCAGGCACGCGAACTGCCCTTTTCGCTGCGTCGCGCCTTCTGGGAGACATTCACCAGCCGCGCCATGTCTGCACCGGAGCGCCGGCCCGATGCGCAGGACCAGGATGCGCTCTTTGCAGCGCTCGGGCGGATCGAGAGCGAGCATGACGGCGTCGGCCGCGTCACGCTCGTCGGGGCGGGCCCCGGCGACCCCGAACTGCTGACGCTGAAGGCGATCCGCGCACTCCAGAGCGCCGACATCATTCTCTATGACGATCTCGTCTCGGCCGGCGTGCTGGAACTGGCCCGGCGCGAAGCCAAACGCATGCTCGTTGGCAAGACCGGCCACGGCCCATCCTGCAAGCAGGACGACATCAACGCGATGATGGTATCGTTGGCGGGCCAGGGCAAGCATGTCGTCCGGCTCAAGAGCGGCGATCCCGGCATCTTCGGACGCGCCGGCGAGGAGATCGAAGCCTGCGCGGCGGCCGGCATTCCGGTTGCGATCGTACCGGGCATTTCGGCGGCTCAGGGCGCTGCGGCGGCGCTGGGCATCTCTTTGACCCATCGCGACCACGCCCGCCGGCTGCAATTCGTCACCGGCCATGCCCGCAACGGGCAATTGCCGGATGATCTCGACTGGCAGGCGATGGCCGACCGCCACGCCACCACGGTGATCTACATGCCGCGCGCGACGCTGGCGGCCTTCCGCGACCGCGCCGTCGAGGCTGGGCTCGATCCGCAGACGCCGGCGATCGCCATGCTCGGCGCGACGCGCCCCGACGAGGCGCGGGTCGCCGGCACTATCGCGAGCCTGCCCGATCTGCTCGGCGATCTGCCGGAAAAGGGGCCGGTTCTGGTCATGGTCGGATTCGCGTTGGGCGTTGCGACCGCGGCCGTGGCGTTGCCGGGGCGGATGCGGGCCTGACTCGCTCCGGAGCCGCTCGGATTTCCGCCTGATTTGGGGGCGAATCTGATCTGCGATCTGCCCAGCCGGAATTGGCCAAAGCCGATCGGAACGCTTGTCAGGGAGATGCGTTTTCTCTCAGGACATCGAAGTTTGGAAAAGGCGCATTGCAGCGCGCCGTTGAGGCGAGGACGATAATTCAGTACGTTTCGTTTGTTATTCAGAACTAAAGCGCGGCGTTTCTCTCGAGAAATCCGGCTTTGATCGCAACGGAGCCCTGAGATGAAGCGACCTCGCCTTCACCGCCTTTTGCAGGTCGGTCTCGTCCTTGGCGCATTCTCGCTTTGCTTTGGCGTCGTGGCCGGGGCCCGCGCCCAGACCGAGCTTCTGAACGTATCCTATGACCCGACGCGCGAGCTTTATCGCGACCTCAACGCCGCCTTCATCGCCGAATGGAACGCGAAGAGCGGCAAGAAGATCACCACGATCCGGCAGTCCCATGGCGGTTCCGGGGCACAGGCCCGCACCGTGATCGACGGGCTCAACGCCGATGTCGTGACGCTTGCACTCGCCGGCGATATCGACGCCATCGCCCAGCGCGCGAAGAAGCTCCCGGAGAACTGGCAGAGCCGCCTGCCGCACAACTCTTCGCCTTACACTTCGACGATCGTGTTCCTTGTCCGCAAGGGCAATCCGAAGGCAATCAAGGACTGGGGCGATCTGGCGAAGCCCGGCCTGCAGATCATCACGCCGAACCCGAAGACATCCGGCGGCGCGCGCTGGAACTACCTCGCCGCCTGGGCTTATGCCGAGAAGGCCTTTGGCAAGGACGAGGCCAAGGTGCGCGACTATATCGGCAAGCTGCTCGCCAATGTCCCGGTGCTCGACACCGGCGCGCGCGGCGCGACCACCACCTTCACCCAGCGCGGAATCGGCGACGTTCTCCTGTCGTGGGAGAACGAGGCTTTCCTCGCGCAGAAGGAGTTCGGAGCCGACAAGTTCGATATCGTCGTGCCGAGCCTTTCGATCCTGGCGGAGCCGCCCGCGGCGCTGGTCGACGCTAATGTCGATGCGAAAGGCACCCGCGAACAAGCGCAGGCCTATCTCGAATTCCTCTACACGCCGAGGGCTCAGGCCATCATCGCGAAGAACTTCTATCGCCCACGCAATCCCGAAGCGGCGGAAGCAAAAGATATCGCGAACTTCCCCAAGGTCGAACTCGTCACTATCGACGCCGCCTTCGGTGGCTGGGCCAAGGCGCAGCCGACCCATTTCGGGGATGGTGGCACCTTCGACCAGCTCTACAAGCCGGCGCGCTGAGCGATGGCGGCAGCCGCGACCCTGCGCTGGCGCGAGCACAGCATCCTGCCGGGATTCGGGCTTTCGCTCGGCATCACGCTGTCGGCCCTGTCGCTGATCGTTCTGGTGCCGCTTGCGGCGCTGTTCGTGAAGGCGGCCAGCGCAGGCCCGGCCGACATCTGGGCGGTAGCGACCTCGCCGCGCACGCTGGCAGCGCTGCGGCTGTCGTTCCTTGGCGCGCTGTTTGCGGCCTGCGTCAACGCCGTCTTCGGAATGATCCTGGCCTGGGTGCTGGTGCGCTACGAGTTTCCTGGCCGTCGCTTCATCGATGCGGCGGTCGATCTGCCCTTCGCGCTGCCGACGGCGGTGGCCGGGATCTCGCTGGCGGCGATCTACGCGCCCAATGGCTGGGTGGGCGGCTTCTTTGCTCCCTACGATATCAAGATCGCCTACACGCCGCTCGGCGTAATGGTGGCGCTGATCTTCGTCGGCCTGCCCTTCGTGGTTCGTACCGTACAGCCRGTGCTGGAGGAGATGCAGGGCGATGTCGAGGAGGCCTCCGCCCTGCTCGGCGCGAGCCGGCTGCGGACGATCCTGCGCGTGGTTCTGCCGCCGGTGATGCCGGCGCTGATGACGGGCTTCGTGATGGCCTTTGCGCGGGCGGTAGGCGAGTACGGCTCGGTGATCTTCATCGCCGGCAATATCCCGATGGTGTCGGAGATCGCGCCGCTTTTGATCGTGATCCGGCTGGAGCAGTTCGACTATGCCGGCGCGGCCGTGGTCGCGACGATAATGTTGCTGATCGCTTTCTTGCTCATCCTGACGGTGAACCTGATCCAGGCGCGGGCGCGCCGGAGGTTCGGCGATGTCTGATCTCGCTCTACCAGCACCGCAGGCTGATCGCGGGGCCCGCCACGACGTCCATCGCGTCCGCAGCGAAAGCCTGCTGGTGCGGGGGCTGCTGATTGCGCTTTCGCTTGGCTTTCTGGCGCTTTTCCTGCTGTTGCCGCTGCTGTCGGTCTTCGTCGAGGCCAGCGCGCGCGGCTGGGCCGCCTATCGCGACGCCGTCACCGAACCTGATGCGCTGGCCGCGATCCGGCTGACTTTGCTGGTCGCTGCGATCGCGGTGCCGTTCAATGTCGTGGTCGGAATCAGCGCCGCATGGGCGATCGCGAAATTCCAGTTCCGCGGTAAAAATCTGCTGATCAGCCTGATCGACCTGCCCTTCTCGGTGTCGCCGGTGATCTCGGGCCTGGTCTTCGTGCTGCTTTTTGGGGCGCAGGGCTATTTCGGCGCCTGGCTAAAGGAGCACGACATCCAAATCGTCTTCGCACTGCCCGGTCTCGTGCTGGCGACGGTGTTCGTGACCTTCCCCTTCGTCGCGCGCGAACTGATCCCGCACATGCAGTCGCTCGGTTCGGCAGACGAGGAAGCGGCGTTGACGCTGGGCGCATCGGGCTGGCGCGTCTTCCTGACGATCACGCTGCCGAACGTGAAGTGGAGCCTGTTCTATGGCGTTTTGCTCTGCAACGCCCGGGCGATGGGCGAGTTCGGCGCGGTCGCGGTCGTTTCCGGCAAGATCAGGGGCCTGACCAACACGATGCCGCTGCATGTCGAGATTCTCTACAACGAATACATGAGCGCGGCGGCTTTCGCTGTGGCCTCGCTGCTGGCGGGGCTGGCGCTCGTGACGCTTGCGCTCAAGACCCTGCTGGAATGGCGCTTCGCCGACGCCATCGCCGCCAGCCGCAGCCACTGATCGGGAAAGCCTGCATGTCTGTTGCCGTCACCATCGAGAGCATCGAGAAGCGCTTCGAGGCCTTTGCGGCCTTGCGCGGCGTCTCGCTCGACATCCAGCCCGGCGAACTCGTCGCGCTGCTTGGCCCCTCCGGCTCGGGCAAGACGACGCTGCTGCGGCTGATCGCCGGGCTCGAACAGGCCGACAATGGCCGTGTCCTCTTCGGCGAGACCGATATGCGCGATCTCACGCTGCGAGACCGGCGGATCGGCTTCGTCTTCCAGCACTATGCGCTGTTCAGGACGATGAGCGTCGCCGAGAATGTCGCCTTTGGGTTGAAGTCGCGGCCGCGCCATGACCGGCCCGACGCCACCGACATCCGCAGGCGCGTCGGCGAACTGCTCGAACTCGTGCAGTTGCCGGGTCTGCAGAAGCGTTATCCGAGTCAGCTTTCGGGCGGCCAGCGCCAGCGCGTCGCCTTGGCGCGGGCGCTGGCGATCGAGCCGCGCGTGCTCCTGCTCGACGAGCCCTTCGGGGCGCTTGACGCCAAGGTTCGCAAGGATCTGCGCGCCTGGCTGCGCGATTTGCACCGGCGTACCGGCCACACCACCGTGTTCGTGACGCATGATCAGGAAGAGGCGCTCGAACTCGCCGACCGGGTCGCCATCCTGAACGACGGCAAGCTCGAGCAGGTCGGTTCGCCCGACGATGTCTACGACCACCCGGCGACACCCTTCGTCTGCGAATTCCTCGGCGAGGTGAACAAGCTGCCGGTCAAGGTCGTCGGCAGCCAGGCCTTCTTCGGCGACCGGCCGGTGCTCGGCGGCCTCTTGCAGAACCAGAGCGGAAAGGCTTCGCTCTATGTCCGGCCGCAGCATCTGCGCATCGTCGACGACATGCCTCTGGCCTTGCCCGGCGTGGTCGAGCATGTGCGTCGCAACGGTCCGCTGCGCCGGGCCGAGGTCGCGGTGCAGGGACTGGCGAAGCGGCTCGACGTCGATCTGGCGAGCCAGGTTTCACCGGCGATCGGCGAGCGCATCCGGCTGCGGATCACGCATGGCAGCCTGTTCGCGGCGGCGTAGAGCGCGGCCCCCTCGCCTGCGCGACGCCGAGCCGCTAGCCTGCCTGCAACTGATTTGCATGGGAGTGAGAGATGAAAGCGCGCGCGCGTTGGGTCGAGGGCATGGCCTTCATGGGCGAGGCCGGCAGCGGCCATTCCGTGATCATGGACGGCGCGCCCGAATATGGCGGGCGCAATATCGGCATCCGGCCGCTCGAGATGCTGCTGATCGGGCTCGCCGGCTGCACCGGCTTCGACGTCGTCCAGATTCTGCAGAAGGGCCGCGAGCCGGTCACCGGCTGCGATGTCGAGGTCGAGGCGGAGCGCGCGACCGAAGTCCCGAAGGTGTTCACCAAAATCCATCTCACCTATCGCATCACCGGACGCGGGCTCTCGCTGGCCAAGGCGGAGCGGGCCGTCACATTGTCGAAGGAAAAATACTGTTCGGCTTCGATCATGCTCGGCGCGACGGCCGAGATGACCTACGCGATCGATTTGATCGACGATGTGCAGAAGGCAGCAGCCGAATGAGCGAAACCGAATTCTCAGGATTGATCTCGCCCGACGCGCTCGCCGCCCGGCTCGGCGACGACAATCTGGTCATCATCGATATCCGCTCCTCGGTCGATGGCGGCGGCGAGGCGGCCTATGAAGCCGGCCATATTCCCGGTGCTGTACATTCCGACTATGTCGCGGATGGCTGGCGCGCCAAGGTCGGCAATGCGCCGGGCATGCTGCCGCCGCTCGCGCATCTCGGCGAACTGGCGGGACGCCTCGGCATCAGGCCGAATGACGATGTGGTGATCGTGCCCGCCGGTGTCAGCGCGACCGATTTCGCGGCGGCAGCGCGCGTCTACTGGACGCTGAAGCTGATCGGCCATGGCCAGCAGGCTATTCTCGATGGCGGCTTCAGGGCATGGACCGCCGACGCATCGCGCCCGGTGGAGGCTGGCGCCTCCGCGCCGAAATCGGCAGGCTCGTATCCGATCGTGATGCAGCAGCGTCTGCGCAGCAACACAGACGCGACCTTCGTCGCTTCGCGCAGCAAGCTTGCGACATTGGTCGATGCGCGCTCGAAGAGCTATTTTGAAGGAGCGGAAAAGGCTGCCGAAGCGACGCGGGCGGGCCATATCCCGGGTGCGATCTCACGCGATTATACGCAAGGTTTCGATCCAGCGACCGGCAGGCTCAGGCCCCCAAGCGAACTCACTGCATTGTTCAGCGGTGTGCCGAACGGGCCGGTAATCTCCTATTGCAACACCGGCCACACGGCGGCGCTGAACTGGTTTGCTCTGTCGGAGGTTCTGGGGCGCGACGAGGTTGCGCTCTATGACGGCTCGATGACCGACTGGACGCAGGATCCCGAACGGCCCGTGGCGACCGGAGCGGGCTGAACCCGCTCCGGGCCGGCCCATATCAGTTGGGCCGCATGCTGGTCGAGGTTGCGCGGTTGCCGTAGCGGTCGACGTGGACGCCGATGGTGGAGCCATCCTCGTAGCGGGTGAAGGTGCTCGTGATCCCGGTATCGGGATTGTAGACGGTGCGGCTGGAAGCGCCCCTGGCGTTGGCTTTCTGGCCCTTCGGACGGATACCTTCTGTGACGAGGCCGTCCGGCGTCGTCGTCCGGACGACGCGGTCGCCATCGCCGATGCTGGTCGAGCGGATGCGGGTGCCATCCGGCAGAATGCCTTCGGCGTAGCTCCCGGCCCCATTGGCGCGCAGCAGCGCCATTCTGTTCATCCGCGCCCGCTGCTCGTATTCCTTGATGCGGTCATTGCCACCACCGCCGCCGTTGCCACCGCCGCCTTCGGCTCTGGCGGCGCTCGCCGCAGCGAGGGCGAGGAAAGCGATGCTGGCGATCTTCAACGTCGTCGTGGCGAACATGATGGGCTCCTGTTTTTTGTGCCGGGCGCTGCGCCCGAGCGGTTGCTGACCTCGATTGGTCGCGCCGGACCCGAAACAGGTTCATCTGCCGTTCATTTTATTTCGCGCCTTCCGCGCGAGCCTCGTCGAATTTGCAAATCCGACGGAAAAGGATCAAAGAGGCGCGATCGTGCCGGCCTTGCCGCACCCATTCCTTTCCGTTCCAGAGTCTGATCGCCGATGAACGCCGTCGCGCCGAAAATCTCGTTCGTTTCGTTGGGCTGCCCGAAGGCGCTGGTTGATTCCGAGCGCATCATCACCTCGCTGCGCTCGGAGGGCTATGAGCTCAGCAAGAGCCATGCGGGCGCCGACCTGGTGATCGTCAACACCTGCGGCTTCCTCGACTCCGCCAAGGCTGAATCGCTGGAGGCGATCGGTGCGGCGATGTCGGAAAACGGCAAGGTCATCGTTACCGGCTGCATGGGCGCCGAGCCCGAGCAGATCCGCGACCGCTTCCCCAACCTGCTCGCGATCACCGGTCCGCAGGCCTATGAGAGCGTCGTCTCGGCGGTGCATCAGGCTGTGCCGCCGCGCCACGATCCCTTCGTCGATCTCGTGCCCGAGCAGGGCATCAAGCTGACGCCGCGCCACTACGCCTATCTGAAGATTTCAGAGGGCTGCAACAACCGCTGTAGCTTCTGCATTATCCCCAAGCTGCGTGGCGATCTGGTCTCAAGGCCGATCGGCGAGGTGCTGCGCGAGGCAGAGAAGCTGGTCAAGGCCGGCGTCAAGGAGCTGCTGGTGATCTCGCAGGACACCAGCGCCTACGGCCTCGACATCAAATACCAGCCGTCGATGTGGCAGGATCGCGAGGTCCGCACGCGCTTCTTCGAGCTTGCGCGCGAGCTCGGGCAGATGGGGGTGTGGGTGCGCATGCATTACGTCTACCCCTACCCGCATGTCGACGAGGTCATCCCGCTGATGCAGGAAGGCCTGATCCTGCCTTATCTCGACATCCCCTTCCAGCACGCTTCTCCCAGCGTTCTCAAAGCGATGAAACGCCCGGCTCATCAGGACAGGACGCTCGACCGGATCGCGAAATGGCGCTCGATCTGTCCCGATCTGGCGATCCGCTCGACCTTCATCGTCGGCTTCCCCGGCGAGACCGAGGAGGACGTGCGGTTTCTGCTGGAATGGCTGAAGGAAGCGAAGCTCGAGCGCGTCGGTTGCTTCAAATACGAGCCGGTCAAAGGTGCGCCCGCCAACGATCTCGGCCTCCCGCTGGTCCCGGAGGAGGAGAAAGAGGCGCGCTGGCACCGGTTCATGAAGGCGCAGGCCGAGATCAGCACTCGGATCATCAAGAATCGCGTTGGCAAGCGCATTCAAGTCATCATCGACGAGGTCGGCCCAACGGTCGCTAAGGGCCGCTCGAAATGGGATGCGCCCGAGATCGACGGCTCGGTTCACGTCGCGAGCCGCCGGCCGCTCAGGGCCGGCGACATCGTCACGGTGAAGATCGAGCGCGCCGACGCCTATGACCTGCACGGCATCGCGGTCTGAAGGCCTCAGGGCGTCTCGCAGAAGTAGCGGATGATCTCGCCGCTGCGGCTGCGTACCGCGAAGACCTCGCCACCGGCGCAGGCGGCATCGGCGGAAGCCATATGGCGCCGGATGACCGGCGGCTGACGCGGCGGCGGCTCGGCGCAGACATGGGTGATGCAGTTGGGGCTGGCGCGACGCTCGACCGCCCGGGTCAGGCGCGCCTTCGACACTTCGTTCTCGCGCAGCACCTGAAGGATCGACGGATCGCCGCCACCGGCATTGCCACCACCACCGTTGCCGCCATCGCCGCCACGGCCACCGCCATTGCCGCCGCCCTGCTGGGCCATGGCGACTGTCGAAATGGTGAGCGAGGCCAGGATGAGCCCCGTGAAACGAATGGTCCGGTTCATGACCTGTCTCCCTGAAAATGAGGATCAGCATGTGCTGACCCCCATTGGTCGCGGGGACGGGGCGGCGGGTTCAAAGCCCCGTGCGAAATTTTTGCAGGGTCAGGCGACGGCGATGCGCCGGGGGGCGACAGCGCGGCCGAGCCACCAGCCGAGGCGCTGCGCCAGCATGGCGAGCGCCAGCGCATAGCCGATCAGGGCGACGATCCAGCCGAAGGCCGTCAGGCTGAATGCGCCCAGCACCAGCGCGCCCCGGCCGAGCACCTTCAGCGTGGCCCGCAGGGTCGAGCCTTTGGCGGTGGCGAGCGTCGCGGCGCGACGAATATCGCCGGCGTCGTCGGCGATGCTGAGCACCTGACGCAGACCGCGCTGGCCGGTGCGGGCATAAAGTGCGCCGGCATCCTGCCCGAGTGCGGTCAGGCGCGCCATCGCGACCGGCCTGACGACGCCGCCAGCCGCGGCGCGCGCGGCGGCGATGTCGAGACGCGAGGCGGCAGCCATGCTCGCGCTCAAGGCCGGGCGATCGACGGCCTGGACGGCGGCGCGTGTCAGGCTTGCGGTCAGAGCGGGCGACAAGAGCCTCGCCTTGCTCGCGGATTTGACGAGGCTCAGGCCATTGCGGGCCGGCAGCGCGCCGCCGAGACTGATCCAGGTCGCGGCGCTGAGCGCGAGGCCCGCTGCCGCGAGCGCCAGAACGGTCGGGTCGGCGACCTCGCCGCCGAGCCATTTGCGACCTTCGCTGGCGAGATCGCGCAGGTCGCCGACGCCTGCGATGTCGCCCGCCAGCGCTCCGGCGAAGGCCGCGCCGCCTTCGCGGTCACCATTCAGGAAACCGTGCCCGAAATCCTCGATCGCGTTGGCGATGCCAGCGTCGTTGAGCTTGGCAATACGCTCACGCTGTTGGGGCGCAACGGCAAGGTCGCGCTCCGTCGCAAGCGCGACGAAGCTCTCGGCGAGCTCGATATCGCGTGCCGCGAGCGCCGTCTCGATTTCGGCGGCGACGCGCTGCGCGGTCAGCGTCTCGTCGAGCCGCAGGCGAGACAGCGCGACGGGGTCGTCGGCCGCATCGAGAAGCTGCCAGTGCCGGACACCTTGCGGGGCGACCGTCGCGCCGCCGCCAAGCGCCAGGATCGCCGCCAGCATCAGCGCAAGCCACTTCATCCCGACGTTCCGCTCCCTGCCGTGCCTTGCCCGACGCGCCGCCGGGCAAGGTCTTGGCCTAGCCGCAAAACGCGGCGAGATTTCGCCGCTGCGTCATCCTCAGGGCAGCAGCACCGTCGAACCCGTGGTCCCGCGGCTTTCGAGCGCGCGATGGGCGTTGGCTGCATCCTGCAGCGCAAACGTCGCGTTGACCGGCACGGTGACCTTGCCGGAGGCGACGGCGCCGAACAGGTTCGCCGCCATCTCGACCATGGTCTCGCGCTTGGCGATGTGGGTGAACAGCGTCGGGCGCGCGACGTAAAGCGAGCCCTTGGGTCCGAGCAGTCCGAGATTGAACGGCTCAACCGGGCCCGACGCATTGCCGAAGCTCGCCAGCAGGCCGAAGGGCTGCAGGCAGTCGAGCGACGGCAGGAAGGTATCCTTGCCGACGCCGTCATAGACGACGGCGCAAAGCTTGCCGCCGGTGATTTCCTTGACGCGGGCGGGGAAATCCTCTTCGCGATAGAGGATGATGTGGTCGGCCCCGTGCGCCTTGGCGAGATCCGCTTTTTGCTGGGAACCGGTGGTGCCGATCACGGTCGCGCCCAGCGCCTTGCCCCACTGGCACAGGATCAGCCCGGTGCCACCGGCGGCGGCATGGACCAGGATCGTATCGCCCGGCTTCACCTTGTAGGTGCGGTGCAGCAGGTACTCGGCCGTCAGCCCCTTGAGCATCATGCTGGCGGCGGCCTCGAAGGACACGGCGTCAGGCAGCGCGACGGCGGTGTTGACCGTGACGATGCGCTCCTCGGCATAGGAGCCGAGACCCGCGACATAGGCCACGCGGTCGCCGGCCTTGAACTCGGTGACGCCAGGCCCAACACTCAAGACCTCGCCTGCCGCCTCATTGCCGGGAACGAAGGGCATCTGCGCGACCGGGTAAAGCCCGGTTCGGAAATAGGTGTCGATGAAGTTCAGGCCGATGGCGCGGTTCTTGACCAGCATCTCGCCGGCGCCCGGCGCAGGCAGCGTGATATCCTCCCATTGCAGCACTTCGGGTCCGCCGACCTTGTGAACGCGGATGGCCTTGACCATGAGTTGAACTCCCTGTCGTTGATGGCGGACCATATGGGTCAGGCTGCGGTTGTTGCAACGTCGCGCGACGCCTTGCCGGTCTGGTGAATTCGCAAGTCGTCTTGGGAAGCGCGTTCCTGCGGCAAGTCGGTCAATGGCCAAGTTTGCGATCTTGCGCTAGCCAAAGCCATGGGTTCGATTTCTCCAGACAGCGATATCGCCATCGTCGGTGCAGGTGCGGTCGGCCTGGTTGCGGCGCTCGCGCTGGCTCAGGATGGCTGGCGCGTGAGCGTCATGGGTAATCCAGCCGCGCCGCGCGATGGCCGTACAGTTGCCCTGCTCGACGCTTCGTGGCGCCTGCTGCAGACGCTCGACGTTACCACCGCACTCTTCGACAAGGCCGCGCCGCTGGCCGTGATGCGGCTCGTCGATGATACCGGCAGCCTGTTTCGCCAGCCGCCGGTCGAGTTTCGCGCCTCCGAGGTCGGGCTCGAAGCCTTCGGCTGGAATATCGAGAATGCCGAACTGGTCGCGGCGCTGGCGGCGCGGTTGGCAGACCATGATGCGATCACGCTGGTGCCGGGCCTCGTCTCGGGCATCGAGGCCGACGATAATTGCGCGATCGTCTCGGGTGAAGGCTTTGCACCGGCGAGCGCCCGTCTCGTCATCGGGGCCGATGGCCGGCAGTCGCGCGTGCGGCAGGCGGCGGGCATCGTCGCACGCGACTGGCTTTATCCGCAGGTCGCGCTGACGGCGATCCTGTCGCATCGCCGCGACCACCGCGAGACCTCGACGGAATTCCATACGCGCAAGGGTCCGTGCACACTGGTGCCCCTGCCCGGCCGGCGTTCGTCGCTGGTCTGGATGCTCGATCCAGCCGAGGCGGATCAGGTCGCGGCGCTTGACGACATCGCGTTCGCGCGCCGTGTCGAGACGCAGACGCATTCGCTGCTCGGCGCTATGGCGCTCGACGGGCCGCGCGGCCGGGTTCCGATGGGCGGTCTTTCCGTGGACCGCTTTGCCGCCGGCCGGATGGCGTTGATTGGCGAAGCCGCGCATGTGTTTCCGCCGATCGGCGCGCAGGGGCTCAATCTCGGGCTGCGCGATGTCGCGGCGTTGCGGGAGGCGCTGCGTGGCGAGGCCGATCCGGGTTCCGCGCCGGCGATGACGGTCTATGACAAGGCGCGTCAGACCGATGTGCGCCTGCGCACTGGAGCGGTTGATGCGCTGAACCGGACCCTCCTGACCGATCTGATGCCGGCCGACCTCGTGCGTGGCGCAGGCCTGCTGGCCCTGTCGCGGATTGCGCCGTTGCGGAGGCTCGTGATGCGGCAGGGGCTAGCTGGCGGCATGACGGGCTGAGGGCCGCTCAATCCGTTTCGGATCGGCCAAGCAGCCGCACTGTGTCGGCCCCGACGGCCGCCACCCGTCGCAGCGCCTCGGCCTTCTCGCGAAAGACCGGTGCGAGCGGCAGCGGCGTCGAGACCAGCCGCATGCCGCCTGGCTCTTCGGCCTGTGCATCGAGCAGGCCGCGCGCGGTCAAATGCGGGTCGGCCATCGCCTCTTCCAAGGTTCGCACGACAGTGCAGCAACAGTCGCGCGGCTCGAGCAGCGCGCGCCAGTGTTCAGCCGGCCTCGTCAGGATGATCGCGGCGATCGCGGTGCGCGTCGCGTCGGGATCGTCGCGGTCGCGGCGCAAGGCGGGATCGAGCGCGATGGCGTCGCAGAATGTCTCCCAGAATTTCGGTTCGAGCGCCCCCACGGCGAGAAACCAGCCGTCCTGCGTGGTGTAGAGGCCGTAGCGCGGCGTCGCGCCGGTGAGTTCGCCCTCCCCGCCCAGCGGATAGCGCCCCTTCGCCTGTCCCTGAGCCAATCCGTACCAGCAGAAGGCCGGCATCGCGTCGCTCATCGCGATGTCGAGATGACAGCCTGCCCCGCTGCGTTCGCGCTGGCGCAAAGCGAGGAGGATGTTGAGCACGGCCGGCATCGTGCCGCCGCCGATGTCGGCTACGAGCGCGGGCGGCAGCGGCGGCGGCTCGCCGCGCTTGAGCGACTGGCCGAGCAGGCCGCCGATCGCCTGGTAGTTGATGTCGTGGCCGGCCTCGTGGGCGCGCGGCCCGGTCTGGCCATAGCCGCTGATCGAGCAATAGATCAGTCGGGGGTTGAGCGCCTTCAGCGCCGCATAGCCGAAGCCAAGTCGCTCCATCACACCGGGCCGGAACTGTTCGATCAGGATGTCGGCGCGCGCGATCAGCGGCGTCAGCCGCGCCAGCGCGTCGCTCTCTTTCAGGTCGATCTCGATGCTGGCCTTACCGCGGTTGAGCACGGCGAAGGGCGCCGAGGTCTCGCCGAAGCGTGGCGGAAACCGGCGCATGTCCTCGCCGCCCGGACGCTCGATCCGGATGATCTCGGCCCCGGCCTCGGCGAGAAACAGGCTGGCGAGCGGACCCGGCAGCAGGGTCGAGAAATCCAGCACGATCAGGTCGTCGAGCGGCAGCATTCGACAGGGTCTCGCGGATCTGGCCGCGCAAGACGGCCGTTGGCTCAGGGGAAGAGGTCGGCCGCCATCCTGCCCGTCTTCACCAGCCACAGGAAGCCCGTCAGCGTGCCCATCGAGACGATGGTGCCGACGAGGATGCAGGCCGAGGCGCGTTCGATGCCGATCCGGTACTGCGTCGAGATGACGAAGATGTTCAGCGCCGGCGGCAGCGCCGCCATGATGACGGCCGTGAAGATCCAGTGATCGGGTACATCGGCGATCAGCGAGAGCAGGACCCAGACCAGGAGCGGATGCAGCACCAGCTTGGTTGCGACGAGCAGCGGCACCTCGACCGGCATGCGCTTCAGCGGCCGCAGCGCGACGGTGACGCCGAGCAGGAAGAGCGCGCAGGGCGCGGCCGCCTGCGAAAGCCAGAGCGTCATCTTGTCGAGCGCCGAGGGCAGTTCCAGATGGGTGAAAGCCGCGATCACGCCCGCCGCGGTTGCGATGTTGAAGGGGTGGGTCAGCACCTTCCAGATGATTTCGCCGGTCGTCGCCAGCAGGCTCTTCTTCTCGACGCCGGCGATCGCCATCAGGAAGGGGACGAGCGAGAACAGCAGGATGCTGTCGAAGACGAAGACCAGCACGAGCGGCGCACTCGACGCCGGCCCCAGCGCCGCCAGGATCAGCGGCGGACCCATATAGCCGATGTTGGAATAGGAGCCGGCGACGCCCTGCATCACCGATTGCGGCACGTCGCGACCGGTGAACTTCATCCCGATCGCGAAGGACAGCGCGAAGGCGCAGAAGGTCGAGAGCGTGGTGGCGATGACGAAGCGCCAGTTGCTCAGTTCGCTGAGCGGCTTGTCGGCGATCAGCCGGTAGAACAGCGGCGGCAGCGCGACATAGATCAGGAAGAACTGCAGCCAGGCGAGCCCAGCCTCCGGCAACTGCTTGTAGCGGCCGATGGCGTAGCCGAGCAGGATCAGCCCGAAGAACGGAGCGACCAGATTGAAGATGGCAGTGAGATCGGACATCGGGACGCATCAGGCGGCGACAGCGGCATGCATCGCATCATCGTGTCGCAATACCGTCTTTCCCGACGCGCGCAAGCACGATCCCGAGTGGCGTTTCGGAATGATTTCCGGCCGATGCGGGCTTGACGCTGCGACAACAGGTTCTCATCCTGTCAAAGATTTGCCGCTGAGCTGCACAGGTTTTTCGGGAGAATTGCCATGACGCCGAAAGAGTATCTCGACCTTTACACCTATCTCGAAGTCGAGAACCCGCTCACCCTGCGGACCGAAAGCGCTGGCGTAACCGCGTACGGATCGTATTGGGGCTCGCGGAAATATCCTGGCCAGGGCAACAAGAGCTTCCCAGCCGACCCGGTCAAGAAAGAGTATGAAATCTTCACCGCCGCGTTACGCATGGCCCATCACGGCAATACGAAGACCCCCTGCGGCGAGCGTTTCGTCTTCGATCAGGTGCCGCTCGGCTGGATCTTCCCAACCGAGGAATTCTACGCCGTGACCATTTTCAACGCATTTCTCGGCAAGGGCAGCCCCGACGAGATCACCGATACGCTGCGGCTGGCGATGGCGATCGGCCGCATCAAGCTCGAGGGTACCGACGTCGCGGGCGCGCCGCGCGCCTTTCCGACTGCGCAGCAATATGCCGACAGGTTCATGACGCTGGACTGCAACGGGCTCGTCAGGAATTTCTGCGGAGCCGCCGTCAACGATATCAAATATTACGCGGCGAAGGAGCGTCGGCGCCTCGATCCGACCAGGGTCCAGATCGGCGATGTCGTTGTGACGCATTGCAATCTCCATCCCTACGAGCACATCGGCCTGATCGACGGCTGGCAGGTCAAGCCCGGCAACCTGGCGGAAGTCAGCGTGGCCGAATGGGGCAAGGCAGGCGACGAGGATGCGCATTATTCGACCTTCACCGTCCCCATCGCGCGCAGCTTCGAGGACCAGGTCGGCGTCGGCTGGACGACGACCAGCAATCTCGCGGGCAATCCACCGACATATCGGTCGATCTTCACGCGCCCCGTCATGAACGACCCGCTCGGCTGGTCCTGAGCGAACTACGGCTGAGTCCAATCGCGCGCTAGCGGGACAAATTCCGGACAAGGCGCCGAAGCTCGTCGGTCGCACTGCAGGTTAGGATAAAAATACTAGGAATTATAACCTATAATTTCATTAGGTTTACCTTCCTAGGCATGGAGTCTCCTTGGGCGAATGTCCGATGGACGTCGCCAGCAAGCTCCGGCACATTCGCCGCAATGCAGCATGGAGCTTTCCCATGACGACCAAGACGCCGCGCCAGTTCTTCCGCCCGCTTGCGATCGGCGCGCCCGAGCCATTTCGCGAACTGCCGCTCAGGCTGGAGCGAATGATCCATTTCGTGCCGCCGCATCTGGAGAAGGTGCGCGCCAAGGTCGGTGAGCTCGCCGGTCAGGTCGACATCGTGCTCGGCAATCTGGAGGACGCAATTCCGGTCGAGGCCAAGCAGGCGGCGCGAGACGGCTTAATCGCGATGGGCAAGGCGGTGGATTTCGGCAAGACCGGCCTGTGGACGCGGGTCAATGCGCTGAACTCGCCGTGGTTCCTCGACGACATCACTGCAATCATGGCCGAGATCGGAGGCAAGCTCGACGTCGTGATGGTGCCGAAGGTCGAGGGTCCGTGGGATATCCACTATGTCGACCAGCTGCTGGCGCAGTTCGAGGCCAGGCACCAGTTGCCCAAGCCGATCATGATCCACGCCATCCTGGAGACGGCCGAAGGCGTCAAGAACGTCGACACGATCGCGACCGCCTCGCCGCGCATGCACGGGATGAGCCTGGGGCCGGCCGACCTCGCAGCCTCGCGCGCCATGAAGACGACTCGTGTCGGCGGCGGGCATCCCGAGTACAAGGTCATCGCCGACCCTTCATCGGATGGGGCTGCGCGCGCCGTGGCGCAGCAGGATCTCTGGCACTACACGCTGGCGAAGATGGTCGATGCCTGCGCCGCGGCCGGAATCAAGCCCTTCTATGGTCCGTTCGGCGATTTCTCGGACATGGACGCCTGCGAAGCCCAGTTCCGCAACGCCTTCCTGCTCGGCTGCTCGGGAGCATGGACGCTGCACCCGTCCCAGATCGCCATTGCCAAGCGCGTCTTCAGCCCCGACCCCGGCGAGGTGGTCTTTGCCCAGCGTATCATCGCGGCGATGCCCGATGGTTCCGGCGCGGTGATGATCGACGGCAAGATGCAGGACGACGCGACCTGGAAACAGGCGAAGGTCATCGTCGATCTGGCGCGGCAAGTCGCCGGGCGCGATCCCGAACTGGCTGTGCGCTACGGGATGTGATCGGTGGTTCCGCCCGGAACCAGTTGATTTTGACGTATTTGCGACGCAATCCTAACGCAAGCGCGAGATCGCGCGGCGAAGGCGGATGAGGTGGCCTGCCTTGTCCTAGTGTGAACGAGTGGGATCATGGAAGCACGTTCGGCGAAATTCAGGATCGGACAGGTGGTGAAACACCGCGTCTATCCGTTCCGGGGCGTGATCTTCGACGTCGATCCGACCTTTTCCAACACGGACGAATGGTGGCTGGCGATTCCGGAGCACCTCCGGCCGTCGAAGGACCAGCCATTTTATCACCTCTTCGCCGAGAACGAGGAGACCGAGTACGTCGCCTATGTCTCAGAGCAGAATCTGGTCGTCGATGAATCCGGGCGGCCGATCCGCCATCCGCAGGCCAAGGAATTCTTCCGACGCGACCGCAAGGGCCGCTACACCATCGACCGGGCCGGGCTGAACTGAGCCGACGGCTTTTCCCCAAGAGGCATCAAGACATGAAAAAGGCCGGTCCCGAGGGACCGGCCTTTTCAGTTTGGAGCCAGCAGCATCGATCAGGGCTTGGGCGGGACGGCCGGCGCAGGCGCGGGGATGGCCGGAGCCGGCGCTGCGCCGGGAACTGCCGGCGCGCCAGGAGCGGCATTGGCGCCGCCGGCGCCGAGACGCTGGCGAAGCTCTTCCTGGCGTTTGGCGAGTTCGTCCTGCAGGGCCTTCTGCTGATCTTCCAGAACCTTGGGATCAATCGCCGCGCCGTCGAAGCCCTTGCCGAAATCGGCGAGCGGAATGGCGAATGAGACCTCGCGGGCGCCCTGGTTCTGGACACTGACGCTCAGCGTCGCGCCCTTCTTCATCGCGTTGATGAAGTCGTCCTTGACGGTCGCCTCGGCGAAGCAGCCGTTCGGGAAGCAGATGGCGTAACGGCCCGGCGTCGGCTGGGCGGTGTCGACGCCGAAGCGGATACCCGGCGACAGCAGCAGGCCGAGCGGCATCAGGAAACGCACGATCTTGTTGGGGTCGCCCTTCACGTCATAGACCGCGACCGCAAGCACGGGCTGGCCCTGGTCGGAGACGAAATCGCGCGTGGTGTAGCAGATCTCCTTGTTGGCGGCCTGGTCCTTGCCGCAGACCTTGGTCCATGTGGTCTGGGACGGCTCCGGCTTCACCTGCACGACGGTCGGACCGGTTCCGGCCTGCGGCTGCGCCGGGGCGGCGGGAGCAGCCGGAGCGGGCGCGGCAGGCCGCTGTGCCGGACGCTGCGCCTGGGCGAAGGCGGCGGCGGGAGCAAAGCCGAGCGCGGCGCTGAGGGCTACGCCCAGAGCGCGGGAAGGCAGGCGAAACGAAGCGGACATTGTTCTTTCCTTAAATCTGCGAATTCGGGACCACGACTTCGCAAGCCGCGCGCGTCACCCGCGACAGCCCCATCGCATATGAATGCCGGCTGCCGCAAGCCGTGCACATCAGGGGCGATTGAGGCGTTTGAATGACAACTCGCCACGCCCTTTAACCAGTTCCGCTGGCGGACTCCAGTCCGAATAGCTGCATCGCAGCGTCTGCACCGTGTTATTCTAGGGTTCGGGAATCAGCTCGGAAGACGGATTTGCTTCGCGTGACCCCAGCAGCCTTCCGTGCTGCCGCAAGGACGACACTGCTTAGTCTGGCGCTGATCCTTGCGCCGGGCGCAATCGCGMGCGCCGAATCACCGGCTCCGCGCGCAGCGATCGCCATGCATGGCGAGCCGGCCTTGCCGCGCGGTTTCACGCATCTGCCCTATGCCGATCCCGACGCACCCAAGGGCGGGCGGATCATCTTCGGGCTGCAAGGCACTTTCGACAGCCTGAACCCGCTCGTCGTGCTGGGCGTCGCGCCTGACGCCGTGCCGCGCTACGTCCAGCAGAGCCTGCTCGTCCGTTCGGCCGACGAGCCGTTCACGGCCTACGGCCTGCTCGCCTCCGGCGTCGAACTGAACGAGGAGCGCACGCGGCTCGCCTTCGAGATCGACGAGCGCGCGACCTTCTCGGACGGCACGCCCGTCACCGCCGACGATGTGCTCTTCACCTTCGAGATGCTCAAGAGCAAGGGCAAGCCGTTCCATCGCTCGAGTCTCGGCCGCGTGACGAAGGTCGAGACGCCCTCCCCGCGCCGGATCGTGTTCGAACTCGGCGACGGCTCCAACCGAGAACTGCCGCTAGTGATCGGCGCGATGCCGATCTTCGCGCGCCATGCGACGGATGCCGAGCGCTTCGGCGAGACCAGCTTCAAGCCGGCTCTCGGCTCGGGCCCCTATCTCGTCAGCGAGGTCCGGCCCGGCGAGGCCCTGACCCTGAAGCGGCGAGCCGATTTCTGGGCCGAAAACCATCCGCTGACACGCGGGCTCTTCAATGCCGACGAGATCCGCTACGATTTTTATCGAGACGCCAACGCGCTGTTCGAGGCGTTCAAGGCCGGGCTCTACGATGTCCGTCTCGAAGGCGAGCCGACGCGCTGGATGACCGGCTACGACGTCCCGGCGGTGCGCGACGGCCGCATCGTCCGTGAAGCGCTTCACTTCCAGTCGCCCAAGGGTATGACCGGTCTCGTCTTCAACACGCGCCGGCCGCTCTTTTCCGATATCCGGGTGCGCGAGGCGCTCGGCATCCTGTTCGATTTCGAATGGGTCAATCGCAACCTGTTCCATGGCGTCTACAAGCGGGCTGGCAGTTTCTTCTCGGATTCGGAGCTGTCGGCGCTGGGCGTGGCCGCCGATGCGCGTGAGCAGGCGCTGCTCGCCGGCTTTCCCGGCAGCGTTCGCGAGGACATGCTGTCCGGGCGCTGGTCGCCCCCCTCGACCGACGGTTCGGGCCGCGACAGGGACCAGGCGCGCCGGGCGCTCGCGCTGCTCAATCAGGCCGGATTCGGCATGGTCGATGGCGTCCTGCGCAATATGAAGGGCGGCGACCCACTCGCCTTCGAGATCACAGTGACCAGCCGGCCGCAGGAACGGCTGGCGCTGAACTATGCTTCATCGCTCGGGCGGCTCGGCATTGTGGTTTCGGTCAGGCTGATCGACGACGTCCAGTATTGGCGCCGGCTCGCGGCCTTCGATTTCGACATGATCCAGTGGACCTGGCCGGCCTCGGCCTCGCCCGGCAACGAGCAGATCGGCCGCTGGGGTTCGGCCAATGCCGACCGCAAGGGCGCGCTGAACTATGCCGGCGTGAAATCACCCGCGGTCGACGCCGCCTTGCAGGCCATCCTGGGCGCACGGGCACGCGAGGATTTCGTCGCCGCGGTTCGCGCGCTCGACCGGCTCCTGCTCTCGGGCTTTTATGTCGTGCCGCTCTATTACCTGCCGGAGACGTGGCTGGCACATTCGCGCGATGTCGTCCTGCCGGCGCGAAAGCCGGCCTATTTCCTCGCAACCGAAGTCCTGGCGCGCCGTCCAGCGCCGCCAGCACCAGCCAATTAAGGGCTCAGATGCGCGCCGACCAGGACGACGCCGCCTCCGCCCTGCTCGACGGGCTCAGCCTCGACACGCTGCTCAAGGCGCTGACGCGCGGACGCGGTTACGAGGCGGCGCTGCGCGATCCGCCGGGGCGGCGCGGCTGGAGCGACGTCATTCCGACCTCGCTGAGCTTCGCGCAGCTCGATGAGCGCATCGATCAGTTGGCGCGGTTGCTCGCGATAAACCGCGCGCAGGCCGGCGCGACCGTCGCCATCCTCGCGCCGCTCGGCCCGGAGGCGATCGTCAGCGTGCTCGCCTCGCTCCGGGCCGGGCTGTCGCCACTGATGCTGCCGCTCCATGCCAGCGACGACGAATTGCTGCGGTTGATCGAGCGTTCGGGCGCGGTGATGGCCCTCGGCGTCGGCCGGCTCGGACCGATGAAGCCGCTCGTCACACTGCGCGATCTCGCGGTGCGCTCCTTCGGGATGCGTTTCGTCGGTGGTTTCGGGCAGGACGTGCCTGATGGCGTCGCGCCGCTGGACACGCTGATGGCGACCGCAGGGCTCCACCCGCTGCCGGTGCAGGACGAACGCCCGACGCTGCAGGCGGTCGATGCTTCCACGCAGGCCGGGCCGATGCGGATGTCCGAGCGCGACGTGCTCGGCAAGGCGCTGGAGATCTCGCGGCTGCTCAAGCCGCTGTCATCGTCGCGGATCGTCACCACGCTGGTCGGCGGCGATCTCGCTGCTCTCGCCAGCGGGCCTGGCATGGCGATGCTGACCGGCGTCGAATTGCTCCCGCTGGGCCTGTTCAATCTCGGCGATCTGCAGGCTTGCGTCGCTGGCGGCCGCAACGTCCATCTCGTGCTTCCGGGCGCGATGGAGCCGGCCGTGGCCCGATCCAGGCTCGCCGAGGATGCCGCGCTCGCCAGCCTCGTCTTCGTGCAGCGCGGCGGCGAGCCGCGAGCCCTGCCGGCGCTCGGCCGGCCCGACGTGGCGATCGTCGATATCGACGTCGCGAGCCCTGTCGAGATCGCGGTCAGCCGGCGCTGATCACCCCACCTTTTTGCGCTCCGCGATCCGCGCGAGATCCGTCAGCAATCGCCGTGTGCCCTTCAAGCGCGCTTCCGCCGTCTCGAAATCGTCGATGAAGACGACACGCATGTCGGGACGGACCTTCGCCAGGGTGCCGATCTTCGCGACATAGGAGACGAGCCCCTCGGGGTTGGCGAACTCGTTGTCGCGGAAGGCGACGATGATGCCCTTGGGGCCGGCCTCGACCTTCTCGACATTGGCGCGCTTGCACAAAGCCTTGATCGCGACGATCTCGAGCAACTGCTGGACCTCCTCCGGCAGCGGCCCGAAGCGGTCGACGAGTTCGGCGGCAAAAGACTGGATGTCGCCGTCGTCGTCCAGCGTCGAGAGGCGCTTGTAGAGGGTCAGGCGCAGCGTCAGATCGGTGACGTAGTGCTCGGGGATCATGACCGGCGCGCCGATCTGGATAGCCGGCGACCATTGCGTGGTGCTCTCGAAGTCGATGCCCGACTTCAGCGCCGCGACGGCCTCCTCAAGCATCTGCTGGTAGAGCTCGTAGCCGACCTCCTTGATATGGCCGGACTGCTCGTCTCCCAGGAGGTTGCCCGCGCCCCTGATGTCGAGGTCGTGGCTGGCGAGCTGGAAGCCCGCGCCAAGCGTATCGAGCGATTGCAGAACCTTGAGTCGCCGTTCGGCCTGCTCGGTCAGCTTGCGGTTGGCCGGCATGGTGAAGAGTGCGTAGGCGCGGACCTTCGAGCGGCCGACGCGGCCCCGGAGCTGGTAGAGCTGGGCGAGGCCGAACATGTCGGCGCGGTGGACGATCAGCGTGTTGGCGCTGGGGATATCGAGACCGGATTCGACGATCGTGGTCGAGAGCAGGATGTCGTACTGGCCGTTATAGAACGCCGTCATCACGTCCTCGAGCTGGCCCGCCGCCATCTGGCCATGGGCGATGCCGACCTTGGCCTCGGGCACCTGCTTGTCGAGGAAGTCCTTGACGTCGGAGATATCCTCGATGCGCGGCACGACATAGAAGCTGCGGCCGCCGCGATAGCGTTCACGCAGCAGCGCCTCGCGCACGATCAGCGGGTCGAACGGCGTGACGAACGTGCGCACCGCCAGTCGATCGACCGGCGGAGTCGCGATGATCGAGAGTTCGCGGACGCCGGTCATCGCGAGCTGTAGCGTGCGCGGGATCGGCGTCGCGGTCAGCGTCAGCATGTGAACCTCGGCGCGGAACTCCTTCAGCCGTTCCTTGTGGTTGACGCCGAAATGCTGCTCCTCATCGACGATGACGAGGCCAAGATCCTTGAACTCGATCGCCTTGCCAAGCAGCGCATGTGTGCCGACGACGATGTCCATCGTGCCGTCCCTGACGCCCGCCTTGACCGCCTTCAGATCCTGCGCGCCGACGAAACGCGAGGCCTGGCCGACATTCACCGGCAGCCCCGAAAAGCGCTCGGCGAAGTTGCGGTAGTGCTGGCGCGCCAGCAGCGTCGTCGGCACCACGACAGCGACCTGCTTGCCGTTCAGCGCACAGGCGAAAGCGGCGCGCAGCGCCACTTCCGTCTTGCCGAAGCCGACATCGCCGCAGACGAGGCGATCCATCGGCCGCCCCGCCGCCATGTCGTCGAGCACGGCGTCGATCGTGGCCTGCTGGTCCTCGGTCTCCTCATAAGGGAAGCGCGCGCAGAACTCGTCATAGAGCCCCTCCTGCGGGATCAGACGCGGAGCTTCCTTGAGCGCGCGGGCGGCCGCGATGGCGATCAGCTTGCCGGCCATCTCGCGGATGCGCTGCTTCAGTTTGGCCTTGCGGGCCTGCCAGCCGCCGCCGCCCAATCGGTCGAGCGGGACCTCTGTATCCTCGGAGCCGTAGCGCGAGAGCAGTTCGATGTTCTCGACCGGCAGGAAAAGCTTGGCCGCGAGCGCATAGTGGATTTCGAGGCAGTCATGCGGCGCGCCGGCGGCCGTGATCGTGCGCAGGCCGATGAAGCGGCCGATGCCATGATCGACATGAACGACAAGATCGCCGGGGCTGAGCGAAGACAGCTCATTGATGAAATCCTGCGGCCGCCGCGATTTCTTGCGCGGGCGCACGAGACGGTCGCCCAGGATGTCCTGTTCACCGATGACCGCGAGCTTGCCGGCCTCGAAGCCGGTCTCGAAACCCCAGACGGCGAGCGCCGTCGTGCCGGGCTTGAGGTCGAATGCGGCGCGCAGCGAACCCGTTGTCTGGACGGTCTTCAGGCCATGATCCGCCAGCACATGCGCCAGCCTCTCCCGCGAACCTTCCGACCAGGCGGCGAGGATGACGCGGCGACCATCGGCCTGCAGCGCCTTCACATGCGCGACGGCGGCATCGAAGACGCTGCCGGCATTGTCGGCGCGCTCGGCGGCGAAGCTGCGACCCTGTCTTGCGCCAAGATCGACGATCAGCTTGCCGTCGCTGTCGGGCAGCTGGAAGGGCGTCATCGACGCGACGCCGGCCTGGTCGACGATGCCGCGCCAGTCGACCGGCGAGAGATAGAGTGCGTCGGGCTTCAGCGGCTTATAGGGCGCGCCGCCGGCGCTCGGCTGATCCATCGCGGCCTTGCGGGCGTCGTAATAGTCCTTGATCAGGCTGATGCGTTCGCCGACCGCATCCTCGGCCTGATGGTCGAGCATCAGCGGCACGTCGGGCAGATAGGTGAAGAGTGTGTCGAGCTTGTCTGCCAGCAGCGGCAGCCAGTGTTCGAGCCCGGCCGGACGCCTGCCTTCGCTGACCGCCTCGTAGAGCGTGTCGTCGCGGCCGGGCGTGCCGAAAGTCGTAATGTAGCTCTGGCGAAAGCGTTTGATGCTTTCGCTGGTCATCTGCGCCTCGGACATCGGCACGAGGTCGAGGCCCCGCATCTGACCGGTGGTGCGCTGCGTCTCCGGATCGAAGGTGCGGATCGATTCCAGCGCGTCGCCGAAGAAGTCGAGCCGGATCGGGGCCGGCATGCCCGGCGGATAGAGATCGACGATGCCGCCGCGCACGGCGAATTCGCCGGTCTCGCGCACGGTCGAGGTGCGCAGATACCCGTTCATGTCGAGCCAGCGCGCCAACTGGTCCGTATCGACCATGTTGCCGGGCGCGGCCGAGAAGCTCTCCGATGCGACCTTGGAGAAGGCCGGCACGCGCTGGAGCGCGGCGTTGACGGTGGTCAGCAGCAGGCGCGGCTTGTCGCCGGACCTGGTCTTGGCGAGCCGCGACAGCGTCGTCATGCGGTGCGCGACGATGGAGGGCGCCGGCGAGACGCGGTCATAGGGCTGGCAGTCCCAGGCCGGAAACGACATCACCTCGAGATCGGGCGCGACGAACTGGAGCGCGTTCTCCAGCACCTGCAGGCGCTGGCCATCCCGCGCGACGAAGACGAGCATCGCCGCGCCTTCGGATTTCTTGGCTCGGGCGCGGACGAGATCGGCGAGGATGACGGCGTCGAAACCGTCGGGAACGCTCGCGAGGGTCGGCTTGTCGCCACGATCGAGCGCATCGAGGATGCGCTCGATCTGGAGTTTAGCGAGTTGGGCGGGAGGCGCGATCATGATCGGCAATCGTCAAGAGAAGCTGGCGCTGGAAGAACCCCTCTCCCGGTTGGGAGAGGGACAGGGGTGAGGGCCCGCCGCCGGCTGTTGAGGAGGCAACGGAGCCGCTGCGCTTCAAGCCCCAACGGCAGGCCCTCATCCGGCCCTCCGGGCCACCTTCTCCCATCCGGGAGAAGGGAAGAGGCGGCGTGGGTGGCATCGACGTCGTACATACGCTTCAGCAATCACTAGACATGGATTGGCTTGCCGTGGTGGTGGAACGCCTTCAGCCGCCGGAACACATCCGTGTTGTAGTTCTCCGGCACCTGCGCCTCCCCCGTGATCCAGGATATCAGATCGCGGTCAAGCACTTCGATCAGGCGTTCGAACTCGTCGAGTTCCGCTTCGCTCAGGTTGCCGATCTCGGCGTCGGCGAAGCGGCCCATGATCAGGTCGTTCTCGCGCATGCCGCGATGCCAGGAGCGGAACAGGATTTTTCGCCGGCGCGGGTCGAGATCGGCGCTGGAGCGGGTCGAGCCGGACATCGAGAAACCTCGGGATCACGAAATGGAAACGGGGCCGGCCCCGTCGCGGAGCCTGCCGTCGCGGCCTATATAGCGTTGCCGTGCCGCGAAGTCAGTGGTCAAAGCGCTGCGATACGCGCACTCCTGACACAAGCCCTGAGAGCCGATTTCTTGCGTCCCTCGTTGCTCGATCCCCTGTTTGCCCCTGTTACGACGCTGTCTGGCGTCGGGCCAAAGCTCGGCAAGCTGTTCGACAAGCTTCTCGGCGACGAGACGCGTCCGGCGCGCGTCATCGACCTTTTGTTTCGCCTGCCCGGCGGGGCGATCGACCGGCGGCCGAGCCCCACGATCGCCGACGCGCCGATCGGCGATGTCGCAACGTTCAATGCGCGGGTGACTGAACACCGTCCGCCGCCTGCGACCAAGGCCAAGGCGCCCTACCGCATCATCGTCGAGGATGAGACCGGCGACGTGACGCTGGTCTTTTTCCACGCCGATGTCCGCCATCTGCTCCAGACCATGCCGATCGGGGCTTACCGGCTGATCTCGGGCAAGCTCGAACTCTGGGATGGTATGCGCCAGATGGTGCATCCCGACCGGCTGCTCGACCCGAAGCTTGCGGCGACCATGCCCGCGATCGAGCCGGTCTACGGCCTGACCGAGGGCATCGGCGCGCGCGTGATGGCCCGCAGCGCCGCCGCCGCCGCCGAGAAATGTCCCGACCTCGCCGAGTGGCAGGATTCCGGCTTCCTTGCCAGAAGCGGCTTCCCGTCATTCCTTGCGGCGCTGCAGGCGCTGCATCACCCTGATGATCTCAAGGCGATCGAGGGCGATACAATCGCGCGCCGGCGCGTCGCCTATGACGAGCTATTGGCGAGCCAAATCGCACTGGCGCTCGTGCGCCGGCAGCAGAAGAAAGCGGCCGGGCGCGCGACTGCCGGCGATGGGGCGATCCGGCAGAGGATCGAGGCCACCCTGCCCTTCACGCTGACGGACGGCCAGCGGCAGGCGCTCGTCGACATCCATGACGACATGGAGAAACCCGAACGCATGCTGCGGCTGCTGCAGGGCGATGTCGGCTCGGGCAAGACGGTGGTGGCGCTGCTCGCCATGGCGGCCGCCGCCGAGGCCGGGCGGCAATCGGTGCTGATGGCCCCGACCGAGATATTGGCGCGCCAGCATGCCGAACGGCTGGCTCCGCTGGCCGAAACGGCAGGGCTGAAGCTCGCTTTGCTGACGGGGCGTGAAAAAGGGCCGGGACGGGCGCGCGTGCTGGAGGGGCTGGCAAGCGGCGAGATCGATATCGCGGTCGGCACGCATGCGCTTTTTCAGGAAGGTGTCGCCTTTCGCGATCTCGCGCTTGCCATCGTCGACGAGCAGCACCGTTTCGGCGTGCATCAGCGCCTGCTGCTGGGCTCCAAGGGCGAGGCGGTCGATATTCTGGTGATGACCGCGACGCCGATCCCGCGCACGCTCTCGCTGACCTGGTTCGGCGATATGGATATCTCCGTGCTGGCCGAGAAGCCGGCTGGCCGCAAGCCGATCGCGACCAAGGCGCTCTCGCTCGATCGCTATGACGAGGTCGTCGCCGGCGTCGGCCGCGCGGTCGAGGCCGGGGCGCAGGTCTATTGGGTCTGTCCGCTGGTGCAGGAATCCGACTTGCTCGACGTCGCCGCCGCGCAAGAGCGGTTCGACGCGCTTCGCGACATCTTCGGCGACAAGGTGGGGCTGCTGCATGGGCAGATGCCCGGTCGCGACAAGGATGCGGCGATGGCGGCCTTCGTCGCGGGCGCAACGCGCGTTCTGATCTCGACCACGGTGATCGAGGTCGGCGTCGACGTGCCCAATGCCAGCGTCATGGTGATCGAGCATGCCGAACGCTTCGGGCTCGCCCAGCTTCACCAGTTGCGCGGGCGAATCGGGCGCGGCTCGGCCGCCTCGACCTGCCTGCTGCTCTACAAAGGGCCGCTCGGCCCGGTCGCGGAGGCCAGGCTCACGATCATGCGCGAGACCGAGGACGGATTTCGAATCGCGGAGGAGGATCTGCGCCTGCGTGGCGAGGGCGAGGTGCTGGGCACCAAGCAATCGGGCTCGCCGGATTGGCGTATCGCCCGGCCCGAAACCGATGGCGACCTGCTTGCGGCCGCGCGCGACGATGCGCGTCTCCTCATCGAGCGCGATCCGCAGCTTGAGGGACCGCGCGGAGAAGCCGTCAGGACGCTGCTTTATCTGTTCGAGCGCGATGTCGCGATCAGGTTGCTGCGGGCGGGATAGTTGCGCCCGCCATCAGTTTGGGCGCGGCCTCGCCCGGCTGGATCAGCCCGGCGGACATGATCAGCTTCGCCCCGTCCTCGACGGAGATCGAAAGCTCGATTACCTCTTTGCGCGGCAG
Source organism: Allobosea sp. P2_A10 (assembly GCF_056405115.1). NCBI lineage: Bacteria > Pseudomonadati > Pseudomonadota > Alphaproteobacteria > Hyphomicrobiales > Alloboseaceae > Allobosea > Allobosea sp. P2_A10. Next base: position 90,146 of record NZ_JBFUCS010000014.1, on the reverse strand, counting down.
GTAGAAGAAGAAGCCCGTCGTCGGATTGGGCGTGCAGGGCAGGAAGACGCCGATCTGCTCGTCGCCCGGTTCCTGGCCATCTGGCAGCTTGCCGGCGATCTCGGGCGCCGCTTCCTGCGCGATGAACACGATCGACCACATGCCCGGCTGCGGGAACTGAACCATCCCGACCTTCCGGAACGAGGTGCCGCTCTGCGAGAAGATCGTCTCGAAGACCTGCTTCACGCCCTTGTAGAGGCTGCGCACCACCGGCATCCGGTTGAGCAACGCCTCGCCAGCCTCGATCAGCGTGCGGCCGACGAGGTTGGCGGTTAGGAAGCCGAGCAATGTCAGGCCGATCAGGCCGATGATGATGCCGAGGCCCGGAATCGGAAACGGCAGATACGAATCGGGGAGATAGGAATTCGGGATCAGCGGCTTCACCATCCCGTCGATCAGGTTGATGAACCACCAGGTGACCGAGGCCGTGATCGCCAGCGGGGCCGCGATCACCAGTCCAGTCAGGAAATAGCGCCGCAAACGCGTTCCAAGCGACGGGCGCAGCGGGCTGTTGGAGATGACAAGGCGGGGATCGGGCGGCGTTGGCGTCATTTATATCCCCGACGAGGCGATCTCCAGCGGAGCGGCCTGTATTTTGTCCGCGACGCTGCGTCGCAATACGCTCAAGATAGGCAAGATCGCGGCCGATACCAGCTTCGCCTTCGATCTTGGGCAAGGACGGGAAAAGGCTTGGACAAGCGCCGACCGACTTACGGCCTCCGTCGCCCGCTCTTGCTCGTGGCAGGCTGGGTCTTCACGGCGCTGGGCGTGATCGGCCTTGTGCTGCCGCTGATGCCCGGCACCGTGTTCCTGATCCTCGCGGCATGGTGCTTCTCGCAATCCTCGCCGCGCTTCGAGACCTGGCTGCTGGACCATCCGCGCCTCGGCCGGCATGTGCGGCAATGGCGCGATACCGGCGCGATCAGCCGCAAGGCGAAATATCTCGCCTGCGGATCGATGAGCTTCAGCTTCGCGATCTTGGCCGTGACCGATGCTCCGCCGATCGCGCTCTGGACCGCCGGAGCCGGTCTGCTCGCGGCGGGCAGCTATGTCGCGAGCCGGCCCGAGCCGGCACGCGACTAGAACTCACTCGACCGTGACCGATTTTGCCAGATTGCGTGGCTGGTCGACGTCCTTGCCCATGAAAACCGCCGTCTGATAGGCGATCATCTGGATCGGCAGCGCATAGGCGATCGCCGCGAACTCCGGGTCCATGTCCGGCATGATGATGGTGGTTTCGGGCTCGATGCCGCATTCGGCCGCGCCCTTGGCGTCGGTGATCAGGATGATGCGCCCGCCGCGCGCCGCGACCTCCTGCATGTTCGATGCGGTCTTCTCGAACAGCGCGTCATGCGGGGCGATGACGATGACGGGCATGGTCTCGTCGATCAACGCGATCGGGCCATGCTTGAGCTCGCCGGCCGGATAACCTTCCGCATGGATGTAGCTGATTTCCTTGAGCTTCAGTGCGCCTTCCAGCGCCAGCGGAAAGCTCGTGCCGCGGCCCAAATAAAGCACATCCTTGGCCTTCGAGAGCTCCCGCGCCAGCTTCTCGATCTCGGGCTCCAGCTCAAGCGCTTTGGCGAGCAGGCCGGGCAATGCGATCAGGCTCTGGACGTGGCGCGCCTCGTCTTCGACAGACAGCGTGCCGCGCGCGCGGGCCGCCGCCAGCGCCAGACAGGCCAGCGTCGTCAACTGGCAGGTGAAGGCCTTCGTCGAGGCGACGCCAATCTCGGGGCCCGCCAGCGTCGGCGCGACCGCGTCGCTTTCGCGGGCGATGGTCGAGGTCGGCACGTTCACCACCGACAGGATCGTCTGCTTTTCCTGCTGCGCATAACGCAGGCAGGCGAGCGTGTCGGCGGTTTCGCCCGATTGCGAGATGAACAGCGCAAGACCGTTTTCCGGAAGCGGGGCTTCGCGATAGCGGAACTCCGAGGCGACATCGATCTCGACCGGCAGGCGGGCGAGCTTCTCGAACCAGTATTTCGCGATCAGACCGGAATAATAGGCCGTGCCGCAGGCCGAAATGGAGAGCCGCGTCAGCGCCTTCCAGTCGATCTTGTCGGCGAAGGGCAGCGAGACCCGCCCGGCGATCATGTCGATATACTGCGTCAGGGTATGGCCGACGACCTCGGGCTGCTCGTAGATTTCCTTGGCCATGAAGTGGCGGTGATTGCCCTTCTCGACGAGGAATGCGCCGGCCGCCACGCGCTGGGCGCGGCGCTGCACCGGGTTGTTGGCCCTGTCGTAGAAGGTCGCGCCCTTGCGGTGGAGCACGACCCAGTCGCCCTCTTCCAGATAGGCGATGAGATTGGTGAAGGGTGCGAGCGCCAGCGCATCGGAACCCAGATACATCTCGCCATCGCCGATACCGACGGCCAGCGGCGAGCCCTTGCGCGCGCCGATCAGCAGGTCGTCCTCGCCCTGAAACAGGAAGGCGAGCGCAAACGCGCCGCGCAGACGCGGCAGAGAAGCCGCGACCGCGGCTACGGGATCGAGCCCCCGGTCGAGCTCGCGGGTGACGAGATGGGCGACAATCTCGGTGTCGGTCTCCGTCGCGAAGACGTAGCCGTCGGCTTCGAGTTCGGCGCGCAGATCACGGAAATTCTCGATGATGCCATTATGGACGACGGCGAGCTTGCCCGTCGCATGAGGATGGGCGTTGGTCTCGTTGGGCTTGCCGTGCGTCGCCCAGCGGGTGTGGCCGATGCCGATCAGGCCTTCGAGCGGTTCGTTGGAGAGACGGACCTCGAGGTTCCTGAGCTTGCCCTCGGCGCGCCTGCGGGTGAGCAGGCCGTTTTCGAGGGTGGCGACGCCAGCCGAATCATAGCCGCGATATTCGAGCCGCCGCAGCGCTTCCACGACCTGGGTCGCGACCGCTTCCTTGCCCAGAATGCCAACGATGCCGCACATGCCAAAACCTCTCGAGCCGTTGCCGTCGCGACTCCGCATAGCGGCGAACGGCGACCGTGCAAAATCACTCTAAATGTCGAACTATGAACGGCGGCTTGCAGCGTTCGCCGGGTTTCCGCGCTATTTTGGCGGTTTGGACTTCGCTGCTGCCTTCTTTTCCGCGCCCTTCTCTCGGAAGCTCACGGCCCAGCCGGCGCGCTCGATCTGCCGTGCCCGTCCGACCGCCAATGAGTCGGGCGCAACGTCGCGCGTGACGACCGAGCCGGAGCCTACGAAGGCGCCCGCGCCGATGGTGACCGGCGCGACCAGCGAGGAGTTCGAGCCCACGAAGGCGCCAGCCCCGATCGTCGTGCGGTATTTCGAGAAACCGTCATAGTTGCAGGTGATCGTGCCCGCGCCGATATTGGCGTCCGCCCCGATGCTGGCGTCGCCAATATAGGTCAGGTGGCTGACCTTTGCGCCTTCGCCGATATCGGCGGCCTTGACCTCGACGAAATTGCCGACCTTGGCCCGGCTTGCGAGCTTCGCGCCCGGGCGCAGCCGGGCGTAGGGGCCGACATTGGCTTCTGGGCCGACATCGGCTCCCTCCAGATGCGAGAAGGCGTGAATGACCGCGCCATCGGCGACATTGACGCCGGGTCCAAACACGACGTTGGGCTCGATCAGCACGTCGCGGCCGATTTGCGTGTCATGGCTGAAGAACACGGTTTCCGGTGCGATCAGCGTTGCGCCGGCCATCATGACCGCGATCCGCTTGCGCCGCTGGAATTCCGCTTCCGCAGCAGACAGTTGCACGCGATCGTTGACGCCCTGCACTTCGCTCTCGGGGGCTTCGAGCGCCACCGCGCGCAAGCCCTGCGAGCGTGCGACGGCGACAGCATCCGTGAGATAGAACTCGCTTTGGGCATTGGCGCTGCCGATGGCGTCCAGGATCGCGAGCGCATGCCGGCCGTCGAGTGCCATCAGGCCCGCATTGCAGAAGCGAATGGCGCGCTCGTCCTCGCTTGCGTCCTTGTGCTCGACGATCGCCTCCAGCGCGTCGTCGCGTGTGACGAGGCGGCCATAGCCGGTCGGATCTCGCGCCTCGAAGCCGAGAGCAGCGACGCCTGCACCTTCGGCCAACGCCGCGCGCAGGGCGAGGAAGGTTTCGGGCCGGACCAGCGGCGTGTCGGCGAAGGCGATCAGGATATCGTCGTGACCGGAAGCAAGCGCTTCGCGCGCCGCCAGCACGGCATGGGCGGTGCCGCGCCGCTCGACCTGGATGGCGATGGTCGCCGAGGGCAGCACGGCCGAGACTTCGGCTGCGACGTCCTGTCGGTCCGGGCCGATCACCACCACGACGGCGTCGGCTCCAGCCTTGCCCACGGCAGCCAGGGCATGGCCGAGCAGCGAGCGCCCGGCGAGTTCATGCAGCACCTTGGGCCTTTGCGATTTCATCCGCGTGCCCTCACCGGCCGCCAGGATGATCGCGAGGCAGGACCGCCGGGACTGCATTTCGGTCATGATTATCGTTTCCCTAGCGAAGCAGATCGGCGTGGAACGCCACGATCCAATGCAGGATTGGCGGCGAACCGGCGCATGGTGGCCGTGCAAAGGCCGTGGATAGCCGATCCGGCCGATATTTGCCAAAGTCGAACTGCCATCGTGGATGGCGCACCGCTAACCGAGAAGTCCGATCATCTGCATTTTCCCGATGCAAACGCTTTTCAGGTCGACGAAAAATGCTCTAGAAGCGCGATAGGGCGAGGGCGTCGCCCGTCTATGTTGGATATGATGGCGAAATCCTTGAATCGTCGGCAGTTTCTTGAAGGCGCGGCGCTCGGCATCGCTTCTGCTCCGCTGATTGGCTCCACGCCGGCCGCGGCCCAGAGCAGTTGGTCGAGCCTCGTTCAGTCCGTGATCGCCGAGGGCCAGAAATTCGACCCGGCGCTTGTGGTCGAGACCGCGCGGCAACTGGCGCGTCGCCCACTCGTGCCGGCCGTAACGAACGACCTGCCCGACGGCTACACCGCCCTGCCCTATGACCAGTATTCCGGCATCCGCGCGCAGCCCGGGGGCCTGATCTGGGCTGGTGAGAATCGCGGCTTCACGGTCGAACCGCTGCATCGTGGCTATGTCTTCTCGAGCCCTGTCAGCCTGTTCACGATCGAGGACGAGGTGGTGCGCCGCGTCGCCTTCGATCGCGGCAAGTTCGACTACGGCCGCGTCACGCCGCCGCCCGCCAATGTCGATCTGCAGTTCTCGGGTATGCGCATCGCAACGGGGCTGGAGCGTCCCTACGAGGTCGCGATCTTCCAGGGTGCAACCTTCTTCCGCTCGCTGGCACGCGGCCAGAATTACGGCGCCACGGCGCGCGCGCTGATTCTGCGGCCGGGCGAAACGCGCGGCGAGGAAATCCCGTTCTTCCGCGCCTTCTGGATCGAGCGGCCGACACCGGCCTCTGGGCTGCTCGTGATCCACGCCCTGCTCGATTCCGAGAGTCTGACCGGCGCGGTCAGGATGACGCTGCGCCCGGGCGACGTGACGCTGATCGATGTCGAGATGACGCTGTTCGCGCGTCAGGCGCTCGACCATGTCGGCTTCGGCTGTGCGATGGGCACGTTCATGTCGGGACCGCAAAGCCGGCGGACTTTCGACGACCTGCGCCCGGCCGTTCACGAGGTCTCTGGCGTCCAGATGCTCAGCGGCGCGGGCGAATGGATCTACCGCCCGGTGAACAATCCGGCGACCTTGCAAGTTTCGTCCTTCATGGACTCAAATCCGCGTGGCTTTGGGCTGGTCGAGCGCGAGCGCGATCCGTCCGCCTTTCAGGACGACGACCAGCGCTTCGAGCTCAGGCCGAGCGTCTGGGTCGAGCCGCTCGGCGAATGGGGCGCGGGCTCAGTCCAGCTCATCGAAATTCCCAGCGATTCCGACGTGAACAAGAACGTCATCCTGTACTGGCGGCCCCGGCAGGTGCTGGCGCCCGGCAGCGAGACGACGCTGGCCTACCGGCAGGCCTGGTGCTGGCAGCCGCCTGATCGCCCCGCGCTGGCGATCGCCGGCCGGGTCAGGCAGGGGCGCGGCTCGCAAGGCCGCCGCCGCCGCTTCATCGTCGACTTCACCGGCGACAGACTGGCAGATGCGGGTGTCGTCACCTCGACGCGCGCCAACATCACGGCGACGCCCGGCACGATCCAGAACGTCAGGATCTGGCCCTATCCCGAGCGCAAGCTGATGCGCGTCGGGTTCGAGGTCGATCCCGGCACGGACAATCTCAGCGAGCTCCGGCTCGTGCTGCAGTCCGGCGGGCAGCCGGTCTCGGAAACATGGTTGAATCGATGGACGTGGTGACTGCCGCGCGCACCGGAGCCGCCGCGGGGAGCGAGGCAAGTCCCTATATTGCCTCCGAAGATCCAGCGACGCCGCCCGAAAGCCGGCTTGTCATGCCGGTGCAATCGTTCCGGTCGTGGAAGGCCTCCGACAGGCGCAAGCCCACGCGGCCGCGCGACTGGACGACGCCCTGGCTGAAGCGCCTCTTCGTCTTCGGCGGCGGCATGGCGCTGACCGGATACGGCGCCTGGGAAATGTACAGCGTCGTGTCGGTCAGCCGCACGACCTCGCTGCAGTACGCGTTGCTGGTGCTGTTCACGGTGAATTTCTCGTGGATCGCGCTTGCCTTCACCAGCGCATTGCTCGGCTTCTTCGGCCTGCTATTTGGCAAGGGTCTGACCGGGAGGGTCGAGAGCCTGCAGCATCCCACCGTCGTGGTGATGCCGATCTACAACGAATCCACGGCGCGCACCTTTGCGGCGCTGACCGCGATCCGCGAATCCGTCGAGGCAACGGGCCTCGGCGCGCATTTCGACTATTTCATCGTCTCCGACACGACCAATCCCGACGTCTGGGTCGCCGAGGAGCGCGCTTTCCTCGCCCTGCGCGAGCGGCTGGGGCCCGATGCCCGCGTCTATTACCGCCACAGGCCGAAGAACCACCACCGCAAGGCCGGCAACATCGCCGATTTCGTCACGCGCTGGGGCGGGCATTACGAGCATATGGTCGTGCTCGACGCCGACAGCCTGATGACCGGCACCTGCATCGTCCGGCTGGCCGCCGCAATGGAGGCCGATCCCGATTCCGGCATCATCCAGTCGCTGCCGCTGATCATCAACCGCAACACCTTCTTTGCGCGGCTTCAGCAGTTTGCGGCGCGGGTCTACGGACCCGTCATCGCGACGGGGCTCGCCATGTGGTCGGGCCGCGACGGCAATTACTGGGGCCATAACGCGATCATCCGCACCAAGGCCTTCGCCGATCATTGCGGCCTGCCGGATCTCAAGGGCAAGCCGCCCTTCGGCGGGCATGTGCTCTCCCACGATTTCGTCGAGGCGGCGCTGATGAGGCGCGCCGGCTGGTCGGTCTACATGCTGCCAGAGCTGACGGGCTCCTATGAAGAGAGCCCGCCCTCGCTGATCGACATCTCCGTGCGCGACCGGCGCTGGTGCCAGGGCAACCTGCAGCATTCGCGCATCCTCGGCGCGAAGGGCTTCGTCTGGTCGACGCGGCAGCATTTCGCCACCGGCATCATGGGTTATCTCGCCTCGCCGTTCTGGCTGATGCAACTCGTGGTCGGCATCCTGATCGTGCTGCAGGTCAATTACGCGCGGCCTGAATATTTCACGCAGGAGTTCACGCTGTTCCCCGTCTGGCCGCGCTTCGACCCCGAGCGCGCCTTGAACCTGTTTGCGCTGACCATGGCGATCCTGCTCGCACCGAAGGGTTTTGGCCTGATTCTGACGCTGATGGACGGCAAGATGCGCCGGGCCGGCGGCGGTACGTTCAGGCTGATCCTGTCGGCGCTGCTCGAAATCCTGTTCTCGGCCTTCTTTGCGCCGATCATGATGCTGATCCAGTCGGGTTCCGTCTTCCAGATCCTGCTCGGCCGCGACACGGGCTGGAACCCCCAGCGGCGTGACGACGGCTCGATCCCGCTCAAGGACATCATCCGCCGCCACCGCACCCATACCGCGCTCGGGGCGATCGCCGGTGTCTCGGCCTTCATGATCGCAACCTCGCTGTTCGCCTGGATGTCGCCGACGATCGTCGGTCTGTTGCTGGCGATCCCGCTATCATGGGCTTCGGGACAGCTGGCGCTCGGGCTTTGGCTGAAGCGCCACAAGCTGCTGGTCACGCCCGAAGAGGGCGATCCGCCGGCGATCGCGCTCCGGGCCAACGCGTTGCAGGCCGAGTTCGCGCAAGCCGGCTTCGATGACGCAGATGGCCTCAAGGCGCTGCATGGCGATATCTCCCTGCGCCAGGCCCATGAACTCATGCTGCCGGAGGGCCAGTCGCGTCGTCGCGGCGAGATCGAGCCCGACCGCGCGGTGGCGCAGGCCAAGCTCGTCGACGCCGAGACGATCGACGACGCGATGATCTGGCTGAAGCCGAAGGAGCGCATGGTCGTGTTGCATGACCGGGCGCTGATCGGGCTGCTCGCCTCGCTGGCGAAGGAACGGACCGAAGCGGCGGCCTGAGAGCTTTCAGAAGCTCATCGCGGCGGCGTTGACGACGCCGGCTGCAAGCGAGGCCGCGCCGAGAAAGAGCGCCGCGGCGAGTTCGCCGGAGGCGATGCGTGACGACAGGTTCGGCAGCACGAGCCGCACCAGCATGTAGACCACCAACTGCACGACGATCGCGACGATGCCCCAGACCACGAGATCAACGATCGATGTCGCGTGGATGACGGCGCTGGAAAGCGGTAACGCGAAACCGATCAGGCTCAGTCCCAACGAGAGCGCGGCGGCGACGTTATTCTGCCGGATCAGACCGAATTCGTTATGCGAGGTCGCGACTGTGTAGATCAGCAGATAGAGGCCGACGAGCCCGAGTGAGACCGCGAAAAACAGCGCGAAGTCGGGAATCTTGAGCAGGACCTGAGCCATCATCCGCGATCCCGCTCCCCGCTTCCCACCGATTCGATCTTCAAGTCTCAACCCTGCTCGAAGGCGATGACGCAGCCGAGTGCGGCCTCGGCCGGCACCACGATGCGCTCCTCCCCTTGGGCGAATGTCATCTCCGCCGCCGTCAGTAGCGTGGCGATGGCATCGAGATTCGGAACCGTCACGCAGAAGCCGAGGAAGCGCGCCGGGGTCGGGTCGGGCGCGACATGGTAGATCGCGCTCGCTGCCTCGAAATCCAGGACGTCGATGCGGCCGCGCGGCAGATCGAGAACGAAATCCTCGTTGCCCTCGAAAATCTCCGCGCCGCCGCTAAAGGCGCTCAGGAAGGCGCGATGGTTCTCCGGCGCGTCGGTGACGAGGATCGCAGCCGAAAGTCCGCTCGCGCCGTTGGCGTGCTGCTGGAAGGCCGGGTTCCAGAAATTCTGCGGCTCGTGCTGCTGGCAGACGAAGAAGCCGCATTCGGGCGCTGCGGAATCGTCGGCGAAGGCGAGCGAGAACGCGACCCTGACCTCTGTCCCGTCAGGGCGTTTCGCCTGGCGTTCGAAGAAGAACGGCTCGAAGGCGCCGATGCCGGCATCCTTGAAGGCGGCGTTGTCTGCCTGAGCGTCGCTGCTTTCGAGCACCAGCATCGACATGCCCTCGCCGCGCGCCAGCGCGTCGCGCACGAAGGCGCCAAAAGAGAATCGACTGGGCGCGGGATCGGGGATCGCGCCGGCGTCGCCGATCGTGATCAGTTCGAGGAACGCGCCGGGAAACTGAACGATCCGGTTCTCCGTGCCCCAGGGGTGGCGGTTGCGCGCGCCGACCCGAAAGCCGAGCTTCTCGTAGAGAGCGCCGGCGGCATCGAGATCCTGAACCCCGATGACGAGATGGTCGAGACCGCGCGGGCCGGGGCTGGACGGGGAATCAGGCATGGCACATCTCGCAAAAGGCGGCAGCAATCTCTAGCAGGTCATGCCTCCGAGGTCATGGCGTCAAGGTTGTAACGCGAACCGGCGCTCGCGAGGCTCATGGCGCGATGTAGTGCGGCACGAAGCGCGAGGTGTTCTTGGTGATCGGCGTCGCGTCTTCACGGATGCACAGGCCACAGGCCTGCGAGGCGACGAGCCAAGAACCGATGACGGCGTAGTTTCCGCCCTGCTCGAACAGGTTCAGCGCGGCGTCCTGCAGGACGAAGCCTTCCGCGCCATAGGGTCCGTCGTCACTGTCGAGAACCTTGCCCCTCTCGGTCAGCGTGACATTGGCGCCCTCGCGCGAATAAAGCGGCTTGCGCACCCGGCGCGGCGACAGGGTCTCGCAGCGGGGATCGCCCTCGAAAAAGGCCGGCAGCAGATTGGGATGGCCGGGCGCCATTTCCCAGAGACAGGCGAGCAGGCCCTTGTTGGAGATGATCGCCTTCCAGGGAGGCTCGACGAACTGGCAGCGCGAACCGCCGAGCGCATCGGCGTAGCGCTCGCGGAACAGCCACTCCCAAGGGTAGAGCTTGAACATCATCTCGATTGGGACGTTCGAGCCGTCGCAGAAGCGGCCATCGTTGAGCAGGCCGATTTCCTCGATGAAGCCGAAGCGCGCATCGATGCCGGCCTGCCTGGCGCAATCGAGCAGATAGTCGACGGTGCCCTTGTCCTCGTTGCTGTCCTTGACGCAGGTCAGGTGCATGCGTTCCGGCAGCGGCGAACGCAGCCCCTTGAAGGCGGCGATCAGACGTTCATGCAGGGAGTTGAATTGGTCGCAGCCCGGCGGGATCGTGCCGTTGGCCATCGCCTGTTCGAGCCAGTCCCACTGTACGACGCTCGATTCGAACAGGCCCGTGGGCGTATCGGCGTTGTATTCCAGCAGCTTTGCTGGGCCCTTGCCGTCATAGGAGAGGTCGAGCCGGCCATAGAGGTTGCGGTCGCCTCGCTGCCATGAGTCGCGAATGAAGGACCATTGCGCCTGCGGGATCGCCAGCCGCGTCAGCGTGGCGTCGTCGGCGATGGCCTTCTCGATGAAGGCGAAGCAGAGCTGCTCGATCTCCTCGGTCGGCCCCTCGATGTCGCGCTCGATCTGCTCGAGCGTGAATTCATAGGCCGCGCTCTCGTCCCAGTAGGTCGCGTCGTCGATGGTGTGGAAGGAGAAGCCGAGACGCTCGACCTGAGCTTCCCAGTCCCGGCGCGGTGCGAGCGTGACGCGGCGCATCGGGTCAGGACGATGACGAGGAACTGAAGGAATGCGAGGTCGAGCCGAAGCCGCCGCGCGACGCGACGCTCGACACACCGGCGACGCCGCTGGACGCGCCGCCGCCGGAGCGCGCGACCAGAGCCTGTCCCGACGTGGTCGAATACGCCCGCGACCAGCCGCCGCTGCTGGACCCGCTGCTGCGGCTGGTCGACGACGAGGAAGAGGAGCGGGCCTGCTGGCATTCCTGCGTCGGGCTGCCCGGCGGGCAGGTAGCTTGCGTCGGCGGCAGCAAGGGCTGCGCCGTCCCCCCGCCATTGGCGAGACTGCGCGCCAGCATGATGCCGGCCAGCGCCGGAATAAAGACCGTCGCGTTGTTCCAGGTGGTGGCGCGGCAGGAGCCAGCGCCGTATTCGGTTTCGCAACTGCTGTTGCTGTCGAATTTCTTGGCGTCGCGGACATGGTCCGCGGAGGCTTCGTTGAAACGCTGCTCGCACTGGCTCGCGCTCATCTGGCCGCCGGCACGGCAATCGGCCAGCGAGCTGTAAATCAGGCTGTCCTGCTCGTCGTCACCCGAGAGCGACCATACCGTTGCGACCAGCACGACGCCGGCGGCGGCCAATCCGATCTGGGTCGAGCGTTTCATGGCCCGCCTCCTCTCAACCCGTCATGCTGGCGCCCGCCAGCGTGCCCGAGATTACGGCGATCACGGCAAGCATCGCCGCCGAGGGTAGCCGATCCTCCTCGATCTTTCGCGAGAGCTCGGGGATCAGGACGCGGGCGACGGCGTAGGCGGCGAACTGGACCAGCATCGCGGCGACGGCCCAGAGCACGCAGTCTGGAATGCTGCTCGCCTGCGAGATCGCCTTCTCCAGGGGGATCGAGAAACCCGCGACGTTGCCGCCGAGCGCAATCGCTGCCGACAGGTTGCCGGCACGGATCAGCGCGATCTCGTCATGGGCGGTGAGCTTGAGATAGATCACTGTGAAGGCCGCAATCAATGCGGCTCCGACACAGAAATACAGCAGAAAAGCAGGCAGTCCCGCCATCGATATCGTCATGCCGCTTGCCCCCAAGCTGCCAGAAGGATCGGTCGCGAGGGTCACTATACGTCAGTGATCTGCGCGCGCCAGAGGTCTCGCTCTCATGCCGCCCATCAGGCTATTCAAGGCGGGGCTGCGGGAGTTGCCGTCGATGACCGGCGACCGCATGCTGCGGCATCGGCACAGGCCATGTGCAGAAAGAGAAAGCGGGCGCTGCGATGAAGTGCATGATCTTCGCTTTTCAGGCGCTCGTCCTTACGGCCGTGGCAACGATTGCAGCTGCCGGGGACGGCCAGAACACGACCCTTGTCGAACGGACGAGCAAAGGCTGGGAACTCGTGCAGGTGCCGATCGAGAACGGGCGCAAGCCACGTTGTGAGGTCCGCAGCCCGGACGGCCGCATCATCGTCATCAACGGCAAGCTTTATATCTACTACCGGGGCGAAAACCGTTCGCAGAACGGTCAATACAAGATCGACGACAGGGAGATGAACTTCTACGGCAATCCGACGCCGACAGGGCCGTATTTCAAGAGCGCTATCTTCGAGGGCGACGGATTCGACCGCATCATGAAAGGCAGACGGTTGCGTGTGGACTCAGTCATCGTCGGCGGCKGGGTCGAACGCGAGGATATCGACATCGGCCACATCAAGCCGTTGGTTGCAAAGCTGAAGACGTGCTGACCATCGCCTCCGGACAAGCGCCGCAGCGATCCTAAACCAACCGGCTCTGCACGACCGCCGCCTCGACGAAGCTCGCAAACAGAGGATGCGGCTCGAACGGCCGCGACTTCAGCTCCGGATGATACTGCACGCCGATGAACCAGGGATGGTCGGAGTATTCGACGGTCTCGGGCAGGAGCCCGTCCGGCGAAAGCCCGCAGAAGCTCATGCCCTGTGCTTCAAGCCGCTCGCGATAGCCCATATTGACCTCGTAGCGGTGGCGGTGGCGCTCGGAAATCTCTGTCGTGCCGTAGATCTTGGCGATCTTCGAGCCCTCCGCAAGGGTCGAGGCATAAGCGCCCAGCCGCATCGTACCGCCGAGATTGCCGTTCGCCGCGCGCTGCTCCAGTTCATTGCCACGCATCCATTCGGTCATCAGGCCGACGACGGGCTCGTCCGTGGGGCCAAACTCGCTCGAATTGGCGTTCTCGATCCTGGCCAGCGAACGCGCCGCCTCGATCACCGCCATCTGCATGCCAAAGCAGATGCCGAAATACGGCACCTTGCGCTGCCTGGCGAAGGTCGCGGCCTTGATCTTGCCCTCGGCGCCGCGATGGCCGAAGCCTCCGGGCACCAGGATGCCGTGGACATGCTCCAGGAATGGCGTCGGGTCTTCTTTCTCGAAGACTTCCGATTCGATCCAGTCGAGATTGACCTTGACCCGATTGGCGATGCCGCCATGCGTCAGCGCCTCGATCAGCGATTTGTAGGCATCCTTCATGCCGGTATATTTGCCGACGATGGCGATTGTGACCTCGCCCTCGGGGTTCTTCACGCGCTCGGATATCCGCTTCCAGCCGCTGATGTCGGGCTCTTCCGAGTGGTCCATGCCGAACGCTGCCAGCACCTCGTTGTCGAGCCCCTCGGCATGATAGGACAGCGGCACGTCGTAGATCGAAGCGGCGTCGCGCGCCTCGATGACCGCGGTCTCACGGACATTGCAGAACAAAGCGAGCTTGCGGCGCTCCTCGCGCGGGATTTCGCGGTCGGTGCGGCAGAGCAGGATATCGGGCTGGATGCCGATCGAGCGCAGTTCGGCGACTGAATGCTGCGTCGGCTTGGTCTTGAGTTCGCCGGCGGTCGGGATATAGGGCAGCAATGTCAGGTGGATGAAGATGCATTGCCCGCGCGGCAATTGCTGATTGACCTGCCGGATCGACTCGAGGAAGGGCAGGCTCTCGATGTCGCCGACGGTGCCGCCGATCTCCATCAGCACGAAGTCATAGCCGTCATTGCCGTCGAGAATGAACTCCTTGATGGCGTTGGTGACGTGCGGGACGATCTGGATCGTCGCGCCGAGATAGTCGCCGCGACGCTCCTTGGTCAGGATGTCCACGTAGATGCGGCCGGTCGTGATGTTGTCGCCCCTGTTGCAGGGCCGCCCGGTGAAGCGCTCGTAGTGGCCGAGGTCGAGATCGGTCTCGGCCCCGTCATCGGTCACGAACACCTCGCCATGCTGATACGGGCTCATCGTGCCCGGATCGACATTCAGATAGGGGTCGAGCTTGCGCAGGCGGACACTGTGGCCACGAGCCTGCAGGAGGGCGGCCAGTGCCGCCGACGCCAGGCCCTTGCCCAGCGAAGACACCACGCCGCCGGTGATGAAAACATACCGCGTCATGGGAGGTGACCTTTAACGCCAGGGTTTCGATTCGCTAAGCGCTTCCGTGCAGGCCGACCCCGCGCCCCGCGCTTGTCCACAAAAGAGAACGGTCGGTTGCCCGGCCCTCTCCCCTCAAAAGAGAAGGGCCGGTTGCCCGGCGCACTCTTATCAAAAGAGAAGGGCCGGTTGCCCGGCGCACTCTCATCAAAAGAGAAGGGCCGGTTGCCCGGCCCCTGCCCTGTCTTCGTCACTGCTGCGGCGCTGCCGGCGGCGTCGGCGGTTGCGAACCGCCGGCCGGGCCCTGAAGCTGCCTGAGCTGGTCGAGAACGCCGCCCGCATTGGGTGCACTCGGGCCACCGGGCGTCGCCGGCGCGCTGGCGCCGGGAGCGCCGTCGATGATCGAGCGCTGGACGCGGCCATGCGTCGCCATCACCGCCAGGATGATCGAGGTCAGGAAGAACGCCCCCGCCAGGATCGCCGTCGCACGCGTCAGGGCGTTGGCCTGGCCGCGGCCGGTCATGAAGCCGCCCGCTCCGCCGCCGCCCGAGCCCATGCCAAGCCCGCCGCCTTCGGAGCGCTGCAACAGGACGACGCCGACGAGCGCGACGACGATGATCAGATGGACGACGATGAGGACGTTCTGCATGGTCTCACGAAAATGGGTATGAAGCCGGCCGCCGCCAAGGGCGTCCCGCTTCGACTGCTCGCTTGCAGCGAACTCGGCGCGGCACATAGCATGCGCCCGCCGGCCGCACCACCCGGCAAATCGCTGCCGGATCAGGGATCGTCAAACGCAGGCGCGGGCAATCGCCAGAAAGTCCTCGGCCTTGAGGCTGGCCCCGCCGACGAGCGCGCCGTCGACATGGGCGACGTTCATCAGCTCGCCCGCGTTGGAGGGCTTGACCGAACCGCCATAGAGCAGGCGCACGCCGGCAGCCTGCGCCTTGCCCAGCAGCTTGCCGAGTTCGGCGCGGATCGCCTCATGCATCTCCGCCACATCCGCCGGCGTCGGGGTCAGGCCGGTGCCGATGGCCCAGACCGGCTCATAGGCCACGACCAGGGTCGCAGGCGTCGAGGCTTCGGGCACGGACCCGCGCAACTGCTTCCTGACGACCGCCAGCGCCTTGCCGGCCTCGCGCTCGTCCTTGGTCTCGCCGACGCAGACGATCGGCACCAGAAGCGCCTTCTGCGCGGCCTGCGCCTTGGCCTTGACCGTGGCGCTGGTCTCGCCATGGAGCGTGCGACGCTCCGAATGACCGACGATGGCGTAGCTCGCCCCGGCGTCCGCAAGCATCTGCGCCGAGACCTCACCAGTGAAGGCGCCCGAGCCCTGCATGCTGCAATCCTGCCCGCCGGTGGCGATGCGAGAACCGATCAGCGCGGCGCTTGCGGTGAACAGCAAGGTCGCCGGCGGGCAGATCGCAAGATCGACGGCCGCCTTCACATCCGCGCCATATCCCTTGGCGACCTCGGCTGCGATGGCGAGATCGGCCTTCAGCCCGTTCATCTTCCAGTTGCCGGCCACCAGCGGCCTGATGCTGCGCGTCACGTTTCGTCTCCAGATTGTCGTGCCGGCTCTAGCAACGACAAGCCGCCGCCGCAATCGCCAGCCATGGCCGAAGACGCGCGGGAATGATTGCGGCCCGGCGCTGCGGTTCCTATAAGCAGCGCCGACGAAAGACCGGTGCGCGCGGGAAATCGCGGCATGGACCGAGAGATTTTCGGCCGGGATGTTTGAGGAAAGATCGACGACATGATGATGCAGGGCATCCGCAAGGCGGGTCAGGGCTTTCTCGGCAAGCTCATCATCACCGTCATGTTCGGCTTCCTGATCCTGTCCTTCGCGATCTGGGGCATCGGCGACATCTTTCGCGGCTATGGCCGCAACGAGGTCGCGCGCGTCGGCAAGACCGAGATCGGCCTCGAGCAGATGCGCACCGCCTACCAGACCGAAATCCAGAACCTGACGCGCCAGCAGCGCCGGCAGATCACGCCCGATATGGCGCGCGCGCTCGGGCTCGACCGGCAGGTGCTGTCGCGGCTCGTCACCGAGGCGGTGCTCGACCAGACGGCGCAGGGCATGCGGCTTGCCGTCTCCGACGACACTATCCGCAACCTGATCTTCGACGACCCGACCTTCCGCGACGCGTCGGGCAAGTTCGCGCCGGCCCGCTTCAACGAGTTGCTGCGCAATAACGGCTATAGCGAGCAGAGCTACGTCCGCGAGCAGCGCAACACGATCGTGCGCCAGCAGATCGCCGAAATGGTGGTCGGCGCGGTGTCCGCACCCGTCGCGCTGCAGGAGATCGGCCATCGCCTGCGCAACGAGAAGCGCAACGTGACCTTTGCCCGCGTGCCGGCGAGCGTCGCCGGCGAGATCGCCGCGCCGACGGAAGCACAGCTCAAGACGTTCTACGACGAGCGCAAGGCCGGCTTCCGCGCGCCGGAATACCGCACCGCCAATCTGCTGGCGATCTCGGCCGAGACGCTGGCCGATCCCGGCCGCATCGGTGATGACGAGGCCAAGGCGCGCTACGAGCAAATCAAGGGCCAGCGTTTTTCGACGCCCGAGACCCGCACCATCCAGCAGATCGCCTTCCCGACCGCCGAGGAGGCGCAGGCCGCCAGGACCCGGATCGACGAGGGCGAGACCTTCGAGGCGGCAGCCTTCGCGCGCAACATCCTCGAAAAGGATCTTGTGCTCGGCACCTTCACCAAGGCGCAGCTTTTCGACGCCGCCGTGCGCGACGCCGCCTTCGCACTTGGCGAGGGCGTCGTCAGCGCGCCCGTCGCTGGCGGTTTCGGAACGGTGCTGCTGCGCGTGACCGCGATCGTCCCGGAGCGGGTGCGCCCCTATGAGGAGGTCGCCGCCGAGATCAAGACGGAGCTCGCGACCAGCAAAGCCGCAAGCCAGATCACCGAGCTCCACGACAAGATCGAGGATCAGCGCGCCGCCGCCAAGCCGCTGGCGGAGATCGCCAAGGAATTCAGCCTGCCGCTGCGTACGCTCGGGCCGGTCGATCCCGGCCTGCGCAAGGCCGATGGCTCGGCCGAGGCTGCGGTTCCCGGCGGAGACGCCACGGTGCAGGCGATCTTCCGCTCCGATATCGGCGTCGACAACGAGGCGGTCAGGCTGCCGCGCGACACCGGCTATATCTGGTTCGACGTCGTCAAGATCGATGCGGCGCGCGAGCGGACCTTCGACGAGGTCAAAGCGACCGTCGAGGCGCAATGGCGCGCCGATGAAGTCGCGAGCAAGCTCGCGACGGCGACGCGCGACCTCGTTGCGCGGCTCGACAAGGGCGAGGCGTTCGACGCGGTTGCCTCGGGCGCGGGTCTGACGACCGAACAGGCGGCCGATCTCGGCCGTCAGGAGCAGCGGCCGGAACTGCCCGTCAACGTCGTCAGCCTGATCTTCGGCACCGTCGTCGGCAAGAGCGGCTCGTCGGCCAGCGCCGATGGCGGGCGCATCCTGTTCAAGGTCGACGCCGCCAGCATCGGTCCCTATGCGCGCACGACGCAGGAGGCCGAGAACTTCGCCCGCCTGCTCGGCTCCAGCATCAGCGAGGACATGCTGGCGCAATATGTCGGCAAGCGGCAGGCCGATCTCGGCGTTAGCATCAACGAGGCGGCCTTCCGCAACGCCACCGGCGGCGCGCAGAACTGACCATGCCGTCGCAGCCGGATTTTTCCCGCTTCGCGGAAGGCTTCGAGGCCGGTCAACCGCAAGTGCTGCGGCAGGTGCTGGTCGGCGATTGCGAGACGCCGGTCGCCGCTTTCCTGAAGCTGCGCCACGCCACCATCGGGCCGGCCTTCCTACTCGAATCAGTCGAGGGCGGCGCCGTGCGCGGGCGTTACTCGATGATCGGGCTGGAGCCCGACCTGATCTGGCGCTGCCATCACGGGCAGGCTGCCACCTGCCGCCCGGCGCTGGGCGAGAGCTTTCTGGACGATCCGCGCCCGGCCTTCGAGAGCCTGCGCGCCTTGCTCGACGAAAGCGCGATCGCCGACGACGATCTCGCCTTGCCGCCGATGGCGGCCGGCGTCTTCGGTTATCTCGGCTACGACATGGTCAGGCTGATGGAGCGCCTGCCGGAGCCGAAGGAGACCGGCACCGGCGTGCCAGACGCCATCCTGATCCGGCCGACGCTGATGGTGGTGTTCGACGCGGTGCGCGACGAGATTCATGTCGTCACGCCCGTGCGGCCGCAATCGGGCGTGCCGGCGCGCGCAGCCTATGAGCACGCGCTGGAGCGGCTCGACGCCGTGGTAATGGCGCTGGAGGGCCCCCTGCCCACCGATGCCGCCATCGACATCGCCAATCTGCCGGAGCCGGCGATCGTCTCGAACACCAGCGAGGCCGCGTTCCACGCGATGGTCGCGACAGCGCAGGACTATATCCGCGCCGGCGACATCTTCCAGGTCGTGCTGTCGCAGCGTTTCGAGGCGCCCTTCGCGCTGCCGCCGTTTGCGCTCTACCGGGCGCTGCGCCGGGTCAATCCCGCGCCCTTCCTGTGCTATCTCGACTTCGTCGGCTTCCAGATCGTCTGCTCCAGCCCGGAAATCCTGGTGCGCCTGCGCGACGACACCGTGACCATCCGCCCGATCGCCGGCACCCGCCCTCGCGGCGCGACGCCGGCCGAGGACGAGGCGCTGGGCGTCGAACTGCTCGCCGACCCCAAGGAGCGAGCCGAGCATCTGATGCTGCTCGATCTCGGCCGCAACGATGTCGGCCGCGTCGCGCAGATCGGCACGGTCAAGGTGACCGACTCCTTCTTCGTTGAGCGCTACAGCCAGGTTATGCACATCGTCTCGAATGTCGAGGGTGCGATCGATCCGCGGCATGATGCGCTGGCGGCGCTCTCGGCCGGTTTTCCGGCCGGAACGGTCTCGGGCGCGCCGAAGGTGCGCGCCATGGAGATCATCGACGAACTCGAGCACGATGCGCGCGGCGCCTATGGCGGCTGCATCGGCTATTTCGGCGCCAATGGCGAGATGGACACCTGCATCGTGCTGCGCACCGCTGTGGTCAAGGACGGCCGCATGCATGTCCAGGCCGGCGCCGGTATCGTCTATGATTCCAACCCGGCTTCCGAACAGGCCGAATGCGTCAACAAGGCCAAGGCGCTGTTCAAGGCGGCGGAAGAGGCGATCAGGTTTGCAGCCGGCGCGCGGCGGGGCCAGTAGTCCGCGGGGCGGCGAACTTGACCGCCCTGCCCTCGACCGTGCATGACCTTCGCCCGAAATCACGGCCCAATTCATGCGCATCCTGCTGATCGACAACTACGACAGCTTCACTTGGAACCTCGTCCACCTCATCGGCGGACTGGGCGCGCAGGTCGATGTCCGTCGCAACGATACGCTTTCGGTCGAGGAGGCGCTTGGCGGCGAGCATGCCGCGATCGTGCTGTCGCCTGGCCCCTGCACGCCAAACGAGGCCGGCATCTGCCTCGATCTGGTGAGGCAGGGCGCGGCGCGGAAGCCGATCTTCGGCGTTTGCCTCGGCCTTCAGACCATCGGGCAGGCTTTCGGTGGCGAGGTCGTGCGCGCGCCCTTGCCGATGCACGGCAAGATCTCGGCGATCCGGCACCAGTCGCGCGGGCTCTTTTACGGCATCAACGGGCCGCTGCAGGCGACGCGCTATCACTCGCTGGTCGTGGCCCGGGAAAGCTGCCCCCCCGCCTTCGAGATCGAAGCGACGAGTGATGACGGGCTGATCATGGCGCTTTCGCACAAGGCGCTTCCGGTCCATGGCGTGCAGTTCCATCCCGAGAGCATCGCGTCCGAGCATGGCGCGACGATCATGCGGAATTTTCTCGGGTCGGCCGAGCGATGGTCGCGCCAACGCGCCGACGCCGCCCCTCTCCAGACAGCCTGAGACTTCAAGAGTTCCCATGGACGATTTCAAACCCTTCATCGCCAAGGTCGCGACCGGCGCCACGCTCTCGCGCGACGAGGCGCGCGACGCCTTCGACGCCATGCTCTCGGGCGAAGTGACCAACGCGCAGGCGGCGGCCTTCCTGATGGCGCTGCGCGTGCGCGGCGAAACCACCGACGAGATCGCAGGTGCCGTCGGCGCCATGCGCGGCAAGATGCTGAGGGTCGCGGCCCCCGCTGATGCGATCGACATCGTCGGCACCGGCGGCGATGCGTCGGGCTCATACAATGTCTCGACGCTGGCCGCGATCATCACCGCTGCGTGCGGCGTGCCGGTCGCCAAGCATGGCAATCGCGCGGCGTCGTCACGTTCCGGCGCGGCCGATGTGTTGACCGCGCTTGGCGTCAAGGTCGGGCTCGAACCTGCTGCAACCGAGCGCTGCATCAGGGAGGCCGGCGTCGGTTTCATGTTTGCACCGACGCATCATGCCTCGATGCGCCATGTCGGCCCCGTCCGCACCGAACTCGGCACGCGCACGATCTTCAACCTGCTCGGCCCGCTCTCGAATCCCGCCGGGGTGAAGACGCAACTGGTCGGCGCCTTCTCCGAGACCTGGCTGGAGCCGATGGTGCGCGTGCTGGCCTCGCTGGGTTCCCGGCGCATCTGGGCCGTGCATGGTTCCGACGGGCTCGACGAGCTCACCACGACGGGACCGACGCGCGTCGTTTCGCTCGATGGCGGCAAGGTCGAAAGCTTCAGCATCAGCCCCGAGGATGTCGGACTGGCGCGCGCCAGGCCCGAGGATCTGCGCGGCGGCGAGCCGGCCCAGAATGCGCAGGCGCTGCGCGCCGTGCTCGACGGCCAGAATACGGCTTTTCGCGATATCGCCGCGTTCAACGCCGCCGCTGCGCTCGTCGTCGCCGGCAAGGCCGGCGATCTGCGCGATGGCTTGTCGCGCGCCGTCGGCGTGATCGATTCCGGCCAGGCGAAGGCGACGCTGGCTGCGCTGATCGCCAGCTCGAACCTGTGAGGCGGTGGTGACCGATATTCTCGCGACCATCGAAGCCTACAAGCGCAAGGAGATTGCGGCGGCCAAAGCCGCAATCCCGCAAGCCGAGATCGAGCGGCGGGCGCTGGCGGCCTCGCCCGTGCGCGGCTTTGCGGCGGCGCTAACGGCAAAGCATCAAGCCGGCAACCCCGCCCTTATCGCAGAGATCAAGAAGGCTAGTCCCTCCAAGGGGTTGATCCGGGCCGATTTCGATCCGCCTGCACTGGCGCGCGCCTATGCTGAGGGCGGCGCGGCCTGCCTGTCCGTGCTGACCGACGCGCCCTCCTTCCAGGGGCGGCCGGAGTTCCTGACGCAGGCGCGTGAGGCGTCGCGCTTGCCGGCGCTGCGCAAGGATTTCCTCTACGAGCCCTATCAGGTGTTCGAGGCTCGCGCCTGGGGGGCGGACTGCATTTTGATCATCATGGCCGGCGTCGATGACGCGACGGCGCGCGCCCTGAACGAGACGGCGACGGCCTTGGGCATGGACGTGCTGGTCGAGGTCCATAACGAGGCCGAGCTCGATCGCGGGCTGGTGCTGGGCAGCAAAATGCTCGGCATCAACAACCGCGACCTGCGCAGCTTCCATGTCGATCTCGCCGTGACCGAGCGCCTCGCGCCGCGTGTTCCGGCCGATCGGATCATCGTGGGCGAAAGCGGCATCTTCAGCCATGCCGAGATCCTGCGGCTGAAACGATGCGGCGTCGAAACCTTCCTCGTCGGCGAAAGCCTGATGCGGCAGGCCGATGTCGCGGCAGCCACACGCGATCTGCTGACCGGCTCCGGCGCCGAGGCCGCCGCGTGACCGGGCTCAGCCATCTCGACGCGCTGGGCCAGGCCCATATGGTCGATGTCGGCGACAAGGCCGAGACCGTGCGCATGGCGGTGGCCGAGGGCTGCGTCGTGATGCTGCCGGAAACGCTCGCGATCGTGCGGCGCGGCGACGCCAAAAAGGGCGACGTGCTCGGCACGGCCCGTCTCGCCGGCATCATGGCGGCCAAGCGGACCCATGAGCTGATCCCACTCTGCCACCCGCTGCTGATCAGCAAGATCGCGGTCGATCTCGTCATCGACGAAGCGCTGCCGGGTGTGCGCGTGACGGCGGAGGTGAGAATGAAAGGCCAGACCGGCGTCGAGATGGAGGCGCTGACGGCGGTCTCGGTCGCCTGCCTGACGGTCTACGACATGGTCAAGGCGGTCGACCGCGCCATGCGGATCGAAGGCATACGACTCATCCATAAATCCGGCGGCAAGTCAGGCGTCTACGAGGCCAAGGCGGTCTGATGGCGCTGACGCCGGTCAAGGTGGCTCTGCGCGCGCTGCTCGACAGCGTTCCCGGCCCGACGCCGGGCGAGAGCCTGCCGCTTGCGCAATGCGCCGGCCGGGTGCTCGCCGCCGACATTATCGCGCTCAGGACGCAGCCGCCTTTCGCCAATTCGGCGATGGACGGCTATGCGGTCCGCGCCGAGGATTGCGCGGCGGGGCAAGAACTCGCTGTCATCGGAGAATCCGCCGCCGGGCGCGCCTTCGCGAGGGCGCTTGGTGCGGGCGAGGCCGTGCGCATCTTCACCGGCGCGCCGATCCCCGCCGGCGCCGATGCGATCCTGATCCAGGAGAACGCCGATGGCGTCGGGACAGCGACAATCCGGGTGCGCGAGACCACAAGCAGGGGCCGCTTCGTGCGCCCGGCCGGGCTCGACTTCCGCGACGGCGACGTCTTGCTGCCAGCCGGGCGCGTCCTCGACAGCGCGGCGCTCGGCCTCGCCGCCGCCGGCGGTCATCCTGCGCTGACGCTGCGGCGCAAGCCGCTGGTCGCGATCCTGGCCACCGGCGACGAACTCGTCCTGCCCGGCGAGCCTGTCGGGCCCGACCAGATCGTCGCATCCAACAGCTTTTCGCTGGCCGCGATCGTCGAGGCTGCGGGAGGCATCGTCCTCGATCTCGGCATCGCGCGCGACAACCACCCCGACCTCGCCGCCAAGATCGAGGCGGCGAAAGCCTCCGGCGCGGATGTCCTGATCACGTTGGGGGGCGCATCTGTCGGAGAGCACGATCTCGTCCAGTCGGCGCTGAAGGCGCAAGGGATGGCTCTCGGTTTCTGGAAGATCGCAATGCGGCCTGGTAAGCCGATGATGATGGGCCGGCTCGGAGCGATGGTCGCCGTCGGTCTGCCGGGAAATCCGGTGGCGTCGATCGTCTGCGGGCATCTCTTCGTCGTGCCGCTGATCGAGGCGCTGCTCGGCATGGATGCACCCGAGCGCGACAGGAGCGAGCCGGCCTTCCTCGGCAGTGACATGCCGGCCAATGACGAGCGCGAGGATTATCTGCGCTCCGACCTCGCACCGATCGCGGCCGGCTGGCAGGTCACGCCTTTCACCAGGCAGGATTCCTCGATGCTGGGGACGCTGGCGCGCGCGCAGGCTCTGGCGATCCGCCCCGCCTTTGCCCCGGCTGCAAGGCAGGGCGATCCCTGCCGGATCATCCGCCTGCGCTAGGCCTGCTTGTGGAACACAACACGAACGTGTATGGTGTTCGTGATTTGTTTCGATTCTGCGCCAAGCCTTGGCCAGAACGTCGATCATCGCGCCGGCGGGGACCATGCTGACACGCAAACAGTTCGAACTGCTTCGCTTTATCCAGGAGCGCCTGCGTGAAAGCGGCGTACCTCCCTCCTTCGACGAGATGAAGGATGCGCTCGACCTGAAATCGAAATCGGGCATCCATCGCCTGATCATGGCGCTCGAGGAGCGCGGCTTCATCCGCAGGCTGCCGAACCGCGCGCGCGCGCTCGAGGTGATCAAGCTGCCCGATGGCGTGGCCGGTGCGCAGAGCCCGCGCGGACGCTTCAGTCCTTCGGTCGTACAGGGTGGTCTCGGCAAGGTCAGGCCAGCGTCCTCGACGCCCGATGAGGATATCCGCTCGACCATCGCCATTCCGGTCATGGGGCGGATCGCGGCCGGCACGCCGATCTCGGCGATCCAGAGCCGCAGCCACAATGTCTCTATGCCCGCCGACATGCTTGGAGCCGGCGAGCATTACGCGCTGGAGGTGCGCGGCGATTCGATGGTCGAGGCCGGCATTCTCGACGGCGATACCGTCGTCATCCGCAGGCAGGACACCGCCAATACCGGCGACATCATCGTGGCGCTGATCGACGACGAGGAAGCGACGCTGAAGCGCCTGCGCAAGCGTGGGTCGTCGATCGCGCTGGAGGCTGCCAACCCCGCCTACGAGACCCGCGTGCTCGGGCCCGACCGGGTCAAGATTCAGGGCCGACTCGTCAACCTGATGCGGCGCTACTGAAGGCTGTCGGTCTCCGCACCGCTGGCTTCGTCGGCAACAGCCGGCGCCGGGGTTTGCTGCTGGACGGGACGCGCCGCTGAGGCTGCCCGTCTTGTCCATGGGCGCTCGGCATCCGGGCGTTCCGATTGCAGTGTTCGCCAGCCCCCGACGCGGCTGACCAGTGAGGTCGCACCATCACGGCCGAGCGCCATGCGGTCGATCAGTTTCGCGTCGCAGACTGCCGACCACGGGATCGGCGTCACCACGAGGTCGGCGCGTCGACAATCCTCGATGCTCGCGATGCGCTCGCGAGCATAGACGATGCTGCGGCCATCCTTGCCGCGAATGACGCAGCCGAGCGTGTCGCAGGCAACGCCCTGACGCAGCGATGCGTCCGTGGGCGGGCGGCTGTCGCCATCGGCGGTCAGCCATTGCTGGACGACGAAGGCGCTGGGGCGGCCGGCAAGAAGCAGGCGGCCGTCGGGACCGCGCACGGCGATGCCGGAGCCATCGCGCTCGATCAGGATGTCGGGCCGTTCGGGCTTGGCAGCAACCGCGACGCCTGTCGCCAGCGGCAGGATGGCGAGCAGGCGCAGCTTCGTGCTCCACAGCGTCGCCCAGAGCAGGCAGGCCGAAAAGCAGCCGAGCGCCACCGTGCCGAAGGCCGGGATGATCAGCGTCGAATGGTCGATCGTCGCGACCCAATGGGCGAGCTTCAGGACGAGGTCCGATGCAAAGCCCATCGCCGCCCAGGCCGGCCAGTCTAGGCCGAGCGGATAGGCGAGCACGCCGAAGACCGCTGCGGGCATCACGATCAGCGAGACGAAGGGCAAGGCGAGCGCATTGCCGAGGAGGCCGAATGGGTTGAAGGTCTGGAAGTGATAGGCGCCGAACGGCGCTGTCGCCGCCGTGGCGAGCAATGTCGTGACGACGATCCCGCTGGCGGCAATCCAGAGTGGGCGCAGCGGCCAGGGCCAGGGTGAAGGCGGCGCGGATCGTTCGCGCTCCTCCCAGCGTTCGGCGAAGGCGATGAGCGCCGCGACCGCGCCAAATGACATCTGAAAGCTCGGCCCGAGCAATGCATCGGGTTCCCGCAGCAGGACGATGATGGCGGCAAGCGCGAGGTTGCGCATGCTCAGCGCCGGCCGGTCGACCAGGATCGCACCGAGCATGACCAGCGTCATGATCAGCGAGCGCACCGTCGCGACGTCGGAGCCGGAGAAGACGCAATAGCCGAAGGCCCCAAGCATCGCCGCGCAGGCCGCGATCTTCTTGATCGGCCAGCACAAGGCGAGCGTTTGCGACAAGGCGAGCAGCGCGCGCACGATGCCGAAGATGGTGCCCGCCGCCAGCACCATGTGCAGGCCGGAGATCGAGACGATGTGGTAGATGCCGGCCGCGCGCAGGTCGGTGTTGGTCGTCTCCGTGATCAGCCCGCGCTTGCCGGTGACAAGCGCTGCCGCCATCGCGCCTGCCTGTCCGCCGCCGACACTGGCGATGCGTTGCGTCAGGGCGTTGCGGGCGCGATCGATCATCACGGCGAGTGCAAGTTCGGGCGGCGGCGGACGCTGCGGTGGAGACAGGACGATCTTGCCGGGAATGTTGCCGACCGCGCCGATGCCCTTGAAGAACGCATCGCGGCCGAAATCATAACCGCCCGGCCGTGCCGGTCCCGGTGGCGGCAGCAGGCGGGCATTGGCCGAAATGTGGTCGCCGGGCGATACCGAACCCGCTTTAATGTTGACGCGGACGCGTCGGGGCTGCCGCTCCGGCTCGACGCCGGCGATGCCGGTGACGAGCACAACCAACCTGGCGCCGACGTCGCGCGCCTCGACCGATTCGACATAGCCGCTGAGCTGGCCGATGCGCGGCCGGTCGAGGATCGGTGTCGCGATCGAGGCCGTGCGCCAGGTCGCGGCGGCAAAGCCGACGAAGGCGGCGGCGACGCCCAAGCACAGATACAGCGCCGGTAGCTTGTGTCGCATCAGCAGCGCCGCCACGCCGGCGATCGAAAATCCCGCCAGAGACGCCCAGAGCGCAGGTTCCCGGTCGGCGGCGAAATAGAGCAGGATGCCGACGCCCATCATCACCGGCAGCCAAAGGAAAAGCCGGCGGCGTTCGGCCTCGGCAGCCAGGGCGGCATTCAGACGTCGGCCCCAGTCCCGGGCCGCGAGCGCAAGCCCTGCCCCGTCCAGCCTGATGACCGGCAGGCGCGGACGCAGGACGCGAACCTGCGCGCCGCGCGGCGTGGTCAGCTCGGGCAAGGCCGACTGCATCGGCTTGGTGCCTCCGGCGGGTGCGGGAGCCAGCGCAACGAGGACAAACCGCCCGCGATCTTGCGCTTAACGCGGACGGCTCGCCCATGTTACAGCGGCCGCGCCGGTTGTCATGCTGCTCCGGCGGAAATTCCCTGTTTGCCCCGGGCTGCCGTTGATCTGGCCCGGCTGGAGCCTTGTTTTCATGAGCGACGCCGTCGTTACGCGCTTTGCCCCCTCGCCCACCGGCTTCCTACATATCGGCGGGGCGCGGACGGCGCTGTTCAACTGGCTCTATGCCCGCCGGCATGGCGGCAAGATGCTGCTGCGCATCGAGGACACCGATCGCGAGCGCTCGACCGAGCCGGCGATCGCGGCGATCCTCGACGGGCTGGCCTGGCTCGGGCTCGATTGGGACGGCGACACCGTCTACCAGTTCGCCCGCGCCGAGCGGCATCGCGAGGTCGCGCAGGCGATGCTGGCCGCAGGTAACGCTTATTACTGCTATGCGACGCCTGCCGAGCTCGACGAGATGCGCGAGCAGGCCAAGGCCGCCGGCAAGCCGATGCGTTACGACGGCCGCTGGCGCGATCGTGATCCCGCGACCGCGCCCGCCGGCGTCAAGCCGGTGATCCGCCTGCGGGCGCCGCAGACCGGCGAGACCGTGGTGATGGACGAGGTTCAGGGCCGCGTCGTCTGGCAAAACGAGAACCTCGACGATCTGGTGCTGCTGCGCTCCGACGGCAACCCGACCTACATGCTCGCGGTCGTCGTGGACGATCACGACATGGGCGTGACCCACGTCATCCGTGGCGACGACCATCTGACCAACGCCGCGCGGCAGACGCAGATCTATCAGGCGATGGGCTGGAGCGTGCCGAGCATGTCGCACATCCCGCTGATCCATGGCGCCGATGGAGCCAAGCTCTCCAAGCGCCATGGCGCACTCGGCGTCGACGCCTATCGCGCGATGGGCTACCTGCCGATCGCGCTGCGCAACTATTTGCTGCGGCTGGGCTGGAGCCATGGCGACCAGGAGATTTTCTCGACGCAGGAGATGATCGACCTGTTCAACCTCTCCTCGATCGGGCGTTCCGCAGCGCGGTTCGATTATGCCAAGCTGGAGAGCCTGAACGGGCTCTATATGCGCCAGTCCGACGATCACGACCTGCTTGAGGCCCTGAAGACGATCCTTCCCGAGATCGGACCCGAGCGCGGTCTGCCGGCGGTGCTGTCGCCTGAGCTTGAGGCGAGCTTCCTTGCCGCCATGCCCGGGCTGAAGGAGCGCGCCAAGACCCTGATCGAGCTCGTCGACAGCGCCTATTATCTCTACGCCAAGCGGCCCCTGAAGCTCGACGCCAAGGCCGCTACCCTGCTCGACGATGCCGGCAAGCAGCGCCTGCCAGGCCTCGCGGACAAGCTTTCGGCGATCAACGACTGGTCGACGGAGGCGCTGGAAGGCGCGGTGCGCGGCTTTGCCGAGGAGCATGGCCTGAAGCTCGGTCAGGCGGCGCAGCCGCTGCGGGCAGCGTTGACGGGGCGGGCGATGTCGCCTGGCCTGTTCGACGTGATGGCGGTGCTCGGGCGCGAGGAGACTCTTGCGCGGCTGGCCGACCAGGCCTGAAATCCGGCATGTGTTCGGCAGGGCTCCGACCGTCTTTCGGCTCGGTTGAACCCCTCATGCAAATGGTCTAGTGACGCGCCATGTGGCCGGTTCCGCCGCCCGGCGGGAGGGGCACAAATATTGCTTGAATATCAGTCGGATGAACCGCGCATACCACCCCGATCCGCATTTGCCGTTCCGTCACAGGCCCGTCACCTCGAGACGTTCCGATGATGAATATGTCTCGTGCGAAACAGGTCGGAGCTGGACCGGGCGGCACGTCGGTTGAACAGCAGCGAGCCTGAAAGGATCGGTATCGATGAGCGGAAACAGCAGCCAGCTCCAGGTCGACGGGAAAACGCTCGACATGGCGATCAAGAAGGGCTCGATCGGCCCCTCCGTCATCGACATCGCCAAGCTCTACGCCCAGACCGGGATGTTCACCTTTGACCCCGGCTTCACTTCGACGGCGAGCTGTGAATCCCAGATCACCTATATCGACGGCGACGAGGGCATCCTGCTCTATCGCGGCTACCCGATCGAGCAGCTTGCCGAGCATGGCGACTTTCTCGAGACCTGCTACCTGCTGCTCGAAGGCGAGTTGCCGACCGCGTCGCAGAAGGCCGATTTCGACTACCGCGTGACGCGCCACACCATGGTGCACGAGCAGATGGCCCGCTTCTTCCAGGGCTTCCGGCGCGACGCGCATCCGATGGCGGTGATGGTCGGTTCGATCGGTGCGCTCTCGGCTTTCTATCATGACTCGACCGACATCTCCGATCCGTATCAGCGCATGATCGCATCGATGCGGATGATCGCCAAGGTGCCGACGCTCGCCGCCATGGCGTATAAATACACGGTCGGCCAGCCCTTCGTGTATCCGCTCAACTCGCTCGACTACACCTCGAATTTCCTGCGCATGTGCTTTGCCGTGCCGGCCGAGGACTACAAGGTCAATCCGGTGCTCTCGCGCGCGCTCGACCGTATCTTCATCCTGCATGCCGACCACGAGCAGAACGCCTCGACCTCGACGGTCCGCCTCGCGGGCTCGTCGGGCGCAAACCCCTTCGCCTGCATCGCGGCCGGTGCGGCCTGCCTGTGGGGCCCCGCCCATGGCGGCGCCAACGAGGCTGCGC
Organism: Allobosea sp. P2_A10; assembly: GCF_056405115.1. Lineage (NCBI taxonomy): Bacteria > Pseudomonadati > Pseudomonadota > Alphaproteobacteria > Hyphomicrobiales > Alloboseaceae > Allobosea > Allobosea sp. P2_A10. Next base: position 60,531 of record NZ_JBFUCS010000014.1, on the reverse strand, counting down.
TGAAGATGCTGGAGGAGATCGGGACCGTCGAGAACATCCCGAAATACATCGCCAAGGCCAAGGACAAGAACGATCCGTTCCGCCTGATGGGCTTCGGGCACCGCGTCTACAAGAACTACGACCCGCGCGCCAAGATCATGCAGAAGACCACGCATGAGGTCCTGAACGAACTCGGCATCAAGGACGACCCGCTGCTCGATGTCGCCATCGAACTCGAACGTATCGCGCTGTCCGACCCCTACTTCATCGAAAAGAAGCTCTATCCGAACATCGATTTCTATTCGGGCATCACGCTCAAGGCGATGGGTTTCCCGACCTCGATGTTCACGGTGCTGTTCACGCTGGCCCGGACCGTCGGCTGGATCGCGCAGTGGAAGGAAATGATCGAGGATCCGTCCCAGAGGATCGGCCGTCCGCGCCAGCTCTACACCGGCGCGCCGCAGCGCGAATACTCGCCGATCGGCCGGCGCTGAACGATCCAGTCCGTAGCAGAAGGGCGCGCCGCTGGTCGGTGCGCCCTTTTTCGTTCAGCGATGCGCGTTCACGAGGGCCAGGGTGGCCTCGACGGCGTTGGCGGCAGGGCTGGCTCCAGCCGCTGACATGATGGTCTCGACCTCGGCGAAGCCGTCCAACTGAAGTCGTCGCGCCGGTCCTTCCGCGACGGCGTCGAGCATATGCCGGCTCAAGGCTTCGGGCGTTGCGGTCTCCTGGATGAACTCGGGCACGACGCTGCGGCCGAGAATGAGGTTCGGCAGGATCACGCTCGGCAGCTTGATCAGGCGCTTGGCGATCGCAGCCTCCCAGGCTGCGCCACGGTAGGCGGCGACCGTCGGCACCTGCGCCAAGGCCAGTTCCAGGGTCACGGTGCCAGAAGCCGCGAGCGCGGCGCGCGCCTGCCGGAAGGCGGCGTATTTCGCGGCCTCGCCAAGCACGATCTCCGGCTTGACCGGCCACGAGGCGATCTGCTCTTCGATCGGGGCCTGCAGCCGCGGCACCGCCGGCAACAGGAAGCGAGCCTTCGGCAACACCACCGCAATCTGTTCGACCGCGCCGCCGAAAGCCGGCATCAGATGATTGATTTCGGAACGACGGCTGCCCGGCAGCACGAGGATGACCGGCCGCTCCGCTTCGGCGCGGATGACTGCCTCGGCTGCATCGGGGCGCATCTCGCCCAGCCGCTCCATCAAAGGATGCCCGACATAGACCGTTCTGGGGCCGTGCAATCGTTCCAGCGCGGCCGGCTCGAAGGGCAGCAGCGCCAGGATCCGGTCGACGTGGGGAGCCATGCGGCGGGCCCGGCCCGAACGCCAGGCCCAGACGCTGGGGCAGACCCAGTGGACGATCGGGATGGCGGGCGCGCGGGCGCGGACCTTCTTCGCGACGCGCAGGGTGAAGTCCGGCGCATCGATGGTCAGCAGCAGGTCGGGCGCGAAGGCGGCGACGCCCCTGGCGGCATCCTCCATCCTGCGCAGGAGCAGCGGCAACCGCGCGATGACCGGCCCAAAGCCCATCACAGCGATATCGGCCTGTGCGAAGAGCGGCGTCAGCCCTTGCTCGATCAGGGCCTGCCCGCCGACCCCGGCAAGCTCCAGCTGGCGCGCTCCCAGCCGTTCGCGAAGAGCCGCAAGGAAGCGCAGCGCCAATGCATCGCCCGAGGCCTCGCCGGCGATGATGGCAAGCCGGAAAGGCCGGCTCATGGAACGCCTTCCACAAAGAGACCGAGTTGATCTGCAAGGCGGCCGAGCCTGGCGTTGTCGCCGATAAGCACGCGACCGGCTTTGAGCGCGATTCCGGCGAGGCCCGCTTCGGCAGCTCTACGCAAGGTCTCGGGACCGATCGCGGGCATGTCGACGCGCAGATCCTGGGTTTCCTTGGGTGCCTTGACCAGGACGCCATCACCCTTGCCAAGCTTGAGCCGCCCGCTTGCGATCAGATCCGCGACGCGCGCGATCGTTGCGTCCGTGCCTTCCGCGGCTTCGATCGCGATGACGCGGTGATCGGCCATGATCGCCGCCTGCCCGACATCGAAGGGTGACAAGGCCGAAAGCAAGGCAAACCCGCGCGCAATCAGCTCGTGCTGAGCAGGCGTGGCGCGCTTGCGGCCGAGCGGCCCCTGAGCGGCAGTCAGACCGGGAGCGATTTCGGCAGGGCCATGAACGCGAAAGCCCTGTGCCTCGAAGAAGCTGACGACGCCGCGCAGCAGATGGTCGTCGCCGCCCTTAAAGGCTCGGGCGAAGTGGGGCAGGTATTTCAGCGTCGAAGCTTCCGGCCGAAGCGCGCCGAAACTTGGTCGTGGCAGCGAGCCGATCAGTACGAGGTCGGAAACTTCGCGGCGCTTTAAATCCTCAAGCAGGCGTCCGAGCTGCCCAAGCCGATAGCTTGCGATATCGACCTGCCCGAACGCCGTTGGATCAGCCGCGCCATCCAGCGCCGCCACGAAGAGGCGCTCGCCACGGCCGGCCACAATCCGCGCCAGTTCGGGTGGATAGTCGCCGCCGCCGGCTATGATCGCGAGCGGCCCGCGCAGCGTCGCGGCGTCTGGGACGTCGGCGGTCACCGATCCGGCGCGTTGACGTCATGGGGCACGCAGATTGCGCGCTCGCCGCCGCTGCGGATGAAGTCGAGGATCTCGTGGATCAGCGGATGCGAGGCGAATTCGCTGGCGACATCCTCGACGCGCTCCGACAGGGTGCCTTCGTCGGCGAAAAGCAGACGGTAGGCGCGGCGCAGTTCATGGATGTGCTCGCGCGAAAAACCGCGCCGGCGCAGGCCGACCAGGTTCAGTCCGGCGAGATGGGCGGGGTTGTCGCGGACCATCCCGAAGGGGATGACGTCGTGCATCACGCCCGCGCCGCCGCCGATGAAGGCGTGGTCGCCGACCCGGATGAACTGGTGCAGGCCGGTGCCGCCGCCGACGATGACGAAGTTGCCGACCTTCACATGGCCCGCGCACATGACGTTGTTGGAGAAGATGACGCTGTCGCCGATCTGGGTGTCATGGGCGACATGGGAGTTGGCGAGAAAGAAGCACTTGTCGCCGATCACCGTCTTCATCCCGCCACCCTCTGTGCCGGGATTCATGGTGACGCCCTCGCGGATCATGCAATCGGCGCCGATCGTTAGCGTCGAGGCTTCGCCATGATACTTCAGATCCTGCGGCGGATGGCCGATCGAGGCGAAGGGATAGATCTTCGTGCGTTCGCCGATCGATGTGTGGCCGGCCACGGCGACATGGCTGATGAGTTCTACGCCAGCAGCCAGCGTCACGTCGGGACCAACGGTGCAGAAGGGGCCGATGCGGACGCCGTCGCCGAGACGCGCGCCCGGTTCGACGACCGACATCGGATGGATGGTCGCGCTCATTGATTCATTGCCCTGAACTTGCAGATCATGCGGCTCAAACGACCATGGCCGAGAGATCGGCCTCGGCCACCAGCACTCCATCGACCCGGGCCTCGCCGCGATAGAAGTAGAGGTTGCGCTTGCGGGTGATCTTGGTCAGGTGAAAGCGCAGCGTGTCGCCGGGGATGACCGGCTTGCGGAACTTGGCCTTGTCGATCGTGGTGAAGAGCACGCTGGTGACCGCCGCGTCGTCGATGCCGCGCGCGTTGACGACGAGCACGCCGGCCGTCTGCGCCATCGCCTCGATCATCAGCACGCCGGGGAAGACCGGGCGGCCGGGAAAGTGCCCGGTGAACTGGGGCTCGTTCATCGTCACGTTCTTGATGCCGATGCCGGATTCATCGCCATCGATATCGACGACGCGATCGACCAGCAGGAACGGATAGCGGTGCGGAATGCAGGCCATGATCTTCTGGATGTCGGCGACGCCCAGGATTTTCGTCGGTTCGGTCATGGCGGGTTCGGTCATGGCGCTTCCATTGTCGATGCGAGCCTCTTGCCGGGCGTCGCACTCTCGATTTGTTTTATCCATCTCGGTCGGCGAGGCCAACCACCCGTTTTCGTCGCAATCGCGATGGTGATTTGCCGGGCAAGCTCAGACGGCAGCAAGCCGAATCCGTCTGCTGGCGCAAAGTGTTGTCGCCAATGCCTCAAGCGTCGGATTTGCCGGAGGCCTTGCCCCGCTTTGCGACGAGCATTCTGATGAAGGCGCTCTCGCGCGCCCAGGCAAGTGCCGGTTGCGCGGGATAGCCGCCATATTTGGCGCCGCGCGGAATATCGCCGGCGACGCCGCTCTGCGCCGCAACCTGCGCGCCCATGCCGATCGTCAGATGTCCGGCGAGACCAACCTGACCGCCGAGCACCACGAAATCCTCGAGCGTCGAGGAGCCGGCGATACCGACCTGCGAGACGATGACGCAATGGCGACCAATGACGCAGTTATGGCCGATCTGGACGAGGTTATCGATCTTGGTGCCTTCGCCAATCACCGTGTCGCGGCTGGCGCCCCTGTCGATGCAGGTGTTGGCGCCGATCTCGACATCGTCCTGGATGATGACGCGGCCAATTTGCGGCACCTTCATATGGCCTTTGGGGCTCATGGCGAAGCCGAAGCCGTCCTGGCCGATGCGGACGCCGGGATGGATAATGACGCGGTTGCCGATCAGCGTCGATTGCAGCGTGCTGCCCGAGCCGACCGCGCAGTCGCGGCCGATGCGAACCTGCGGGCCGATGACGGCATGGGAGCCAACGACGGTCCCCGAACCGATCTCGGCGCCGGGGCCGACGACCGCGCCCGGGTCGATCGTGACGCCGGCCTCGATCACCGCGGTGGCGTGAACGAACGCGCCGGGCGCGACACCCTGCGCGCCGAACATCGAACCCGGTTTCAGGGCCGCCGGGAAGAAGCGGGACAGAATGCGGGCGAAGGCGTGGTAGGGGGCCGGCGACACCAGCGCTACCGTGCCGGCGGGCACGCGCGCGGCAAAGCGAGGTGAGACGAGGCACAAGCCTGCGGCGGTCGCCGCGAGCGCGTCGGTGTATTTCGGGTTGTCCATATAGGCGATATCGGACGGGCCGGCGGCCTCGAGAGCCGCAGCCCCCGTGACTTGCCGCGCCGGGTCGACGCCTTCGGGTAGCGATGCGCCCGAAATGACAGCGACCTCGCTGAAATCAAGCGAGGTCGCGACGGGAAAGAACTGTGGTTCTGACATGAAAAAGGTCCGGAGCGGGGCGAGGAACGCCCCGCTGCGTCAGAAGCGGGTGCCGCCCGAGAAGCGGAACGCCTGGAGCCGGTCGCCACCGTAACGGCCGGCAAGGCCGTTCGCCGGGTTGATGCCGATCTGGCCATCGTCCTTCGAGAGGGCGTAGGCATAGTCGAACCGGATCGGACCGAGCGGCGACTGCCAGAGCAGCGACACGCCGACCGACGAACGGATAACGTTCTTGTCGCGTACGCAAGCCACGTTCGACTGGTAGATCGAGGTCGTCGCGACCTTGAACTGACGCGGCGTCGCACCCGCCGGGCAACCGGCAAAGCCACCCGTCGTGATGGCGTTGGAGCCGCCGTCGTAGTTGAACAGCGTGCCGGCATCGGCGAAGACCGCGCCGCGCAGGCCGAGATCACGCGGCAAGCCGAACAGCGGGAACTGCATTTCGAGCGAACCGCCGAAATAGGTCGTGCCGCCCAGTGCGTTGGCCGTCGGGTCGTTCAGCACGTCGCGCGGGCCAATGCCGGACGGCGCGAAGCCGCGCACCAGCGTCGGTCCGAGGAAGTAGTGGTCGATCATGCGCAGTTCGCCGCTGGTCGACTGGACATGGCCGCCCTGGAGGCGGGCGAAGCCGACGACGTCGTCGAAAATCTCGCGGTAGTAGCGCGCATCGGCTGCGACACGGAGGAACTTCGAATCACCGCCGACACCGGCGAACTCCGGCTTCAGTTCCATCAGAACGCCATTGCGCGGGTTCTGGTAGTTGTCGAGCGAGTTGTAATTGAAATTCACGCCGACAAGCGAGGTCAGCGTCGTGCCCGCGGCTTCCTTCACCGCGATCGTGGCTTCGCCATTGGTCAGGCAGTTCAACAGCGGAGTGGATGCAAACGTCCCCAGCGTTCCCGGCGTGACACCCTGCACCGGAATAGCGCAGTCATTATACGGCCGTTCGGTGGTGTTCGGGACCTTGATCTCGGTCGTGTAGAGCGAATAGCGCGGCGTGATCGAAAACTCTTCCGTGATCGGGAAGGTCAGGCGGACCTGGCCACCGTTCACGCGGCTCTCGAAACGGCCGGTGTTGTAATTGTCGTTGTACTTCGAGAACAGGTCGAAACCTGCACCGATGCGCCGGCCGAGGAAGTAAGGCTCGGTGAAGGAGAAATCGACGCCCTGCGTGCGCTGTCCGAGCGTGCCGGCAATGCGGACGAACTGGCCACGGCCGAGGAAGTTCGATTCAGATAGCGAGACCTCGCCGATAACACCATCGGTGGTCGAGTAGCCGCCCGCGATCGAGAACGAGCCCGTCGCCTTGTCCTCGACATCGATGTTGACGATGACCCGGTCAGGCGTGGAGCCCGGCTCGTTGGTGATGCGGACCTTGCTGAAGAAGCCGAGATTGTTCAGACGGCGCTCGGCACGATCAACCAGCACCTTGTTATAGGCGTCGCCCTCGCCGAGATCGACCTCGCGGCGCACGACATAGTCGCGCGTGCGGGTGTTGCCGCGCACATTGATGCGCTCGACATAGACCCGCGGGCCTTCGTCGACGACATAGGTGATGCCGATCAGCCGGCCCGCGGCGTCACGATCACCGCGCGGACGGACCTGCGCGAAGGCATAGCCGCGCCGCGAAACTTCCGTGGTCAGGACGAGCAGCGACTTCTCGACGGCTTCGGCGTTGTAGGTATCGCCCGACGAAGTCGCCAGCAGGCGCTGGAGCGAGGCAGGATCGATGTCGCGAAGCCGCGAATCGACCGAGACGTTGCCGACGCGGTATTGCGGGCCTTCATCGATCGCGATGTCGAGAATCCAGCCGCCCTGCGCATCATCGAAGCGGGCGTTGTTCGACGCGATCTGGAAGTCGGCATAGCCGTTCTTCAGATAGAAGCGGCGGATCAACTCGAGGTCGGAGGCGATACGCTCGGCGTCATAGACGTCCGAGGTCTTGACGAAGCTGAGGAAGTTCGACTCCGTCGAGGTCATCAGATCGCGCAGGCGACCCGACGAATATGCGCCGTTGCCGGAGAAATTGATCGACTTGATGCCGGTCTTGCCGGCCTCGACGACGGTGAAGACCACGTCGGAACGGCCGTTGGGCAGCGGCGCGATGCGCCCGCTCACGGAGGTCAGGCCATAGCCGGCGCGACGATAGGCATCCTTCAGGCGCACGACGTCTGCGTCGATGAGTGTCTGGCTCATCGGGCCCTGGGCCTTGGACTGAACCTGCTGGAGCAGAACCTCGCTCTTCAGGCGGCGGTTACCCTCGAACGCGACGCGATTGATCGTGTCGTTCTCACGCACCGAAATCACGGTCTGGGAGCCGCGGCGGCTCACCTGGACGCTGGAGAACAGGCCGGTCGCCATCAGATTCTGGCGAATGTCCTGCTGGCCGCCCTGCCCGGCGGCATAGGTGCGGATCGTTTCCGCATCAACGCTTCGATTGCCCTGGACAATCACGGCCTGCGCAAACGCCACGCCACCGCTCACGGCCACCATAAAGGCCGTAAGTCCGACTGATCGAGAGAGCCGCGTTTTGAATGACAGGCTCTTTTGGGTCGACGTCATCGGGTCGCCTATTCCATTTTCTCAGGTCGCCACCCCAAACGGGGACTGCCGCGTTTGAGCAGCAGCACGGAGACATTGCAGTCCAATCGCTTCTACAAAGTTTCCCGCAGGGTGCAAACCGGCATTGTCGTTAACAAAATATTTTTAGCCCCCTCGTTGCCGCCGGGCCACGCGTCTTGCCGCTATTTTGCCGCAAAGCGACGAGATTTCGCGGCTGATCCCGTGCCTCAGAGCAGTGAGCGAACGTGAACGAGATCGTTCCAGGTTACGAACAACATTAACATCAGCACGAGGCCGAGCCCGACGCGGAATCCGATTTCCTGCGCCCTTTCGCTCAGCGGCCGGCCGCGCAACGCCTCGATCAGATAGAACATGAGGTGCCCGCCATCGAGCATCGGCACCGGCAGGAGGTTCATCAGGCCGATCGAGACAGACAGGATCGCCGCAAGGTTGATCAGGGCGAGCAGGCCGCCATTCGAGGCCACCATGCCGGAGACCTGAGCGATCCGGATCGGGCCAGAGAGCTGGTCGGTCGATTCGCGGCCGCTGATCAGCTTGCCGATGTAGTCATAGGTGCGCTCGACCACATACCAGGTCTCGTGGACGCCGTTCTGGAGCGATTCGACCAGGCCGAACTGCTTCGTCGTCCAGTCCTCGGCCTTGCGCGAGGCCTGCACGCCGATCACGCCGAGCCGCTGCTTGCCCAGCGGTGTGCTGTTTTCCACCAGCGCCGGCGTCACCGGCACGGTCAGAATGGCGCCCGCGCGTTCGATCGTGACTGAGACAACCTCATTGGGGCGCACCGAGATGACGCGCTGCATGTCGCTGAAGCTGCCGATCGGCTGGCCATCGACCGCCGTGACGAGGTCGCCCGAGCGCAACCCCGCCCGCTCGGCCGCGCTGCCGGCGACGACCTGGTCGATCCGTGGAATCAGGATCTGTTTGCCGAAGAAGAAGACGGTGGCTGCGAAGATCGCGATGGCGAGCAGGAAATTGGCGATCGGCCCGGCCGCGACGACGGCAGCGCGTTCGGCGATCGACTGGGCCGGGAAGGAACGTGCGCGCTCCTCTGCCGTCATGCCGGCGACCCCGGCCGCGTCAGGAGCACTGGAGGCGTCGGCGTCGCCAGAAAACTTGACGTAGCCGCCGAGTGGAATCAGCGCGAAGCGCCAGCGCGTTCCGTGCCTGTCGTTGAAGCCGAAGAGCTCGCGTCCGAAGCCGATCGAGAACACCTTTACATCGACGCCGCACCAGCGGCCGACAAGGAAATGCCCGAGTTCGTGCACGAACACGACGATGGTCAGGACGAACAGGAACGGGACGACATAGCCCAGCGTGGACGAGCCGGCATTCCAGATTGTCGCTGCGAATTCCATCGAAAACTCCCGATTCTATGCCCTTAGGTGGCAGCGAACGCGGCGCGCGACAAGAGTGCACGCGCGCGCTTTCTGGCATCGTGGTCAATGGCGAGCGCGGCTTCGACATCGACGGGAGCAGCCATCTCGATCACATTCTGGCTGCAGACCGCGTCGACGAGGGCGGCGATGCCCGGAAACGGGATTGCACCGGCAAGATATGCCGCGACCGCGATCTCGTTGGCGGCGTTGAGGATCGCCGGCATGGCGCCGCCCTGCGCCAGAGCAGCCATCGCCAGTCCAAGCGCCGGAAAGCGCGCGAGATCGGGCGGCGTGAAAGTCAACGGTTCGGCCTTCGCCAGATCGAGGAAGCGCGCCTTTGGCGCATCGAGCCGCCCATCGACGCCGAGGCAATGGGCTGCGGCCACGCGCATGTCCGGTAACGCCATGCCGGCGCTGACCGAGCCGTCGCGGAAGGTCACCAGGCCATGGACGATCTGCTGGGGGTGGACGAGCACCTCGAGCTGGTCGTGACGCAGGCCGAACAGGAAGCAGGCCTCGATCAGCTCCAGCCCCTTGTTCATCATGCTGGCCGAATCGATCGTGATCTTCGCGCCCATGGCATAGTTCGGATGCGCCAAAGCCTCCTCCGGCCTCGCCGCCGCAATCCGTTCCGCGCTCCAGGTCCGGAACGGCCCGCCCGACGCCGTCAGCGTCATGCTGTGGATCGCCGAGATCGGCTCCCGGCCAAGCACCTGGAACAGGGCGTTATGCTCGGAATCTAGCGGCAGGATGTGTGCGCCGACAGCCTGCGCCCGCGCCATCACGGCGCCCCCAGCGCAGACGAGACTCTCCTTGTTGGCGAGCGCGACGACACGCCCCGGCGTCAGCGCGGCGAAGGTCGCCTCCAGCCCCGCCGCACCCGAGATCGCACTGACGACAATGTCGCTGGGCATGGCAACGGCGTCGAACACGGCCGAGCGCCCTGCCCCATGGCCGATGCCGCTGCCGGCCAGCGCCTCGGCCAGCGCCGCCCCGCCAGCCTCGTCGGCGAGCGCGGCGAAGCGCGCGCCTGTCTCGATGGCGACGCGGGCGAGGGCTTGAGCGTCGCTGCCGCCGACGACGGCTGCGATCGCAAGGCGGTCGGGATTTTCGGCGACGACGTCACGGGTCGAGCGGCCAATCGAGCCGGTGGCTCCAAGCAGGGTGACGGTGCGACGCATGAGCCTTCAAAATCCGAGGCTGACCAGGAAGAGCAGCATGCCGGCGAGCACCAGCACAGCCCAATAGCCGTCGAGACGATCAAGAAAGCCGCCATGGCCGGGGATCAGGCGGCTCGAATCCTTGGCGCCGAAGCGGCGCTTGATCGCCGATTCGAAGAGGTCTCCCGCCTGGCTGACGACGGATCCGGCGAGCGAGAGCGCGAGCACGAGGCCAGGCCCCAAGACTGCCGGAGCCTGCGGCGTCAGACTCCAGACGGCATAGCCCCCCAGCATGCCAGCGGCCACGCCACCGATTGCGCCGGACCATGTCTTTTTTGGGCTGAAGCGCGGCATCAATTTGGGGCCGCCCAGCGCTCGCCCCGTGAAATAAGCCGCGATGTCGGTCAACCAGACCACGGCGAAGCTCCAGATGATGATCGCAAGACCCAAATCGGGTAAGGCGCGCAAGGCCGGAGTCACCAGCGCGAAGGCAAGCGCATAGGCGACGCCGCAGGCTTCCAATGCGAGCTTGTCGCGCGAAAGTGGCGTCAGCACCGCCCCGATCAGAGCCGCCAGCGCCGCGACGCCTGCAAGAGCTGGAGCGCTCGCAGGCGAAAAGCCGAGCATCAGGCCCGCCAGCACGACGCCAATGCCACCCGCGACGGCATTGCGCTGGCTCACGATCGAGAGCCACTCATAGGCGACCAGGCCGGCGACCAGCGTCCAGACGATTTTAAAAGGCCAGCCGCCCCAGAACGTCGTGGCGAGCACGCCGGCCGCCAGTACCAGCGCCGAGACGACCCTGAGCTTCAGCTCGCCCGGGCCGGCCGACACAGCGCTGGGCGCCGGTTCATTCACGCGACGCCCACATTGCGGTCGACGGCGGCCGACAGTCCGCCGAAACGGCGTTCGCGTCGACGGTACTCGGCCAGCGCTTCTTCGAGCGCGGCGCGGTCGAAATCGGGCCAAAGCACCGGGGTGAAGATGAATTCGGCATAGGCGGCCTGCCAGAGCAGGAAATTCGAGATGCGGGTTTCTCCGGATGTCCGGATCACCAGTTCGGGATCGGGCAGGTCGGCGGTGTCGAGATGGGTCGAGATCATCGCCTCGTCGATCGCGTTGGGGTCGATGCGGCCAGCCGCGGCGTCGACCGCCAGACGCTTCGCCGCGCGGGCGATCTCGTCGCGCGAACCGTAGTTGAAGGCGACGACCAGCGTCATCCTTGTGTTGTGGCGGGTCACCGTTTCGGCATGCTCGACCAGCCGGCGCAGGTCGGGCGCGAGGTCGTCGCGACCGCCGATGATGCGCACCTTGACCCCGGAGGCATCGAGTTCGGCGAGATCCTTCTCGACGAACCGCCTGAGCAGGCCCATCAGGAACGAGACTTCCGCCTGGGGCCGGCGCCAGTTCTCTGTCGAAAAGCTGTAGAGCGTCAGGATCTCGACGCCGAGCTCTCCGGCGTTCTTGACCGTGCGGCGCAGCGCCTCGAGCCCACGCCGATGCCCCTCCTGCCGGGGCAGGCCGCGCATCTGCGCCCAGCGCCCGTTGCCATCCATGATGATGGCGACATGGGCAGGGCACGCCGCCTGATCGCCCTGACGCTGGTCTGCTGACATTCCCGTGCCTCGTTGCACGCCGCGCCGGAATCGGCGGGGCGAAAAGGTAATCCCGCGCGAGCGGCTCGATCAGACTCGCCTCGATCGGACCTGCTTTGATCAGACTTGCCTCGATCAGACTTGCAGGATTTCCTTTTCCTTGGCGGCCAGCGCCTGATCGATCTCGGTGATGTGCTGGTCGGTGGTTTTCTGCACCTGGTCGGACTGGCGGGTCACGTCGTCCTTGGTGAAGGCGCCGTCCTTTTCGACCTTCTTGATGATGTCGATCGCATCGCGGCGGACATGGCGCACCGCGATCTTCGATTCCTCGGCGTATTTATGGGCGACCTTGACCATCTCCTTGCGGCGCTGCTCGTTCAGCTCGGGGATGCGGATGCGCAGCACCGCGCCTTCGGTCTGCGGGTTGAGGCCGAGATCGGATTCGCGGATCGCCTTGTCGACGGCGTTGACCATGCCGCGGTCCCAGACCTGGACCGAGAGCAGGCGCGCCTCGGGCACGCTGACGGTGGCGAGCTGGGAGAGAGGGGTTCTCGCGCCATAGGCCTCGACCATGATCGGATCGAGCATGTTGGCCGAGGCGCGGCCGGAGCGGAGGGAAGCGAGATCGCCCTTGAAGGACTGCACCGCGCCATCCATGCGGCGCTTTACGTCGGCGAGATCAAATGTCGTCTGGGCCATCGTCTTATAGACCTTGCACGAGAGCATCGCGCGGAAAGAGTGGGAGCCGGTTTTCCGCAACAGCAATGCGTCAGAAAAGCAATCACGAAACCGGCGCGACCATGGCGGCGGGCCTGCGCAGGGTCAAGGACTTCATCATGGAACCCAAGCGCTAAGGCGTCACATAGGTCGCCCTGCCCTCGCCGCGCAGGACGGCTGCGAGCGCGCCTTTCTCGGCGATCGAGAAGACGACGATGGTCAGGCCTGCGTCGCGCGCCAGAGCGAAGGCTGCGGTGTCCATGACCTTGAGATCGCGCGCGATCGCCTCGGCATGGGTCAGCGTCTCGTAGCGGGTCGCGGTCGGATCCTTCTTGGGGTCGGCGGTGTAGACGCCATCGACCTGCGTGCCCTTGAGCAGATGGCTGCAGCCAAGTTCGGCAGCGCGCAGGGCAGCGCCCGTGTCCGTGGTAAAATACGGGTTGCCGGTCCCGCCGCCRAGCACCACGACCTTGCCATGGCTGAGATGGTCGAGGGCGCGCTTGCGGGCATAACTCTCGCAAAGCGAGGGCATCGGCACCGCCGACATGGCGCGTGCGGGAGCACCGGCGCTTTCGATCGCATGTTCGAGCGCGAGCGCGTTCATGACCGTGCCGAGCATGCCGATCGAGTCGGCGCTGGTGCGGTCGAGGCCCTTGTTCAGGCCCTGGACGCCCCGGAAGAAATTGCCGCCGCCGACGACGATGGCGATCTCGACGCCCTCATGCGAGGCATGGGCAATATCGGCCGCGAGCGCCGTCAACGTTGCGCCATCGAGCCCGGATCCTGCTTGTCCTGCAAGGGCTTCGCCGGACAACTTCACGAGGACGCGTTTGGGTCTCACCGGCTGAACTCCGTGGCTGGCGCCCGCCGTGATTCGAAACCGGGCAGGTCTACATACAAAAAAGGGCCGCGCTGAGCGCAGCCCTTTGATAATTCTTTCGACAGGAAAGTCAGCCCCGAGCCATTCAGCCCGTAGTGCCGCCGGCGGCGGCTACTTCGGCTGCGAAATCCTGCTCTTCCTTTTCGATGCCCTCGCCGAGCGCGAAACGGGCGAAGCCCTTGAGCGCGACCGGGGCGCCGACCTTGCCCTCGATTTCCTTGAGCACCTGGGCGACCGACTTCGAGCCGTCGTGGATATAGGCCTGCTCGAGCAGGCAATATTCCTTGGCGTAGCTCTTCAGGCCGCTCTCGGTGATCTTTTCGAGCACATGGGCGGGCTTGCCGGCGTTCTTCTCGGCCAGGATCGCCTTCTCGCGCGCCAGAACCTCGGGGTCGATCGAAGCCAGGTCGAGCGCGACCGGGTTGGTCGCGGCGACATGCATGGCGAGCTGGCGGCCGAGCAGGGTCAGTTCCTCGACCTTGCCGGTCGATTCCAGCGCGACGATCACGCCGATCTTGCCGAGGCCGTCGGCGACCGCACCATGAACATACTGGCCGATCAAGCCGGCCGAGACCTTGAGCGAGGCGACGCGGCGCAGCGTCATGTTCTCGCCGATCGTCGAGATCGCGTTGGCGATCGCGTCGGCGACAGTGCCGCCGCCGGGATAGTGATGGGCGAGCACGGCCTCCGCATCGCCGCCGCGCTCCAGCGCGACATTGGCGATGCCATGGGCCAGGCCCTGGAATTCGAGGTTGCGCGCGACGAAGTCGGTCTCGGAGTTCAGCTCGACGACGACGCCGTCATGGCCCGACACCGCCACGGCGACGAGGCCCTCGGCGGCGATGCGGCCGGCCTTCTTGGCGGCCTTGGCGAGGCCCTTGGTGCGCAGCCAGTCGATCGCGGCTTCCATGTCGCCGTCGACGGACGAAAGCGCGGTCTTGCAGTCCATCATGCCCGCGCCGGTCTTGTCGCGGAGTTCCTTCACCATTGCGGCGGTGATCGCAGCCATTTGCCTTGTCCTTATTGCCATGCCGGCGGCCAATCGCGGCGCCTGCCAAAAAACGTCTCAAAACATCGTTTTGAAGGAGGAACGCCGACGCTCCGTTTCCGGTCGCCGGCGCTCGTTTCGCATCATGTAGAGAATGCGCTCCGCGACACGTCGATGACGCGCCGCAGGGATCAGGTCGATCAGGCGTCGGCGAGTTCGCGCGCCTGGGCGACCCAGCCATCACGCTCGATGCGGCCGGCGAGCTTCAGGTCGTGATCGACCTTGGTCACATCGGCCGGGCTCATCGCGGCGAGCTGCCAGAAGTGGAACAGGCCGCCATCGTTGAGCTTCTGCACCAGCTCGGGGCCCATGCCCGACAGCTTCATCAGGTCGTCGGGCGCACCGCGCGGAGCGGTCAGGAGCTCGAAGGCCGGACCGGCATCAGCCGCCGGTTCGGCAGCCAGAACCTCTTCGACGACCGGCGCGACGGACGCGCCGACATCGATGCCGTGGTCGCCCGAGGCACGCGAGATGCCGTCGATGGCAGAGCGCGCGACGAGATCGCAATAGAGCGCGATGGCGCGGCCGGCGTCGTCATTGGCGGGAACCGGGAAGGTGATGCCATCGGGATCGGAGTTCGAATCGATGATCGCGGCGACCGGGATGCCGAGGCGCTGGGCTTCCTTGATCGCGAGCGCTTCCTTGTTGGTGTCGATGACGAAGATCATGTCGGGCGTGCCGCCCATGTCCTTGATGCCGCCGAGCGCCTTCTCAAGCTTGTCGCGCTCGCGCGCCAGCATCAGGCGCTCCTTCTTGGTCAGACCGGTGCCGCCGCCCGAAAGCAGCTCGTCGACCTTGCGCAGGCGCTGGATCGAGGCCGAGATGGTCTTCCAGTTGGTCAGCATGCCGCCGAGCCAACGCGAATTCACATAATACTGGGCCGAACGCTTGGCGGCGTCGGCGATCGAATCCTGCGCCTGGCGCTTGGTGCCGACGAAGAGGACGCGGCCGCCGCGGGCGACGGTGTCGCTGACCGCCTGCAGGGCGCGCGACAGCATCGGCACCGACTGCGAGAGATCGAGAATGTGGATGTTGTTGCGCGTTCCGAAGATGAACGGCGACATTTTCGGGTTCCAGCGATGCGACTGGTGGCCGAAATGCGCGCCGGCCTCGAGGAGCTGGCGCATAGAGAAATCTGGCAGAGCCATGGTCTGTAACGTCCTTCCGGTTTAGCCTCTGGGGAGCGAATGATCCGGGCATGAGCTGCCTGGCCACCGGGACGCCTCTCATTCGAGAGGTTGTGCTCCCCATGTGGGATGGGCTGCGCCATACAAGGGATGGCGCGCGAATGCAAGGTGGTCAGCCCGCTTTGACGGCTATATTGAGCCCCTTGGTGTCGCCAGCCATGCGCTCKGGCGATCTCGGCGGGGGCGCACGCCATCAGCGCAACGCGAGGCGATCGGATCAGGCAGCTGCCATGACGTATCTGTCACTCGCATTCATCGCAGAAGCGATGATCCCAAAATCGGGCGCGCCGATCGCCAGCAGGCCAAAGCGGAACTGGTAGCCCCAGTTCGCCTTTCCCGCGGTGAATGCGAGGTCGTCGAGCAAGGGCCTGACGGCGGCGTCCTCCGCGGGCCACCACGCGACATCGCGCCGAAACGGCTGGAAGCCGCCGCCCATATCGACGCGATGGGGCGCCGCGTCTTGCACGACGCCGATCGCGGTGAAAGTCTGGCAGCGCTCCGCGCCACCCAAGGTAACGGTCGGCGAGTAGTAGACAACGCCGTCGCCCGGTCTGATGCGCCGCAGCGGCCCACCCTTGCCGTGACAGACCTGCATGAAACCGCCAGCCAGCCCGCGAAGGACATGCTCGGCAGACGCGACCGCGACCCAATGCGCCCTCATCGTCGCGACCTTACGCCCGACCGGGCGCGAAGACGCGCAGGCGATGGCCGTCGGGATCGAGCGCCACGAAGGTGCGGCCGAAATCGAGGTCGGTCGGGGCTTGCAGGATGGTCAGGCCGCGCGCCTGCCAGTCGGCATGAGTGGCGTCGACCGCGGCGGCATCGGCGACCGTGGTGGCGATCTCACCGCCGCCGCCGGCCGCTGTCGCCGCCGGTTCGACCTCGTGGTGCGACCACAGGCCGAGCATGGCGCCCGAGGGTAGCGCGAACATCGCAAATGTCGGCGACGCTTCGATCGGGTCCGCGCCGAGCAGTTGCGCATAGAAGCGCGCGCTGGCGGCGGGGCTGTCGACATAAAGCAGGATGAAATTGGCATCGATCATGGGGCTGGCTCCGGTTTGAACTCCGGAGAGGCTAGATGCCGATGCTGCCAATTTCCGGCAGTGTCGCTCAAGCCGGCGGCGGGATGCCTTCGCTCTCGCGCCACTCCTTCAGCAGAGCCAGCCGGCGGCGCGGATAGCGGATGTCCAGCGCCGACAGCTCCGCGATCCGGTCGGCACGGAAATGGCGGAAGCCCTGGCGCAACTCGCACCACGCGACGACGACGCGGACATGGTCGAAGAAGCTCAATGCAAACGGCCAGATCACGCGCTGTGAAGATGCGGCCTTGCCGTCGTGGTAGCTGATGGCGAGCTTGCGCTCGGCGCGGATGGCCTTGCGTACCATCCCGAGATCGATGGCGCCTTCGGTGATCGCGGAACCCGGGCCGACGAGCAGCGCCGAGGCGTCGGCGCGCTCGCGCAGATCGGCGGGCAGCACGGCGACGATCTTGGCCATCGCGTCGCGCGCGGCCGCGCCGAGACGATCATCGGCGCGCTCGGTGACCCAGCGCGAGCCCAGCACCAGCGCCTCGATCTCGTCCTCGCTGAACATCAGCGGTGGCAGCATGAAGCCGGGCTTGAGCACATAGCCCACTCCGGGTTCGCCTTCGATCGGAGCGCCCTGCCCCTGCAGCGTTGCGATGTCGCGATAGAGCGTGCGAATGCTGACGCTGGTCTCTTCGGCCAGCGTGCGGCCGCTGACCGGCCGGCGATGGCGACGCAGAACCTGAACCAGATCGAGCAGACGTTGCGAGCGCGACATCGTTCTTCAATTCAGCTGGTTGTCAGACCGGCAGGTCGCCCGGCTTGCTCCGCTTGACGCCGAGCGCGGTCATGTCGGTCCAGGCCTTGGCCAGCGAACCATTGAGGTCGATGGCGCGGCAGGCCTCCTCGACCACCAACGTCTCGAGCCCTGCCTTGGCTGCGTCCTGCGCCGTCCAGCCGACGCAGAAATCGGTAGCGAGCCCGACAACCACCGCACGTGTCACGCCGCGCTCTGCCAAATAGCCGCCAAGGCCGGTCGGGGTTATGCGGTCGGCCTCCATGAAGCCGGAATAGCTGTCGATCTCACGCCGGAAGCCCTTGCGAATGATCGCCTGCGTATGGGGCAGGTCGAGATCGGCGCGCAACCCGGCGCCCATCGTGCCCTGGATGCAGTGGTCGGGCCAGAGCACCTGGGTACCATAGGGCATCCCGATCAGATCGAAGGGCGCTTTGCCCGGATGGCTGCTGGCGAAAGAGGCGTGGCCGGGAGGATGCCAGTCCTGCGTCAGGACGATGTTGGCGAAGCGCTGGCCGAGCGCATTGATGACGGGAACGACTTCGTCGCCCTTGGCGACAGCCAGTTTGCCGCCCGGGCAGAAGTCATTCTGAACATCGACGACGATAAGAACCGTCCTGACGTCGATCATGAGTTCATCTCATCTCCCGGCCGCGCGCTGCATGCGCGTCACGCCCTTGCGGGCGGCGAACATGCGCCCGTAGACGTCACCAGCCAGATCGGGCCGGTAGCAGGTCTGGTCGAGCATCGGTTCCCAGTCATATTCAAGCGTATCGACCACGTCGAAATCGGCGCGCAGGCGCGCCTCGATCTGAAGCCGGTTCTTGCGGTTCTGGTACTCCAGCAAGACCAGCGAGGTCTTCGACAGGTCGATCCGGTCCAGCACGTCGCCCTCGCCGCCTTCGATGTCGATCTTGACGACATCGGCAGACGGCAGGCTCGCCGGATCGACGACCGCGACTTCGTAGCGTTCGACCATGGCGCCGTCGACGAAGGTATCGCCGGCATAGGAGGCGAGCCCGGACTCGCCGTCTCCGGCGAACCGGCTGACGAAGGTCGCGGTCTTCCCAACTCCTGGAAACAGCGCTGCGTTCACCGGGACGATGTCGCGGCGCAGATGCGTGTTGCGCTTCAGCAGTTCAAAGGTGCCCGGATGTGGTTCGTAGGAGGTGACGACACTGCCCGGCCAGCGCGCCGTCGCCCAGAGCGCAAACGAGCCGACATTCGCCCCGATATCGAGGATATCGAGGCCGACGCCGTCGAAGCCAGATTCGTATTCGCCTTCCAGCACGTCCTTGATGGCCCAGTACATCGCGTCGGGCGCGACGAGGCTCATCGGAATTCGCGCGATGTAGTGCTTCACCTCGGCCCCCCGGCAGCGGTGCGCCACCACCGTCTCCCGAGGTGACGAATTCACGCTCGCGATCGCAGCGGCTCCCAACGTCATCTGGAGCACTGCACAACAGTTTTCACAAGACCGTGAGTGGCCACGAGAGCGCGGATATCAGCGCAATTCGACGCTGACCACGCCCGGCGCCGCCCGGACCGCATTGGCGATCTGCTGGTTGACCGGATACTTGCCGGGCAGTTCGATCTCGACCTCCTGCGCGCCGTCGTCGAGGATCATCACCAGCGCGATCTTGCCCTCGGCCTTGATGCCGTCGCTGCGCGGCCGGACGCGCTCGGCGATCGAGGCCAGCGCCTTGTCGTCGCGCAGATAGACCAGCAGATCCTGCTTCTGGCGCGCGGCAAGATCGTCGAGCACCTCGACATCCTCGATGCGCGGGCGGACATCGTCGCCGTCGAGCACGGCCGAGAGCCGCAGCACCAGCGCCCTGCCCGGCTCAAGCAGATCGCGATAACGCTGCAGACCTTCCGAGAACAGGATCGCCTCGAACTGGCCGCTGGCGTCGGACAGGTTGACGATGCCCATCTTGGAGCCCGAGCGCGTCCGGCGCTCGGATTTGTCGATGACGGAGGCCGCGACCTTGGCGACCGAGGTGCCGTTGGCACGCACGGTCTGGGCGAAATCGGCATAGCGCTGCACGCGCAGGCGCTTGAGGATGTGCTCGTAGTCGTCGAGCGGATGACCCGAGAGGAAGAAGCCGACCGCGTCGTGCTCGCGCCGCAGCCGCTCTGCTGGAGCCCAGGGCTCGACAGGCGGAATGCGGAAAGCCTCCTGCACCATGCCGCCGCCAAAAAGCTCGGACTGGCCAGCCGCGACCTCGTCCCGCGTCCGGTTGGAGAGAGCCAGCATACCGTCGATCGCCGCCATCGCACGGGCGCGCTCCGGTTCGAGATCGTCGAGCGCGCCGGCCGCGATCAGCGCCTCGATGGTGCGGCGGTTGACCAGCTTGGTGTCGATCCGGCGGGCGAAATCGGCGAGGTCCCTGAAGTCGCCGCCGGTCTTGCGCGCGGCGACGATCGATTCGACCGCTGTGCTTCCGACGCCCTTGATTGCGCCGAGCGCGTAGAAGATCTTGCCGTCGGCGACGTCGAACTCGACGCCGGAACGGTTGATGGCCGGGCGCTCGACCTTGATGCCCATGCGCTCGCAGTCGCGGCGGAATTCCGAGAGCTTGTCGGTGTTGCCGATGTCGAGCGTCATCGAGGCTGCGAGGAACTCGACCGGAAAGTTGGCCTTGAGATAGGCGGTCTGGAAGGCGACGACGGCGTAGGCCGCCGCATGGCTCTTGTTGAAGCCGTAATCGGCGAACTTCGCCAGCAGGTCGAAGATCTCCGACGCGGTATCCTTCTTGATGCCGCCGTCGATCGCGCCCTTCACGAAGCGGTCGCGCTGGGCGTCCATCTCCGCCTTGATCTTCTTGCCCATGGCGCGACGCAGCAGGTCGGCCTCGCCGAGCGAATAGCCCGACAGCACCTGCGCGACCTGCATCACCTGCTCCTGGTAGACGATGATGCCATGCGTCTCGGCCAGGATCTCCGCCATCTTCGGATGCAGATAGGTCGGTTCCTCCAGCCCGAGCTTGCGGCGGCAATAGCTCGGGATGTTGTCCATCGGACCCGGCCGATAGAGCGCGACCAGTGCGATCAGGTCCTCGATCCGGTCGGCCTTCATCTCGACCAGGGCCTTGCGCATGCCGGCGCTTTCCACCTGGAACACGCCGACCACCTCGCCGCGCGCCAGCATCTCGTAGCTCTTGGGATCGTCGAAGGGCAGGCTCGCCAGATCGACCGCGATGCCGCGCTGGGCGATGAGTTTCACTGCCGTGGTCAGCGTGGTCAGCGTCTTCAGGCCAAGGAAGTCGAACTTCACCAGGCCGGCCTGCTCGACCCATTTCATGTTGAACTGGGTGACGCGCATGCCGGTGCGCGGGTCGACCGACAGCGCGACCAATTCCTCCAGCGGCCTGTCGCCGATGACGACGCCGGCGGCATGGGTCGAGGCGTGGCGGTGCAGTCCCTCCAGCTTCTGGGCGATTTCGAGCAGGCGGGCGACGACGGGCTCTTCCTCGGCCGCCTGCTGCAGCTTGGGCTCGCCCTTGATCGCATCCGCCAGCGAGATCGGCTTGGCCGGGTTCTGCGGCACGAGCTTGGTCAGCTTGTCGACCTGGCCATAGGGCATCTCCAGCACACGGCCGACGTCGCGCAGCACGCCGCGCGCCTGCAGCGTGCCGAAGGTGATGATCTGCGCGACGCGCTCCTTGCCATAGCGCTGCTGTACGTAGTCGATCACCTCCTCGCGCCGGTTCTGGCAGAAGTCGATGTCGAAATCCGGCATCGAGACGCGGTCGGGATTGAGGAAGCGTTCGAACAGCAGGCCGAAGCGCAGCGGATCGACATCGGTGATCGTCAGCGCATAGGCGACGAGCGATCCCGCGCCCGAACCACGGCCGGGCCCGACTGGAATGTCGTGGTCCTTCGCCCATTTGATGAAGTCGGCGACGATCAGGAAGTAGCCGGGATATTTCATCCGGGCGATGACCGAGAGCTCGAAATCGAGCCGCTCCTCATAGGTCTTCACGTCGAAGCCCGCTGAGGGACCATGCTTGGCGAGGCGCTCGGCAAGGCCGGCCTTCGCCTGCGTCTCCAGTTCCTCCGCCTCGTCGCGGCCTTCCTCGCCGAAGCGCGGCAGGATCGGCTTGCGCAGGCCGACGCGCCAGGTGCAGCGCATCGCGATCTCGACGGTCGCGGCGAGCGCCTCCGGCAGGTCGGAAAAGCGCCGCTTCATCTCGGCCCGGCTGGCGAAATGATGGGTCGGCGTGACGCGCCTGCGTTCGCCGTCGGAGACCAGCCGGCCGGCCGCGACCGCCAGCAGCGCATCATGGGAATCGTAGTCGCCTGCCTTGGCGAAGAAGGGCTCGTTGGTGGCGACGATGGCGATGTCGGCATCATAGGCGAGCCGCAGCAGATGCGCCTCGACGGCGCTCTCGCCTTCGCGCTCATGACGCTGGATCTCGACATAGAGCCGGTCGCCGAAGATCGCCGAGAGACTGGAAAGACGCGCCTGCGCCTGCGCCACCTGCCCTGCCCGCAGGGCCATGTCGAGCGGGCCGCCATGGCCGCCGGTCAGCGCGATCAGCCCGTCATGATGGGCAGCGAGCCGCTCCAGCGTCGAGACGGGTTCACCGGAGCCGCCGGCCGCCAGGCAGGCCTCGGTGACGAGCTTCATCAGGTTGCCATAGCCGGCCTCGGTCATGGCGAGCAGGACGATATGGGGGGTCTCCTGCTGGAGCACGCGCCGACCGGTCTCGGCCTCGTCGGCGAAATCGACGCAAAGCTGCACGCCCGCGATCGGCTGGAGTCCCGAACTGGCCAGCTTCTCGGAGAATTCGAGCGCACCAAATAGGTTGTTGGTGTCGGTCAGGGCCAGCGCCGGCTGTCCGTCGGCCACGGCCATCTTGGCGATGGTCGCCACCGTCATGGCGCCTTCGAGCAGCGAATAGCTCGAATGGACATGGAGATGGACGAAGCCGACCTCGGACAGGATACGCGTCTCGCCGACTGCCCGCGCCATCTCGTTCCTCGCCTGCCGAACACGCCCCTGACACGACTCGTCGCCGCGCCGTGGCTTCATATGGCGAGGTCGTCGCGGACCAGTCGAGCAATTTTACGAAGGCATCCGCGACCGGCCTGTGGACGGTTCAGACGCCGGGGCCCGATGCCAGCGCTGCCCAGAGCCAGATCATGCCGAGGAAGAGGCCGAGCGAGAGGATTTCGGTGAGCCCTGCAACGAGCTTGCGCGCTACGATCATGTCCGCCTCCTGATGTTTCTGGTATGTCCAGTTTAGTTCATGATATGTTCTCGTCAATGCCTATAGGTTAGTTCCATCCTGCGCATATAAATGGCAGTTAACGGCGTGTTAAGGCGAGATTGCGCCGGCTGTCAGAGCGGCGCCACCAGCCCGTCGCGGATCGTGACCTGGCAGTCCATGCGCCGGGCGAGATCGAGATTATGGGTCGCGATCACGGAAGGACGAACCACGGCATGGCATAAACAAGCAGGCCGATTGAAGCATTCAGGGCCCATAAAATCGGAAGCCACATCGTCTCGCGCATCTTTGCCCGGATGCCATTCTTGGAACTGTTGCGGTCCGCGAATCGCCCGTAGATGGACTGGTAGTGGGCTTCGATGACTGACCATGTTGAGGTGCCTATCTCATGGGCGCATCGTCGAAATGTCAGAAGAAGAGCGTATAGGACAGCCCAAACGACCGCGATCCAAACGATGGCTCTGAACAAGACATCCGCAGTCGCCATGCGTAAGCCCCATTCAACCCAAAGGCACCACCAGCCCGTCGCGGATCGTGACCTGGCGGTCCATGCGCCGGGCGAGGTCGAGATTGTGCGTCGCGATCAGCGCGGCGAGCCCCGAGGCGCGCGCCAGCGCGACCAGCGTCGAGAAGACGTGCAGCGAGGTCTGCGGATCGAGATTGCCGGTCGGCTCGTCGGCCAGCAGCAGGCGCGGCGTGTTGGCCATGGCGCGCCCGATCGCGACGCGCTGCTGTTCGCCGCCCGAGAGTTCGCCCGGCAGATGGTCGAGACGTTCACCAAGCCCGAGGAAGGTCAGGAGTTCCGCGGCACGCTCCTCCGCCAGGACGCGGTTCAGCCCCCTGATCCGCTGCGGCAGGACGACATTTTCCAGCGCCGTGAACTCCGGCAGCAGATGATGGAACTGGTAGACGAAGCCGATCTCGGTCCGGCGCAGCCGCGTGCGCCCTTTGTCGTCGAGCTTGGTCGTCGCCATTCCGCCGACGAAGACCTCGCCGGAATCGGGCCGCTCCAGCAGACCCGCGACATGGAGCAGCGTCGATTTGCCGGTTCCGCTCGGCGCCACGAGCGCGACAAGCTCGCCCGGCCAGAGCGCGAAATCGGCCTTGCGCAGGATTTCGAGCGGCGCATCGGTCTGGGGGTAGAAGCGTTCGACCTGCGAGAGGAAGAGCGCGGGCGTTTCGACTGCCATGATCGCTTCAGCCCATCCGCAAGGCTTGAACGGGGTCGAGGCGCGCCGCCTTCCAGGCCGGGTAGAGCGTCGCCAGCAGCGAGAGGATAAGCGCCATCATCACGACGGTCGCGACCTCGCGCCAGTCGATCACCGAGGGAATGTCGCTGAGGAAGCGCACCGTCGGGTCCCAGAGATTGGCGCCGAACAGCCAGTTGAGCCCGGCCGTGATCGACTTGATGTTCTTCGCGAAGGCGACGCCCAGTCCAAGACCCGCCAGCGTGCCGAAGACGCCGATCGCGGCGCCCGTGATCAGGAAGACCCGTAGCACCGTGCCGCGCGACGCGCCCATGGTGCGCATGATCGCGATGTCGGCGGTCTTGTCCTTCACCAGCATGATGAGCCCTGAGACGATGTTCAGCGCCGCCACCAGCACGATCAGCGTCAGGATGATGAACATGACGTTGCGCTCGACTTCCAGCGCATTGAAGAAGGTCCTGTTGCGCTGCCGCCAGTCCGACAACACCAGCGGGCGTGGCGCGTCGGCCTCGATCGCGTCGCGCACGGCCTGCGTCCGGTCCGGGTTGTCGACGAAGATCTCGATGACGTTCACGTCGCCGTCGCGATTGAAATAGGCCTGCGCCTCGTTCAGCGGCATGAAGACGAAGGAACCGTCGAACTCTGTCATGCCGATCTCGAAGACGGCCTGCACCGGATAGGCTTTTATGCGCGGTGCGGTGCCGAAAGGCGTGGATGCGCCGCGCGGCGTCACGATGGTGATGGAATCGCCGGCCTGCAGCGAAAGCTGGTCGGCCAACCGCTTGCCGATCGCGACGCCGCCGGCCGTGTCGAAGCCGTCGAGCGTGCCGCGCCTGATGTTGCCGCCGACGAAGGGGATCGACTTGATGTCGGCCTCGGCAATGCCGCGCACCAGCACGCCGCCATTGGCGTATTGCGAGGAGGCCAGCGCCTGGCCCTCGACCAGCGGAATCGCGAGCTTGATGCCCTGGATCTTGCGCAGCCGCTCGGCCACCGCAACGTAATCGTCGAGCGGGCGGTCGATCGGCGTTGCGAAGATATGGCCGTTCACGCCGACGATCTTCTCGAGCAGTTCCTTTCGGAAGCCGTTCATCACCGACATCACGATGATCAGAGTCGCGACGCCGAGCAAGATGCCGAGAAACGAGAAGCCCGCGATGACCGAGACAAAGCCCTCGCGTCGGCGCGTGCGCAGATAGCGTCCCGCCAGCAGCCATTCGAAGCCTGCAAAGGGCGCCGTTCCGGTCGGCTGATTGCCCCCGGCCGCGACGGGCGTATCCACGGCGACGTTCATGTCGCGCGCCCCTTGAAGCGGTCGAGAGCCGCGTCAAGCGCGACGATCTCGCGATCGCCCCCGGCCCGGCGCTTGAGCTCGACCTTGCCGTCAGTCAGCCCCTTGGGGCCGACGATGATCTGCCAGGGCACGCCGATCAGGTCGGCGGTGGCGAATTTCGCACCGGGACGGCCGTCCGTGTCGTCGTAGAGTGCGTCATAACCCTTGGCCAGCAGCGCCTTGTAGAGTTGCTCGCAGGCGGCGTCTGTCGCGGCGTCGCCCTGCTTGAGGTTGAGCACGGCGACGTCGAAGGGCGCGATCTCGTCAGGCCAGATGATGCCGTTATCGTCATGGCCGGCTTCGATCAGCGCCGCGACCAGCCGGCTCGGGCCGATGCCGTAGGAGCCCATATGGACCGGCGTCTGAACGCCGTCTGGCCCTGCGACGGTCGCACCCATCGGGTCTGAGTATTTCGTGCCGAAATAGAAGATGTGGCCGACCTCGATGCCGCGCGCCGAGAGCTGGCTGTCGGCGGGGATCGCGTCATAGGCCGAAGCGTCGTGCATCTCCGACGTCGCCGCATAGAGGCTCGTCCATTTGTCGACGAGGGCCTGCAGCCCCTCGACGCTGTCGAAATCGGTGTCGATCGCGGGCGTCTCGAAATCGAGGAAATCCTTGTGGCAGAACACCTCGCTCTCACCGGTCGAGGCGAGCACGATGAATTCATGGCTGAGGTCGCCACCGATCGGCCCGGTATCGGCGCGCATCGGGATCGCCTTTAGTCCGAGACGGGCAAAGGTGCGCAAGTAGGCCGTGAACATGCGGTTGTAGGCGTGGCGCGCGCCGGCCTGGTCGATGTCGAAGGAATAGGCGTCCTTCATCAGGAATTCGCGCCCGCGCATCACGCCGAAGCGCGGCCGGACCTCGTCGCGGAACTTCCACTGGATGTGGTACAGGTTCAGCGGCAAGTCCTTGTAGGACTTCACATAAGAGCGGAAGATGTCGGTAACCATCTCCTCATTGGTCGGGCCGTACAGCATATCGCGGTCATGCCGGTCCTTGATCCGCAGCATCTCCTTGCCATAGGCCTCGTAGCGACCGCTTTCGCGCCAGAGATCGGCCGACTGGATCGTCGGCATCAGGATCTCGATCGCGCCCGAGCGGTTCTGCTCCTCGCGCACGATTCTGTTGATCTTGTCGAGCACGCGCAGGCCCAGCGGCAGCCAGGAGTAAATGCCGGCCGATTGCTGGCGCACCATTCCGGCGCGCAGCATCAAACGATGCGAGACGATTTCGGCCTCTTTCGGCGTGTCGCGCAGCAGCGGCAGGAAATAGCGGGAAAGGCGCATGGAAGAACTCGTGGAACGGGTGGACTCAAGGTCTGTACGACGCGAGTCAGTCCTGCCAGAGACATCATTGCGGCGGTGAAATTGCAAGCAGAAGCCAGCGGCGCATCTCGCGCGGCGGCAGGCTAAAGCCTCAGCGCGCGCCGAACTTCTGCTTTAGCCGGGCGTTGACGGCGGGCGGGACGAAGGCCGAGACATCCCCGCCCATGCTCGCGATCTGGCGCACCAGCGTCGCGGTGATGTGGCGCACCGCTGGCGACGCCGGCAGGAAAACGGTCTGCAGCCCTTGATCCATGGCCTGGTTCATTCCGGCCATCTGCATCTCATAGTCGAGGTCCGAGCCATCGCGCAGGCCTCGAACGACGATGGTCGCGCCGGCCTGGCGCGCGGCAGAAACGGCGAGCCTGTCGAAGGTCACGACTTCGATGGCGATCCCCGCCGCTGTGGCGATCGGGGCCGTGACCTCGCGCAGCAGTTCGGCGCGCTCCTCGACGGGGAAGACCGGCGTCTTGCCGGGATGGATGCCAATCGCCAGCACGAGCCTGTCGCAGATCCGGCTCGCGCCTGCGATGACGTCGAGATGGCCATTGGTGACGGGGTCGAACGACCCTGTGTAGAAGGCGGTGCGGCTCATGAGGAAGGGTTAGCCCGGCCCTGCCCCGGCGACAAGCGCGCGACGCGTCAAGCCGCCCGGACCTGGGTGATGAACTGGTCGATCCGGCTCTTCAGCGAGGCGGCGAGCCCGGTGAGTTCAGTCGAGGCGCCCAGCACCGCCGCGGCGGCTTCCGATGTCTGCTGGGAGGCGCTCGAGACGAGGCTGGTAGCATCGCCGATACGGCTGAACTCGTCTGTCGCCGCGCCGACATCGGCAACGATCGCATGGGTGACGCCGTGTTGATGGCGCATGGTTTCGGCCGTGCGCCGAACGGTGTCGCTCAAATCCGCAATCATGCCGCGGATGCCGGCGATGGCGTCGACAGTCGCGCCCGTGGCCTGGTTCATGGTCGAGATCTGGCGTGAAATATCCTCGATGGCGCGCGCCGTCTGACCCGAGAGCCCTTTCACCTCGGAGGCGACGACAGCAAAGCCCTTGCCCGCCTCGCCAGCGCGCGCGGCTTCGATCGTGGCGTTGAGCGCAAGCAGATTGGTCTGGGCGGCGATGTTCGAGATCATGCCGATCACGTCCGACACGCGCGCCGCGCCTGTCGCCAGTTGCTCAACCACCATGCCCATCTCGTCGGCGTGGTCGCGCGCCGAGCGGGCGCTGCGGTCGGACGCCTGGACGTCGCCGTCGAGACGATCGATGGCGAGCCGCAGATCGCGGGCCGCCCCTTCGATCGAACTCATCCGGAGGATCGCCCGCGAGGTCGAATCATGCACCGTGCCGGCATTGGCCTGCGTTTCGCGCGCGCCTTCCGACAGTTCATGGGCGGTGACGCCCAGGGCCTGCGCTGCCGAAGACACCGTGCTGGTCACGCCCAGGACAGAGCGTTCGAGGTCGGTCGCGAGATCGGCGAGCAGGGCCGCGCGCTGGCGCTGAGCCTCGTCGTCGCGGTCTTCGCGCTCGCGCAGCCGTTCTTCCCCGTCCCGCTCCATCGTCTCGCGAATCTGCTGCACCGAGGCTGCAATCGCGCCGATCTCATCCTTGCGATGCGCGCCGGGAATCCGCAGATTCGTGCGGCCCGCCGCGATTGCGGCCAGCGCCTCCGCCAGCCCGCCGATCGGTCGCGCGACCGAGAGACCGAGCAGCAGCGCGACCACCAGTACGGGTCCGAGCACGATCAGGCCGGTGACGATGATCGCGCGCTTGAGCTTGCCGATTACGGCGAAGGCTTCGCCCTGTGGTTCCGTCAGCCAAAGAAGCCAGGTCCAGCCGTCGACCTTGATCTCGCGGCCGATGGCGACCAGCGGAGCGCCGTCGCGGCTGGTCATCGGCAGCACCTCGCCATTCGAGGTCGCGAGCCGCTTCCGGTCGAGCGTCTCGACGGGGGCGGTTCCCGCCCTGCGCGCGGCGGGATCGGAGCGCATGAAGCCGTCGACGCCGACGACGTGAACTCCGGTGTGACGCGAGGCGCTGGCGCTCGTCGCCAGGATACCGTCGATCATCGAGGCATTGATGGCGAAGACGAGCACACCGCCCGCGCTCGGCGCGTCCGTCTCGGAACTGACGAAGCGCTGGGCCAGGAAAGCGCGCGATTCTCCGCCGACCGGGTCATAGGGTGCGAAATCGACGACGGCCTGCTGTCCGAGCGGCAGCTTTGTCGCGTCCGCGACGGCCTTCCCCAGGCTCGAATCCGCAAGATCGGTCTCACTGACCAGACGGCCGAATTCCGGACCCTTGGTGACGCTGTAGACGACGCGGCCTTTGGCGGAGACGAGATAGATGTCGGCATAGCCGAACTGCTTCATCGCCGAGGCATAGGTTTCGTGGATCGGGATATGCCGCCACGAGTAGCCGTGTCGGTGGCCGCGCCCCGTCCGGGCGCTGCGCTCCTCTGTCGAAACGGAGCCATCGCCCTGATAATAGGAGATGATTTCGTTCAGATCATGGGATCCGAGCTCCATCCATTTGGCGACCTCGTCCACGGCGCTGACCGTGTAGGCGCTGCGGGCCTGGACCGCGAGTTCCGAACGAATCTGCATCCAGCGGCGTTCGATCGCCCTGGCATGACTTTCGGCGAGAACGGTCAGGCGCTCGTGGACGGCCTCCCTCGTCCAGGCCGACACGGCGTAATAGGCGGACGCGCCCACCGCGACCGCGGCAAGACACGCCAGCGCCAGCATGGCCGCTGGAAGCCTGATTCGAAGGCTGAACAAGAACTCCGGCTCCCGGCGCGGGTCGAACAATTCCCAAGCTGCCAGTAAAGCCTTTCAGCGTTAACGTTCGTTGAAGGACGGCGCGATCGCTATAGCGGCAGCAAGGTTGCGACCGCTGTCGCGCTGCCGATGATGACCGAGACGAAAGCGAGCAGCACCGCAGCCGCCGAAAAACGGCTTTGACTGGCGAAGCGCGGGGAGATCGGCATGAAGTGCCCTCGGCGAATCAGTGGAAGACCTGACTGACCCTGCGTGAGTTCACCAGCCGGCCGCGAAAGGGCGGGACCGTGTCGAAATCGTGACGAACGGTTTCGTGTGGTTTCGCGATTGCACAAAAGAGCTTTTCCCGCCTAAACCGCCGCATGCTCACGATCAGCGACATCACATATCGTCTCGGCGAACGGCTCCTGCTCGACCACGCCAGCGCGTCGCTGCCGGATGGTTCGCGCGTCGGACTGGTCGGTCGCAACGGCACCGGCAAGACCACCCTGTTCAACATCATCACCGGCGATCTCTCGCCAGAGGGCGGCATCGTCAGCCTGCCCAAGGGCCGGCGTATCGGCGGCGTCGCGCAGGAGGCGCCGGGCGGCCCGGAATCGCTGATTGAGGTCGTGCTCGCCGCCGACACCGAGCGCGCTGCTCTGATGACGGAATCGGAGACCGCCAAAGATCCCCATCGCATCGCCGAGATCGAGACCCGGCTCGCCGATATCAACGCGCATTCGGCGCCTGCGCGCGCGGCGACCGTGCTGCATGGCCTGGGCTTCAATGAGGAGGCGCAACAGCGGCCCTGTTCCGATTTCTCCGGCGGCTGGCGCATGCGCGTGGCGCTCGCGGCCGTGCTGTTCTCGGAACCCGATCTGCTGCTGCTCGACGAGCCGACCAATTATCTCGACCTCGAAGGCACACTGTGGCTCTACGACTATCTCGAGCGCTATCCGCATACGGTGCTGGTCGTCAGCCATGACCGCGAACTGCTCGACACCTGCGTCGACCACATCCTGCATCTCGATGGCGGCAAGCTGACGATCTATCGCGGCGGCTACACCTCCTTCGCGAAACAGCGCGCCGAAAAGCAGATGCAGCTCTCCAAGGCCAAGGAGAAGCAGGACGCCGAGCGCAAGCATCTCCAGGCCTTCGTCGACCGCTTCAAGGCCAAGGCGTCGAAGGCACGCCAGGCCCAGTCGCGCGTCAAGCGGCTGGAGAAGATGGAATCGATCGCGACCATCGTCGATCGCGACGTGCAGCCCTTCAGCCTGCCCGGACCCGAGCGGCCGCTGGCGCCGCCGATGATCGTGCTGAACGACGCCAGCGCCGGCTATGGCGAGCGCAAGGTGCTCTCGAAGCTCAATCTGACGCTTTTACCCGACGATCGCATCGCCCTGCTCGGTTCGAACGGCAACGGCAAATCGACCTTCTGCAAATTGATTGGCGGCAGGCTCAGCCCGCTGTCGGGCGAGATGCGCAAATCCTCGAAGCTGGAGACGGCCTATTTCGCCCAGCACCAGCTCGACGAACTCCGCCTCGACGATACGCCGGTGGCGCATCTGCGCGACCTGATGCCGGACGCGCCCGAGGCCAAGGTGCGCTCGAAGGCGGCGCAGATCGGCTTTCCGGCGCAGAAGGCCGAGACGCCGGTCAAGAACCTGTCGGGCGGCGAGAAGGCGCGGCTGATGCTGGGGCTCGCGGCTTTTGGCGGCCCGCATCTCCTGATCCTCGACGAGCCGACCAACCATCTCGACATCGACAGCCGCACCGCGCTGGTCAACGCGATCAACGATTATCCCGGCGCCGTCATCCTCGTCAGCCACGACCGCTTCCTGATCGAATCCTGCGCCGACCGGCTCTGGATCGTCGGCGACGGCACGGTGAAGAACTTCGACGGCGACATGGAGGACTATCGCAGCCTCGTGCTCGGCACCGCCAAGGCTAACAAGCGCGACAAGCCCGCGCCCGACGCGCCAGCCAAGTCGGAGGACCGCAAGGACGCTGCCGCCAAGCGCGTCGCGCAGGGGCCGCTGCGACAGAAGCTCAATCTGGCGGAAGCGCGCATCGCCAAGCTGACCGGACTCATCGGCAAGGTCGACGAGGTGCTCGGCAACGGCGCAGCCTTCGCCCGCGACCCCGACAAGGCGCGCATCCTGTCACGCCAGCGCGCGGAACTCGCGGAAGCGCTAGCCTCGGCCGAGGAGGAATGGCTGGGGTTGAGCGAGGAACTGGAGAGCGCTTGACTGCTTGAGAATCGTCAGGGCCGCACCGGCTTCAGTGCCGGGTCCCAATGCTCGACGATCTTGCCGTTCCTGACCCGGAACAGGTCGAACCAGTAGCTGTCGTAGGTCTTGGTGGCGTCGCCCGGTTCGGGGCGCGTGCGGCGCATCACAAGTTGCACCAGATCGCCCTGCGTCACCACCGCGGCGAATTCCGTGGCGATAATCGCGGTCGCCTGCTTCGGACTCGGCCAGATTTTCGAGAAATAGGCGTCGAAACCGTCGATGCCGCCGGCGACGTTGGGGTTGTGCTGGATGTAGTCGGCGGAGAGATAGTCCTTCGCCTTGGTCCAGTCCTGCGCATCGAAGACCTTCGACCAGAATTCGAGCACCAGCGCCTTGTTGGCGGCCTCGACCTGCGAAAGCTGGGCCGGCGCTTGTGCCAGACCGGCACGCGGAAATGCGACGAGGAGCCCAAGTCCGATCAGCGCGAAGCAAGCCCGCCGCGCCAGAGGTGATGATCGCATTCTGACTTTTCCCGCCTTTGTCGCGCTCCCGGTAGCGCGCGTTGGGCAGGGGTGACAAAGGCGTGAGCGTGCGTCAATCGGCTCTCGCGAGGTCGTGTTGCGATAGCGCGGCTACCCCTGCCCAGGCTTGACGATGCGGCTCAGCCGGTTGTCGGTGAACAGGTAGATCTCACGGCCGCCGGGCTCGGCGTAGAGCACCTGCGTCTCGCGCTGGCCCTTGCCGCTTTCGCCGATCAGGACGTCGGTCGGCCTCGTGCCCTTGAGCTTGACCAGTTCGCATTCGGTGATGCCTTCGGCGATCTGGGGCGGCAGCGGGCGGATCGAGGGGTCGAGCGAGGCGCCGGCCTCGCATTCGCCTTCGGAGGTGAGGCGCGCTTCCTGGGTCGAGGCGCGGGCCGAGACGGTGCTGGTCGTCGTGGTGGTCTTGCCGTCCTTGCTGTCCGACATGAAGGAAAACCCGCCGATATCGACGGAGCAGCCGCCGAGTGCGACGGCGCAGGCGAACAGAACGGGCAATCTCACGCTTTTTTCTCCCAGCGGCCGGCCTCGTCCTGCTGCCAGTAGCTGGCGCTTTCGCCCGAGGCCTTGACCTTCTTCCAATCCTCGCGCGCGGCTGAAAGCGCGTCGGGATCGTCACCATCGAATATCAGGACGACGCGCTCGTAGTCGCCCATTGCGTCGGGAATACGGACGCCCTCGGCGCAGATGCGCACGCTGGCGGCGTTGGGGTTGTGCGCATCCATCGTCAGCACGACCGGGTTGCCGGCGGCATCGGCCTCGGCCGCGGTGACATGGGGCAGGAAGCTCTCGTCCGAAAAGCTCCAGAGATGGTCGTCGAGCGTGCGCAGACGCTCGGCGCTCGACACCTCCACCACGACCTTCTGGCCGCGCGACAGCGCCCGATCGAGAATGGTCGGCAGGACCTGTTCGAGCGGGCGCGACTGGAGATGGAAGAACAGGATTTCGGCCACGGAAACCCTTTTCTTTCAGATCGCTGCGGCAAAAATCTGCCAAATCGAATCAGCTCTCATAGTGATCGGCAACCAGCCGGTCGAGCAGGCGCACGCCCCAACCCGAGCCCCAGGACCGATTCGTCTCGCTGTTCGGCGAGCCCATGCCGGTGCCGGCGATGTCGAGATGAACCCATGGCGTATCGTTGACATGGCGCTGCAGGAACTGGGCCGCCGTGATCGAGCCGCCATAGCGGCCGGCCGAGTTCTTCATGTCGGCAAAGCGGGAATCGATCATCTTGTCGTAGGCCGGTCCGAGCGGCATGCGCCAGACCGCCTCGCCGGTGGCCTTGCCGGCGGTGGCGAGTCGCTCCGAGAGTTCGTCATTGTTGGAGAACAGGCCGGCGTGCTCCTGCGCCAGCGCGACCAGGATCGCCCCGGTCAGCGTCGCCAGATTGATCATGAATTTTGGCTTGAAGCGATCCTGCGTGTACCAGAGCACGTCGGCCAGCACGAGGCGGCCTTCCGCATCCGTGTTGATGATCTCGATGGTCTGGCCCGAGAGCGAGGTGACGATGTCGCCCGGCCGCTGGGCGTTGCCGTCGGGCATGTTCTCGACGATGCCGATCACACCGATGGCGTTGACCTTGGCCTTGCGCTGGCTGAGCGCGTGCATCAGCCCGGTCACGCAGGCGGCGCCGGCCATGTCGCCCTTCATGTCCTCCATGCCGCCGCCGGGCTTGAGCGAAATGCCGCCGGTGTCGAAGGTGACGCCCTTGCCGATGAAGGCGACCGGCTGGACGCTGGACTTGGCGCCGTTCCAGCGCATCACCACGACCCGGCTTTCGCGGCGCGAGCCCTGCCCGACCGCGAGCAATGCGCGCATGCCGATCTTCTTGAGCTGCTTTTCGTCGAGCACTTCGATCTCGACACCGAGCTTGGCGAGTTTTGCGGCGCGGTCGGCGAATTCCTCGGGGTAGAGCACATTGGGCGGCTCGTTCACGAGGTCGCGAGCGAGCTCGACGCCGGACGCGATGGCGTCACGCGTCTTGAGCGCCTTCTTGACGACGGAGGGGTCGGCGACGCGCAGCGTGACGACGAAGGGCTCGGCCTCTTCGGGCTCCTTGCTCTTGGTCTTGTACTGGTCGAAGGCGTAAGCGCGCAGCCTCATGCCAAGCGCGATCTCGCCGACCTGATCGGCGGTGATCTCGCCATCGGGCAGCGCCAGGATCACATCGGCGCTGCGGCCATGGCCGAGACGACCGGCGATGGCGCCGCCGAGCTTGGCGAAATCGAGTTTGCCGCGCTCGGATTCGGGGCCGACGCCGACGGCAAGCAGGCGTTCATAGCCCGCCCCATCCGGCGCCAGCAGCGTCAGGCCCGACAGGGCCTTGCCCTTGAAGCGTTCGGCCGCGGCAGCGCGGGCGAGCAGGCCATGGGCGCCTTGGCCGAGCCATTCCTCCGCCGCCTTGGCGGGTGCAAGCGCATCGGAGACAAGGATCACGAGATCCTGGCTGCCGATGGCGTTCAGGGCTTTGACCTCGAGCTTAAGGCGCTGCGACATGATGGGCTCACGATTTTCGGATTGAAGGCCGGAGAGGCTGGAAGGAAACGGGACGAACACAAACGATTCCCGTTTGCGCCATGATTGCGCCTATACCATAGGGTGAGTGGTCGAACCGTCCAAGGGGAGCCCATGCGCCTCCCGCCCCTCGCAACGGAAGTCCACGCGTGTTGCTGCAACGCCTCGACCGCTACATCCTGAAGATCGCGACGGTCGCGGCCATCGTTCTCCTCGTCGGGCTGACGAGCGTGATCTGGGTCACCCAGGCCCTGCGCGAGATCGATCTGGTCACCGGCAAGGGTCAGACGATCCTGATCTTCTTCACCGTCACGCTGCTCTCGCTGCCGGCGCTGGTGGCGGGTATCGCGCCCGTCGCTTTGTTCATGGCGACGCTCTACACGCTGAACCGTCTCAACAGCGATTCCGAGCTGATCGTGATGAATGCGGCGGGCGTCGCGCCGCACCGCCTGACCCGCCCGTTCATCGTGCTGACGGTTGCGACGGCATTGATCGTGAGCTGGATGACGCTGTCGGTGATGCCTGCGGGCTTTCGCGCGCTGCGCGACCTGATCACCCTGATCCGGGCCGATTTCGTTGCCAACGTCGTCAAGGAAGGCCAGTTCGTCGCGCTCGATTCGGGCGTGACCTTCCACTACCGCGAGAAGTCGGGCGATGCGCTGGTCGGTATCTTCATGCAGGACCGGCGCGACGTGAACCAGCCCTCGATCTACATCGCCGAGCGCGGCCGCACCGTCGATGTCGATGGCAACAGCTTCCTGATGCTGGAGAGGGGCACGATCCAGCGCGAGAACAAGCAGGATACGACCTCGATCATCTCGTTCGAGCGCTATGCGCTGAACCTCTCGGCGCTTTCTGGCGATCCGACCGGCGGGGCCGGTGAAGGCGACGGCGACAAGGTGATCTACAAGCCGCGCGAACGTTCGACCTGGGCGCTGCTGAACCAGGACCAGAACGAAGGCTACTACAAGCTGCAGGAGGGCCGCTTTCGCGCCGAACTGCACAACCGTCTCTCGGCGCCACTCTATCCGATCGCATTTATGCTGATCGCCTTCGCGGCGATCGGCGAGGCGCGGACCACGAGGCAGGGCCGCGCGGTCTCGATCCAGGCCGCGGTGCTGATCGTCAGCGCGACGCGGATCKGCGCCTACGCCGCCTGGACCGCCAGCGTCAGATCGAGCTTCGCAGTCTGGCTGCTTTATATCCTGCCGATTGTCGCCATCGTGATCTCCGTTTCGCTGATCGTCTTCGGCGAGCGGCTGCGGCCGGCGCTGGCGCGACTGCTGGCGCCCGTCTTCGCGCCGCTCGGGGTCCTGAGCGCGCGGCTCCGGGGCGCCTGATGCTGCTGACCTCGACTTTCGGCCGCTATCTCACGAAGCGGTTCGCGCGCGCGATCATCGGCGTGTTCAGCACGTTCTTCTTCTTGATCGGGACGCTCGATTTCGTCGAGTTAATGCGCCGCGCCGGCGATTCCCCCGTCGCCACCACGCCGCTGATCGTGCAGTTGGCGCTTTATCGAGCGCCGGCCGTCGCCGAGCAGATCTTTCCGTTCGCGGCGCTGTTTGGCGGCATGTTCGCGCTGCTGACGCTGAGCCGAAAACTCGAACTCGTGGTGGCGCGCTCCGTCGGCGTATCGGCCTGGCAGTTCCTGCAGCCGGCGGCGCTGGTGGCGGGCACGATCGGGCTGGTCTCGATCCTGATCTACAATCCCGGCGCTGCAGAGCTGAAGCGCAAGGCGACCGCGCTCGAACTGCGGCTGTTCGCGCGAAGCGGCCAGTCGATCAATGCGCAGGACATCTGGCTGAGGCAGCGCAGCGTCGATGGACAGGCGATCATCCGCGCCGCCGGCGCATTGCCCGACGGCAACGGGCTGTCGCAGGTCGCGATCTTCAACTTCGGCCCCGGCGGCGGCTTCAGCGAGCGAATCGACGCCAGGCAGGCGGTGCTCCATCCCGGCCATTGGGAGCTGACCGACGCGCGCGTGATCTCCGCCACGGAAGAGCCACAGACCTACAAGACCTATCTGCTCGCAACGACCCTGGAGCCGGAGCAGATGCGGCAAAGTTTCACGCCCCCGGACGCTGTCGGATTCTGGTCAATGCCGACGGTGATCGAACGGACGCAGAAGGCAGGGCTGGACGCGACACGCTATGAATTGCGCTATCAATCGCTCAAAGCGCGACCGCTGCTGCTGATCGCCATGGTTTTGGTGGCAGCATCCGTTTCCTTAAGATTTTTCAGGTTTGGTGGAGTGACCAAACTGGTGATAGGTGGCGTGGCAGCCGGCTTCGTGCTGTATGTTGCGACGCAGCTGTCGGAGGAACTCGGGTCGTCAGGAATCGTCAATCCGGCCATAGCTGCCTGGCTCCCCGCCATCATCGGGGCCATGTTGGGAGCCTTGGCCCTCCTTCATCAGGAAGACGGGTAAATCTTACTGTGCCTATGGTTAATTTAGGATTTAGCGTATGGCTTTCGGCGTGAGACGCATGGCGCGCTTTGCTGCAGCGACCGCGCTCGCCTCGAGCCTGGCCTATGTGCTCGCGGCGGGCGGGATTGCGCTTGCCCAGGCGCCAGGCGCTGCGACGACCCCGGCCAAGCCGCAGGAGCGGATGGTCGTTGATGCGCGCGAGCTCGTCTACGACAAGGACAACAACACCGTTTCGGCCGTCGGCGAAGTCCAGATCCTGTATCAGGGCCGGACGATCGAGGCCGACAAGGTTATTTATGACCGCGCCGCCAAACGCGTGATCGCGATCGGCAACGCCCGCATCACCGAGAGCAACGGCACGGTGATCAACGGCGACCGCTTCAACCTGACCGACGACTTCCGCGACGGCTTCATCGATTCGCTGCGCGTCGTGAACCCCGATAAGACGCGCTTCACCGCGCCACGCGCCGAGCGCACCGATGGCGAGACCTTCGTCTTCGACCAGGGCATCTACACTGCCTGCGAGCCGTGCAAGGACAATCCTGAACGGCCGCCGCTGTGGCAGGTCCGCGCCGCGCGGATCATTCACAAGAAGTCCGAGCAGACGATCTATTACGAGGATGCGCGGCTCGAATTCTTCGGCGTGCCGCTGGCCTACCTGCCGTTCATGTCGGGCCCGGATTCGACAGTGAAGCGCAAGTCCGGCTTCCTGGCGCCGAAATTCCTCAATACCGGGCCTCTCGGCTATGGCGTCGGCTTGCCGTACTTCCTCAACCTGGCGCCGAACTACGACCTGACGATCACGCCGACCTATCTGACGCGACAGGGGCTGCTCGGCCAGGTCGAGTGGCGACAGCGGCTCGTCAACGGTTCCTACAAGATCCGCGCCTCGGGCATTTTCCAGCAGGATCAGGATGCGTTTCTGAAAGCGCCCTACGGCGCCGGCGACAAGGAGTTCCGCGGTTCGATCGAGTCGAATGGCAAGTTCTATCTCAACCCGCGCTGGAACTTCGGCTGGAACGTGTCGATGTCGACCGACCGGTTCTTCTACAAGAACTACCGGATCCTCAACGAGAGCATCGCATCGACGACCTATCTGCAGGAATCGATCTCGACGGTCTATCTCAATGGCCAGAGTTCGACCGCATGGTTCGATGCGCGAGGTTATTACTTCCAGCCGCTGACGGCTTCGGACTGGCAAAAGCAGCAGCCGGTCGTGCTGCCGGTCATCGACTACGACAAGCGCGTCAGCAAGCCGTCCTTTCTTGGCGGTGAGTTGACCTTCAACGCCAATGTGACGAGCCTGCAGCGCGACGCCGCGGCCTACAAGCAGCTTCCGCTCCAGCAGAACTACCTGATCAGCACGCCGACCGTGTCGCTCTATGATGGCTGCGCTGTCTACACGAAAGACAAGTGCCTCGTGCGCGGCATCGCCGGCAATGTAGCGCGTGCGACCGCTGAAGTGTCCTGGCGGCGCAATTTCATCGATCCGATCGGACAGGTCTGGACGCCGTATGCATCGGTACGCGCCGATGTTTTCGCCGTCAGCCCTTCGACGACGGGCTTTGCAAACGGCAATCTGTCCTCGCTGGTGGACACCTCGAACGAGGTGTTCGGCCGGGCGATGCCTGCGATCGGCCTGATGTACAAATATCCGTTCGTCGCCAAGACCGGCTGGGGCACGCATATCATCGAGCCGATCGCGCAGATCGTGGCGCGGCCCAACGAGACCAACAGCCTGCGCGTGGCGAACGAAGATGCGCAGAGCCTGGTCTTCGACGAGAGCAATCTGTTCGAGTGGAGCGGCAAGTTCTCGGGCTATGACCGCCTCGAAGGTGGAACTCGCGCCAATCTGGGCGCCCGCTATACCGGACGCTTCGGCAGCGAAGGCTATGCCAACCTGCTGTTTGGGCAATCCTACCATCTGGCAGGCCGCAATTCCTTCGCCAGCGGCGACCTCGGCAATACCGGACTGGATTCAGGTCTCGAGACCAAGCGCTCCGATCTCGTGGCGCGCGCGCAGGTTTCGCCGTTCAGTCAGCTCGTCCTGGCCGCCGCAACCCGTCTCAACGAAACGACGTTCGAGACGCAACGCCTCGATGCGTCGGCGACCTACAGCAACAGCATCTTTTCCACCTCGCTCGGCTATGCCCGCTACGAGCCGCAGCCGAATCTCGGCGTTCCCCGCAGACGCGAGGGTCTTTCCGTCGGCGGCACGATCCAGCTGGCCCAGGGCTGGAAGCTTCGTACCAGCGTGCTCTTCGACCTCGACAAATACAAATACGATCGCGAGCGCTACCGCGATGCCTATTCCAACTACCTGCTTTATCCGGCGAGCTATCCGGTCCCGGTCTACCCGAACACGGGTCCGTTCCAGACCGCATCGACCGGTTTTGGGATCAACTACACCGACGAGTGCACCATCTTCGATGTCAGCTATTCGCAGAGCTATGGCGACAGGCAGGCCGGCGCGACGAAAGATACGCGTACGGTGATGTTCCGGCTGGAACTGAAGACGCTTGGCCAGATCACCTACTCGCAGAATCTGGACGGAGCCGCGGTCGGCGACGGCGTCAGTTCGACGCGTTGAGGCGCACCGACAGCTTTCGCCGGCGGAGGACACGATGCCGATGCTGCCGCTCGCACTGACGCAGGGCGATCCGGCCGGAATCGGACCCGAACTGGCACTGAAGGCTTGGCAGGAACGCGACGCCAGAGGATTGCAGCCCTTCGCCTGCATCTGCGACATCGACCATCTCGCCGGGGTGGCCAAACAGGTCGGGCTCGACGTCCCGTTGGTCGTCTGCGACTGGGCCGATGTGAACGCGGTCTTCGACAAGGCCCTGCCTGTCATCGGCCATGGCCACCTGGTCGATGTGACGCCCGGCAAACCGGACGCTGCGACAGCCGGCGGCACGATCGCGGCGATCACGTCTGCTGTCGCTGCCGTCCGACAAGGCAAGGCCAGCGCGGTCGTCACCAACCCGATCGCGAAATCGGTGCTTTACGCGGCAGGCTTCGCCTTTCCGGGCCACACCGAATTCCTGGCCGATCTTGCGAAGGACGGCAATACGACGCCGCTGCCGGTGATGATGCTCTGGTGCGAGGATCTCGCGGTCGTGCCGGTGACGATCCACGTGCCGCTCAAGTCGGTGCCGGAACTGCTGACGCAGGATCTGATCGTCAGGACCGCGCAGATCGTGGCCGACGGGCTAAAGCGCCATTTCGGCGTGGCCGCGCCGAGGCTCGCGCTCAGCGGGCTCAATCCGCATGCCGGAGAGGGCGGCGCACTGGGAGCCGAGGACGACGCCATCGTCGCGCCAGCGATCGCGACGCTACAGGCACTCGGCATCGACGCGCGCGGCCCCTACCCGGCCGACACCATGTTCCATGCCCGGGCCCGAGCCGGCTACGACGCGGCGCTGGCGATGTATCACGATCAGGCGCTGATCCCGATCAAGACGATCGCCTTCGACGAGGGCGTCAATGTCACGCTCGGCYTGCCGTTCATCCGGACGTCGCCAGACCACGGCACGGCTTTCGACATCGCTGGACAAGGTATAGCCCGGCCCGACAGCCTGTGCGCTGCCCTGCGCCTGGCGGCGCGAATGGCGGCGCGAGCCGCCATATGAGCCAGATCGACGATCTGCCGCCTCTGCGCGAGGTGGTCGAGCGCCATGGCCTGATGGCGCAGAAGGCTCTCGGCCAGAATTTCCTGTTCGATCTCAACCTGACCGGGCGCATCGCACGCGCCGCCGGGCCGCTCGAAGGAGAGACCGTGGTCGAGATCGGGCCGGGACCGGGCGGGCTGACGCGGGCGCTGCTCGCCAATGGCGCAGGGCGCGTGATCGCGATCGAGCGCGACCGGCGCTGCCTGCCGGCACTGGCGGAAATCGCCGCGCATTACCCCGGCCGGCTGGAGGTGATCGACGGCGACGCGCTGGCGGTCGACCTGACGCCGCATCTCGGCGGCGCGCCGGCGCGGATCGTTGCAAACCTCCCCTATAACATCGGCACGCCGCTGCTCGTCGGCTGGCTCAGCCTCGAGCCTTGGCCGCCCTGGTGGACCTCGCTGACGCTGATGTTCCAGCGCGAGGTCGCCGAACGCATCGTGGCGACGCCCGAGCAGCGCGCCGACTACGGGCGGCTCGCCATCCTTGCCGGCTGGCGCAGCGAAGCGAAAATCCTGTTCGATGTGCCGCGCACCGCTTTCGTGCCGCAGCCAAAGATCACCTCCTCGATCGTCCATCTCGTGCCGCGCGCCGCGCCGGACCCTTGCGACCGACGGCTGCTGGAGCGGATCACACTCGCCGCCTTCGGCCAGCGCCGGAAGATGCTGCGCCAGAGTCTCAAAGGCGTACTCTCCGATCCGCTGCCGATCATCGAAGCGGCCGAGCTTTCGCCGACGGCGCGCGCCGAGGAGGTGTCCGTGGCAGGATTTGTGCGTCTGGCCAACGCCTTGGCCGCGCTCCGCTGAGCGGGCCGGATAGCGACGGCTTGCGGCATCAGCGCCGACTTCAGGAGAACGATCCGATGCTTCGTGTCAGTCTGCGTGTCCTCGGAGCGCTCCTCGTTGCCGGAAATCTCGCGTTAGCTTCACCCGCGCTGGCTCAGACCGCAGAGTTTCCGGCAAAGCCGATCCGCATCGTCGTCGGTTTTGCTGCTGGCGGCGCGCCCGACGCATTGGCGCGCATCGTAGCGGAGAAGCTCTCGCAGCGCTGGCGACAGGGCGTCGTGGTCGAGAACCGTGTCGGCGCGCAAGGCAACACGGCGATGGCGGCCGTCGCCAAGGCCGAGCCGGATGGATACACCCTGGCGCTGATGCCGGTCGGCAATGCAGCCGTCAATCCGGCGCTCTTCGCCAACCTGCCCTACGATCCGGTCAAGGATTTCGCGCCGATCACGCAGATTGCCAGCGTCGAGAACGTGCTGGTGGTCGCTGCCTCTTCGCGGATCGCCTCGCTGCAGGATCTGGTCGCGCGCGGGCGGGCCGGCACGGACAAGCTGACCTATGCCTCGCCCGGCGCCGGCAGCCTTGCCCATCTGGCGGCCGAACTGCTCGCGCGCTCGGCGGGCTTTGCCATGACGCATGTGCCCTATCGCGGTGTCGCGCCAGCTCTGACCGACGTGATGCGGGGCGATGTCGACCTGATCGTGGCGCAGCTTTCGACGGCCAAGCCCCTGATCGACGGCGGTCAGTTGCGGGCACTGGGGCTCGCCAGCAGCCAGCGCAGCGCCGTGATGCCGGCTCTGCCGACGATCGCGGAAGCGCTGGCGCTGCCCGGCTTCGAGGCAGTGTCCTGGTATGCGCTGATGGCTCCGGCCGGAACGCCCGCGCCGGTCGTCACAAAACTCAACGAGGCGGTGGCGCAGGCGGTCAGAGCACCCGATGTCGCTGCGGCGATGGAGGCGCAAGGGGCGAGGCCGATCGGCAATTCGCCGGCTGAACTTGCCGCCGTGATCGCCGCCGACAGTGCGCGCTGGGCCAAGGTCGTCCGGGAGGCCGGCATCCAGCCAAACTGAGCCGGAACGCTATGCTTGCGTCTCGCCAAGCAGGCGGTCGACGAAATCCTTGAGGCCCGTAGCGCGGCTGCGCTTGAGCCGTTCGGCGGTCAGAATCGCTCTGATCGATTCATAGGCCGCCTGAAGATCGTCATTGACGATGACGTAGTCGTATTTCTCCCAGCGGGCGATCTCGTCGCGGGCGTTGCCGAGGCGCTTGGCGATGACCTCGGGCGCATCCTCCGCGCGCCGCACGAGCCGGGAGCGCAGTTCGGCCATCGAGGGCGGCAGAATGAAGATCGTGACGACGTCCTCGCGCGCCTTCTTGACGATCTGCTGCGTGCCCTGCCAGTCGATGTCGAACAGCACGTCGCGACCCTCGATCAGCGACGCCTCGACGTCCTTGCGCGGCGTGCCATAGCCGTTGCCATGGACCTCGGCCCATTCCAGCAAATCGTTGTGCAGGCGCATGGCGTCGAAGCTGGCACGGTCGATGAAGCGATAATGCACGCCGTCGATCTCGGAGGGGCGCTTGGGCCGCGTCGTCACCGAGATCGACAAATCGAGATTGTTCTCGCTCTGGGACAGGTTGCGGGTCAGCGTCGATTTGCCCGCGCCCGATGGCGAGGACAGGATCAGCATCAGGCCGCGGCGCGCCGGGCGAACGACATCAGCCATCAGGGCTCACTCCACATTCTGGACCTGCTCGCGCATCTGGTCGACGACGGTGCGCAGATCGAGCCCTATCCGCGACAGCCCGGCATCGCCGGCCTTGGCGCAGAGCGTCGAGGCTTCGCGGCCGAATTCCTGCGACAGGAAATCGAGCTTGCGGCCGATCGCGCCGCCCTGCACCAGGAGCGCACGCAAAGCCGCGACATGGGCATGCAGCCGGTCGAGTTCCTCGCGGATATCGGCCTTGACCGCCAGCAGCGCCGCTTCCTGATGCAGCCGTTGCGAATCGAGCGCGGCACTTGCCTCCAGCAGCGCGCCGACCTGGGCGGCAAGGCGCTCGCGAATCGCATCGGCACTACGGGCGGGGTGGCGCTCGGCCTCCGTCGCCAGCCGGGCGATCATGTCCATATGTCCGGCGATGATGGCCTCCAGCGCCCGTCCCTCGCTCTCGCGCGCCTGCTTCAGCGCGACGACGACGGCTTCCAGTCCCGCCAGCACGGGCGTCTCGATCGCACTGAAGGCATCCTGCGTCTCGTCGGCCAGTTCGACGACGCCGCGAAGGCCGAGCAGGCCGTCATAGGATACCGGCCGGATCGTCGGCGAGGCCGGCAGATGCGCGACGGCCTCCAGCAGCGCCGACAACGCCGCTTCATTGACGCGCAGGCGCGGCGGGCCGGCGTCGCTTGATACCGACAGGTTCACATGAAGCGTACCGCGCGAAAACGCACCCGTGATGCGCTTGCGGGCGGCCTCGGCCACGCTCTCGAAGCCAGGCGGAACGCGGACGCGGACATCGAGACCGCGGCCATTGACGCTGCGGATTTCCCACGCGAAGGCGTGAACGCCCGATGTGCCCGTGGCGCGGGCAAAACCGGTCATGCTTTCGATGGCCATGGCTGTCTTTCGTCTCCACCTGCGCAACCCGGCGGGACCGTAGTGACGGCGGCAGCGACGGGCAAGGGCGTGCGCGACGTGCGCGGCCTGCGGATGTGGATGGTCGCGCCTGTCGGTTCAGGGCCGCAGCGCGGGCACCTGCTTCGGCGAGTTCAGATCAAACGAGCGGTTGAGCAGCGGATCTTTCGTCGTGCCCTCGGAGGCGTCAAAGGCGCGCGCGCGTACCGTGCCAGCC
Organism: Allobosea sp. P2_A10; assembly: GCF_056405115.1. Taxonomy (NCBI): domain Bacteria; kingdom Pseudomonadati; phylum Pseudomonadota; class Alphaproteobacteria; order Hyphomicrobiales; family Alloboseaceae; genus Allobosea; species Allobosea sp. P2_A10. The sequence goes on along the minus strand of NZ_JBFUCS010000014.1, from coordinate 16,175 downwards.
TGGACGGCTCCACCAGGCGGGGCGACAGCCGCACCGGCGCGGCGGTTCGCCGGCACCGGGAAGCTCTCGACATCGCCGGTTTCGGTCACGGCGCGTTGCGGCGCTGGCGCTTCGCTGCGGGTATCGGGCGCCGGCGGCGGCTCGACCTTGTCGACCGAAGCCTCGGAGGGCGGCTTGCCCGGCTCGCGGCGGATCGTCTCGATCTGGCGCCAGCGGCCGACATTGCGGTTGTGCTGCTCAAGCGATTCCGCGAAGGCGTGGCCACCGCTGCCATCGGCGACGAAATAAAGATCCTTGGTCCGCGAATGGTTGACGACGGCTTCCATCGCCGCCCGGCCGGGATTGGCGATGGGTCCCGGCGGCAAGCCATCGATGACATAGGTGTTATAGGGCGTCGCCTGCGTGATCTCGTTGCGCTGGATCGAGCGGCCGAGCGTGCCCTTCCCGCCGACGATGCCGTAGACGATAGTCGGATCCGATTGCAGCTTCATGCGGCGGTTGAGTCGATTGATGAAGACGCCGGCGACGCGCGGGCGCTCGTCGGCGCGGCCGGTCTCCTTCTCGACGATCGAGGCCAAAGTCACCAGTTCCTGCGGCGTCTTGATCGGCAGGTCGGCCGGGCGCTTGGCCCAGATCGCGTTGAGCGCGATGCGCTGGTCGCGCGTCATTCTGTCGACGATGGCCTGACGCGTCGAGCCGCGCTGGAATTTGTAGGTGTCGGGCAGGATCGAGCCCTCGCGCGGCACCTGGATCACGTCCCCGGAGAGCAGGTCGTTGTCCTTGAGCCGCGAGATGATCTGCTCGCTGGTCAGGCCCTCGGGCACCGTGATCGAATGCTCGACGGCCTTGCCGTCGGCGATAATCTCGAGGATGTCCTGCTGGCTGGCGCGCGCCTTGAACAGGAATTCGCCGGCCTTGAGCTTGGTCCAGTTGCCGGTCACAAGCGCCGAGATCCGGAAAGCCCATGGGTGTTCGATCAGACCTTCGCGCTGCAGCAGGTCGGCAATCTCGGTCAGCCCGCTCTCCTTGGGAATGATCAGGACGCGGTCGCTGGCAAGCGGACCCGGAGCCTTGCTCTGGCTGCCGACGACGGCGATGCCGGCTCCCACGACGCCGGCCAACACGAGCAGCGCGGTGAAAAGCCCGCTCAGCATGGCGATAAACGGGCTGCGACGGCGGCGGCGCGCCTTGGGCGGCGGAGCCGGGGGAGCGACCGGCTTCAGCGCTTCCCTCGGGCTCTTCGGTGCGACGCGGGGCGGTTGATTCACGGAGATCGGACTCGCACTTTTTGGGTCGTCGGGGATCGCATCAGCCGGCCCGACCGTCGATCGACAAGCCTGCCGGAACTTGCCTGCCGAACTTGTCGCGATTTGCTCCGGCAGACTAGCGAAAATTATGGCGAAAGCGCGCTTTTCCCGCAGGCTTTCAGGCCACGAAACGCCGCAGCACCAGTGAAGCATTGGTGCCGCCGAAGCCGAAGGAGTTCGAGAGCACGATATCGATCGGCATCTTCCTGGCGACATGCGGCACGAGGTCGATGTCCGTTTCGACCGAGGGATTGTCGAGATTGATGGTCGGGGGAGCAATCTGGTCGCGGATCGCGAGAATCGAGAAGATCGCCTCGATCGAGCCGGCCGCGCCGAGCAGATGGCCCGTGGCCGACTTGGTCGAGGACATGGCCGGACGCTTGGGCGCATTGGCGAGCAGGCGCTCGACCGCGCGCAGCTCGATCTCGTCGCCCATCTGCGTCGAGGTGCCGTGCGCATTGATGTAGTCGAGGTCCGACGCCGCCAGGCCGGCCCGGTTCAGCGCGGCCTGCATGCAACGATAGGCGCCGTCGCCATCCTCGGCCGGAGAGGTGATGTGATAGGCGTCGCCCGACATGCCGTAGCCGACGACCTCGGCATAGATGCGCGCGCCGCGAGCCAGGGCGTGATCGAGCTCTTCCAGTACGACGACGCCGGCGCCCTCGCCCATGACGAAGCCGTCGCGGTCCTTGTCGTAAGGCCGCGAAGCTTTCTCGGGCGTGTCGTTGAAACCTGTGGATAGCGCGCGGCAAGCGCAGAAGCCGGCGATGCCGAGCCGATTGATCGCCGATTCGGTGCCGCCCGCGACCATCACATCGGCGTCGCCTAGCGCGACCATGCGAGCGGCGTCGCCGATGGCATGCGCGCCAGTCGAGCAGGCCGTGACGACGGCGTGATTGGGGCCTTTCAGCCCATTCTCGATCGAGACATAGCCGGCCGCGAGATTGCTGAGGCGGCCGGGAATGAAGAAGGGCGAGAGCCGGCGAGGCCCCCTCTCCTTGAGCAGAATCGACGCTTCGTAGATGCCGCCAAGGCCGCCGATGCCGGAGCCGATAGCGACGCCGGTCGCGCATTGGTCTTCATAGCTTTCGGGCGCCCAGTTCGCGTCGGTCAGCGCCTGCTTGGCTGCAGCCATCGCGAAGACGATGAAGTCGTCGACCTTGCGCTGCTCCTTGGGCTCCATCCAGTCGTCGGGATTGAAGCTGCCGGCGGAGCCGTCGCCGCGAACGATGTTGCAGGCGATGCGCGCCGGCAGATCGCTCGCGTCGAAGCTCGTAATCGGGCCAGCCCCGCTGTCGCCGGCCAGGATGCGTGACCAGGTCGGCTCGACGCCGCAGCCGAGCGGCGTCACCATGCCGAGGCCGGTGACGACGACGCGTCGCATCGCAAGGCTGCTTGGCATCGTAAGACTGCGTGAAGCCATGGGACTTTCTGAGACGGCCGACCGAAGGCCGCTCAGGCGGCCTTGGACAGGAATTTGACGGCGTCGCCCACGGTCACGATCGTCTCGGCCGCATCGTCGGGGATCTCGACGCTGAACTCTTCCTCGAAGGCCATCACCAGCTCGACGGTGTCGAGGCTGTCCGCACCCAGGTCCTCGATGAAGTTCGCGCCGTCGACGACCTTCTCCGGCTCGACGCCGAGATGCTCGACCACGATCTTCTTCACGCGCTCGGCGACATCGCTCATGGGTTTCTTCCTTAAAGCTTGAAAACACACCGCTGGATCGCGACGCGTATATGGAACCTCATTCCTGCTTCCCGCCATGCCGAAATGGCGCCAGCGAGCCGGAACTCTCAAAGCCTGCACAAACGCAACAACCGGGGTCGCGTCAAGTCCCCCCGGCACCCGCAGCCTGACCGCACGGCGCTAGTTAGCACAGCCGACAAGGGCTGGCGAGAGCGCGGCGCAGTTGCGAAGCATTCCGTTGAAAGCCTGGTAACCCTTTCAGATCATTGTCATTCCGCCATTGACGTGGAGCGTCTGCCCGGTCACGTAGGCCGCTTCCGCACTCGCCAGATAAGCAACCGCCGCGGCAACGTCGGCGCCCGAGCCGAGCCGGCCCATCGGCACGTCCGACAGGATGCCCTCGCGCTGCTTTTCGTTCAGCGCCTGCGTCATAGGGGATTCGATGAAGCCCGGCGCGACGACGTTGACGGTGATGTTGCGGCTGGCGACCTCGGCCGCGAGCGCCTTTGACATGCCGATGAGCCCGGCCTTTGAGGCGGCATAATTGCCCTGGCCGGGGTTGCCGGTCGTGCCGACCACCGAACCGATCGCGATGATGCGGCCATAGCGCCGGCGCATCATCGACTTCACGGCGGCGCGCGAGAGCCTGAAGGCGGCAGTCAGGTTGACCGCGATGACGCTGTCCCAGTCCTCGTCCTTGAGGCGCAGGAACAGGTTGTCCTTCGTCACGCCGGCATTGTTGACGAGGATGTCGAGCCCGCCGAGCTTCTCTTCCGCCGAGGGCACCAGAGCCTCGACCGAGTCCCGGTCGGCAAGATTGCAGGGCGCGATGACGGCGCGCTCGCCGAGTTCGGCGGCCAGCGCCTCCAGCGCCTCGATGCGCGTGCCCGACAGGGCGACGCTTGCCCCCTGCTGATGAAGCATGCGCGCGATTGCACCACCCAGTCCGCCGGTCGCGCCGGTGACCAAGGCTTTCTTGCCCGTCAGATCAAACATTCTGTCTCCCCGTTTTCGGCGTTCTGCCGTGTCACCCGTTCCGGGTCTTGTAATTCGCGATGTCCTCGGCCGTTCCCACCGAGATGGTCGTCGCGCCGGCGGCGATGCGTTTGCCGAGGCCTGCGAGAACCTTGCCGCTTCCAGCCTCGACGAAGTCCGTGACGCCGGCAGCGGCCATGGCGAGCACGCATTCGCGCCAGCGCACAGTGCCGGTGACCTGCGCCACCAGCGAGGCGCGGATGGCCTCGACATCGCTCAGCGGCTCCGCGCCGACATTGGCCATGACAGGCACGACGGGAGCCTGCATCGCGACCTCTGCGAGGGCCGCGCCCATCGCCTCGGCCGCCGGCTGCATCAGGGCGCAATGGAACGGAGCGGAGACGGGCAGCAGCATGGCGCGCTTGACGCCGCGTTCGGCCGACAGGGCGATCGCCCGCTCGATCGCACTTCTCGCGCCCGACAGCACGACCTGGCCGCCACCATTATCGTTGGCGACCTGGCAGATTTCGCCCTGAGCCGCATCAGAAGCGATCGAGCGCGCGAGGTCGAGTTCCGATCCAAGCAGGGCCGCCATAGCGCCCTGCCCCGCCGGCACGGCCTGCTGCATGGCGTCGCCACGAATTCGCAACAGGCGGGCCGTATCCGTGATGCTGAAGGTGCCAGCCGCAGCGAGCGCCGAGTATTCGCCAAGCGAATGCCCAGCGACGAAGGCGGCGTCGCGCTTCAGGTCGAGCCCGGCTTCGGCCTCGAGCACGCGGATGACGGCGAGGCTCACGGCCATCAGCGCCGGCTGGGCGTTGGCGGTCAGTGTCAGTTCCTCGGCCGGTCCTTCCCACATCAGCGTGGAGAGCTTCTGCGAGAGCGCGGCATCGACTTCGTCGAAGACGGCGCGGGCGGCGGGAAAGGCTTCGGCCAGGCTCTTGCCCATGCCGACGGACTGCGAGCCCTGGCCGGGAAAGATGAACGCGGTGGTCATTGCAGCAAACCTCGATCGTCACGCCATGGTGATCACGACGGCGCTGTCACATTGCTTGCGATGTCACGTCAAGCGAGCGAAGCGACATTTCTGGCGTTCTGGCCGGTTCCTTGCACGGATTTTGGTTGCGCGGACAGCTTCGAGCCTGTAACGACCGCCTCCTGCTTGTTCGGCCGGAGGCTGAACGGATGGCCGGGATCAAACCCGGCAGGTTCTTTGTCGAACCGTCATCCCGTGTCTCCGCCTTCGATGAAATCCTGTCGGGCCTTTCCAGGGCTCGGAGGGCTCCGCGCCGGGTGAAGCAGGGTGAAAAGAGAGAGGCCAATCCATGGCATTGTACGAGCATGTCCTGCTCGCGCGACAAGACGTCAGCGCTCAGCAGGTCGAAGCCCTTGTCGAGCAGTTCAAGGGCATTATCGAGGCGAATGGCGGCTCGGTTCCCAAGGTGGAGTACTGGGGCGTCAAGTCGCTCGGCTACCGCATCAACAAGAACCGCAAGGCCCATTACTCGCTCCTGAACATCAACGCCCCCTCCGCCGCGGTGCTGGAGATGGAGCGCCAGATGCGCATCAACGAAGATGTCCTGCGTTTCCTGACGGTTCGCGTCGAGGAACTCGAGGAAGGCCAGTCGGCCATGCTGCAGAAGCGTGATCGCGACGACCGGGGTGAGCGGGGCGACCGCTTCGACCGTGGAGGCCCGGGTGGCGGTGGTGACCGCTTCGACCGTGGCGGCGACCGCGGCGCTCCCCGTCGCGATCGTCCGCGTCGCGACGACGAAGGCACCGAAACCCAAACCGGCGCGGAGGCCTGAGCCATGTCGACTGCATCAGCCGGCGCTCGCCGCCCCTTCTTCCGCCGTCGCAAGTCCTGCCCCTTCTCGGGCGAGGGCGCTCCGAAGATCGACTACAAGGATGTGCGCCTGCTCTCGCGTTACATCTCCGAGCGCGGCAAGATCGTGCCGTCGCGCATCACGGCGGTCTCCGCCAAGAAGCAGCGCGAGCTCGCCCAGGCGATCAAGCGCGCCCGCTTTCTCGGCCTGCTGCCCTACGTCATCCGCTGAGCGGATCTGACATTGTCCGGCGGCGAGCGATCGCCGCCGGACAATCCACCCCGAGGCCGAATCGGTCCCGGATCTAACAGTCGCCCGATGGTGAGACTCCACCGGGTTCGTTGAGGCGATGAGCCTCTCACCCTGCCCGGCCCGAAAGGCCTGCGAGCAGCGGGACAGCAGGACGAGAGAATGCTTCCGATCGTAGGCATCGGCGCGGGCCTGGTATCGGCCCTGCTCTTCGCGGTGGTGATCATGGGATCGCCGCTGTCGGCATTGCTGTATTCGGCCGCCCCACTCCCGATCTTCATCGCCGCGCTCGGCTGGAACCACCGCGCCGGGCTCGTCGCCATCGCGGCCGGCACACTTGCCGTCGTCGCCGCGCTCAGCCCGACCGCCGGCATCGGCTTTGCGGTCATCATCGCGGTGCCGGCGTGGTGGATCGCCTATCTCGCCCTGCTGGCGCGCGAGGAGACCTCCGGCGTCGAGTGGTATCCGCTCGGGCGCTTGCTGCTCTGGATCGCCGCGACCGCAGCGCTCGTCACCGTCGGTAGCGCGCTGGTGATGACGACCGATTACGACGCCTATCGCGCCGTCATCGCCCGGATCATCGAAAACCTGCTCTCGGAGATGGTGAAGGCGAAGCTGCTGGCGCTGCCCGGCAACACCGGACTTCCGGAACTCGCCCAGAGCCTCGCCCCGGCCGTGCCGGTCGGCATCGGCGCTTCCTTCGTGACGACCATCGCCGCCAATCTCTGGCTCGCCGCGAAGGCGGTCAAGATTTCCGGCCGTCTGCCGCGCCCCTGGCCCGCCATTCCCGCGACGGTGCTGCCGCGTCAGGCGCTGGTGCTTTTGGCGCTGTCGGGCGTCATCTCCCTGCTCGGCGGCTTCATCGGCGTCGCCGGCGCGGCCATGACCGGAGCACTGCTCGCTGCCTTCATGTTCACCGGCCTGGCGATGCTGCACGACATCTCACGCGGGAAAGCCTGGCGCACGCCAATGCTGGTCTCCGTCTATGTCGCGCTGGTCATCATGCAGGCGCTGCTGACGCCTCTGCTGGCGCTCGCTGGCCTCCTCGACACCCTTTTTGGCCTGCGCAAGCGGGCCGCGCTGCCTCCACCACCCAATGCCTGACCATCAAACCCTGACCTGATAGGAGAAGACCATGGAAGTGATCCTGCTCGAACGCGTCGCCAAGCTCGGCCAGATGGGCGAAGTCGTCCGCGTCCGCGACGGCTTCGGCCGCAACTACCTGCTGGCTCGCGGCAAGGCGCTGCGCGCCACCGACGAAAACCGCAAGCGCTTCGAGAGCCAGAAGATCGAGCTCGAGACCCGCAACCTCGAACTCAAGTCCGAGGCCGACAAGGTCGCCGAGACGCTGAACGGCCACTCGATCGTGATCCTGCGCCAGTCGGGCGAATCCGGCGTGCTCTACGGCTCGGTCTCGACCCGCGACATCGCCGAGTCGCTGACCGCCGACGGCTTCCATGTCGGGCGTGGCCAGGTCACGCTGAACGCCCCGATCAAGACGCTGGGCCTGCACACCGTTCCGGTCGTGCTGCATCCGGAAGTTTCGGTGACGGTCACCGTCAACGTCGCCCGCTCGAAGGAAGAGGCCGAGCGCCAGGTTCGCGGCGAGAACGTCACGGCCCGCGAGGAGTTCGACCTCGACGATCTCGGCCTGGAAGTCGGCGCGGCGCTGGCGGAAGCCGGCGAGGACGATCGCTGAGACAAAGCCGGCTTCGGCCAAAGTGATCGAGGGCGTCGCGAGGGATCGCGGCGCCCTTTCTCATTCAGCTGATCCAAGGATCGATAAGTTCGATTCCGCAGCCTCGGAAATCCTTGACGTTTCGCGTTGCGAGTCGCCCTCCGTTGACGCGCGCGATCGCTGCAATCATGCCGTCAGGCGCACTCGTCGAACGCCCTTCACGCAGTGCTTCGCCCATGATCGAGCCGTAGACGAGAGCAGCGTCCTCCGTGAAACTGAAAATTTTACCCGCAAAGCGGCTGCGCCATTGGTCGAGATCTCGCTCAAGCCGTTGCGCGCGTTGATCCGGCCTGATGCGTTCAATTCCGAAAACGGTTTCGGCCAGGGCAACCGTCGAAAGCGCGAGGTCGCCATCGTGCCGATCCAGCCAAGCCAAGACGGCTTCATCCGGCCGCCGCCGACCCGTTTCCGACATGACGTTTGTATCGAGGAAAATCACAGATCGATGCCGCGATGCGGCTTCCGATTCTCTCGGATGACCGCCTCCAGATCGATGTCGTCTTCGTCGCTCGGCGCTCGCATCCGCGCATAAAACTCCGCTGCAGGCTCACGAACGGCCTGGCTTGCCTCGTAACGCTCCAGTGCCCTTTCTACGATCTGCGCCACGGTGCGTTTTTCGCGCTGCGCAAGCCTATGGGCGATATCGCGCGCGCGCGCGCTTCGAACGGAGAGTTGTGGTTCGGCCATGTCGATCTCCTCGGTACAGCAGGGGCACCGGGCAAAGAGCAATAGGCCGCGAAACGCCTGCCATCAAGATGGCAGTTGATGGCAAGATGGCAAACAACGCCATTCGCTCCTGTCAATCTCGACCAGCCTTGTGGATTACAGTGCAAATCTGATTCCCGACTCGCGTCGCCGTCGAATCTGGATACTGACACATGCTCAATGTGATCCGAGCGCCGGAGCCCATGGCCACAGCAACCGCCCTCGTCGCCCGTCTCGACAACCGCGAGGCGGAATATCGCGTCCAGCCTCACAACATCGAGGCCGAGCAGGCTTTGCTCGGCGCGATCCTGGTCAATAACGACGCTTTCTATCGCGTCTCCGACTTCCTGCTGCCGGACCATTTCTTCGAGCCGATCCACCAGCGTGTCTTCGAGTTGATGTCGAGCCTGGTCAGGGCCGGCAAGATTGCGACGCCGATCACGCTGAAGACCTTCGTCGGCGAAATGGATCTGGGCGGCATCACAGCCTCGCAATATCTCGCCCGCCTCGCAGCCGAGGCGACGACCGTTATCAATGCGCAGGACTATGGCCGCACGGTCTATGATCTTGCCATTCGCCGTCAGCTGATCGGCGTCGGCGAAGAGCTGGTCAACGTCGCCTATGACGCGCCAGTCGAGATGCCGCCGCGCGAGCAGATCGAGGAGGCCGAGCGCAAGCTCTATGAACTCGCGGAGAAGGGTCGGTACGAAGGCGGCTTCCAGAAGTTCGACGGGGCGCTGCGCACCGCGATCGATATGGCAGCCAACGCCTATCAGCGCGCCGGCGGTCTGTCGGGCATATCATCGGGTCTGCGCGATCTCGACCAGCGCATGGGCGGCCTGCAGGGTTCCGACCTGATCATCCTCGCCGGCCGTCCGGCCATGGGCAAGACCTCGCTTGCCACCAACATCGCTTTCAACATCGCAAAAGCCTGGCGTGGCGAGCGGCAGGAGGATGGTTCGATCAAGTCGGTCGATGGCGGCATCGTCGGCTTCTTCTCGCTCGAAATGTCGTCCGACCAGCTCGCGACGCGTATCGTCGCCGAGCAGTCGGGCATCTCGTCCTACAAGATCAGGCAGGGTCGCATCACCGAAGGCGATTTCGCCCGGCTGACCGATGTCGCGGCGCAGATCGAGAAGCTGCCGCTCTATATCGACCAGACCGGCGGCATCTCGATCGCGCAGTTGATGGCGCGCGCGCGCCGGCTCAAGCGCCAGAAGGGGCTCGACGTCCTGTTCATCGACTACCTGCAGCTGTTGTCGGGCTCGAACAAGAACGGCCAGAACCGCGTGCAGGAACTGACCGAAATTACCACCAGCCTCAAGGCGTTGGCGAAGGAACTCGTCGTGCCGATCATCGCGCTCTCGCAGCTTTCGCGACAGGTGGAAAGCCGCGACGACAAGCGCCCGCAGCTCTCGGACCTGCGTGAATCCGGATCGATCGAACAGGACGCCGACGTCGTCATGTTCGTCTATCGCGAGGAATATTATCTGAAGGGCAAGGAGCCGCGGCCGGGAACCGAGGACCACAACAAGTGGCAGGTCGAGATGGAAGCGGCGCACGGGCAGGCAGAGCTGATCATCGGCAAGCAGCGCCACGGCCCGACCGGGACCGTGCAGTTGCAGTTCGACGCGGAGGTCACGCGCTTCTCCGACCGGGCCCAGGACGACCATCTGCCGGAGCGCATGTGAACCCCTTCGACACGCCAGACGCCGGGACGGCCGGCTCGATCCTGACGATCGATCTCGGCGCATTGGTCGCCAACTGGCGTGCGCTTGGCGCGCGCGCGGGCACGCAAGCCGGCGCGGTCGTCAAGGCGAACGCCTACGGCACCGGCATCGAGCCAACCGTGACGGCGCTCGGCCACGCCGGCTGCACGACGTTCTTCGTCGCGCATCTGTCGGAGGGTGTCCGCGCCCGCTCGGTGGCTCCCGACGCGACGATCTACGTTCTGAACGGTCTGCTCCCGGGGAGCTGTGGCGCCTATGCCGCTCATGCCTTGTCCCCGGTGCTGGGCTCGCAGGAGGAATTGCTGGAATGGGCCGCTTTCCGGCAGAGCGGCGCGAATGTCCGGCCTGCGGCCCTGCATGTCGATACCGCGATGAACCGGCTCGGCCTGTGGCCCGGCGAAGGCCTGAGCCTGGCGCGCGAGCGCGGCAGCGCCATCGCGGCAGCCGGGATCGGGCTGGTGATGAGCCATTTCACCTCGTCCGAGGACGAGGCCGATCCGGCCAATGCCCGCCAGATCGCGGCCTTTGCCGAGATTGCCGCCGCCTTGCCCGACCTGCCGGCTTCGCTGAAGAACTCGTCGGGGCATTTTCTGAGCGGCTGCCCGTCCTATCAGCTGACCCGGCCGGGCTATGCGCTCTATGGCGGCAACCCGACGCCGGGAAAGCCCAATCCGATGAAAGCCGTCATCGGGCTGGACGCCCGCATCATTCAGTTGCGCGAGGTCGAGGCCGGGACACAGGTCGGCTATAACGGCCGCTGGACCGCGAAGGGAAAGCGCAAGCTCGCGACGATCTGCCTTGGCTATGCCGACGGCTATCCGCGCAATGCGAGCTGGACCGACAGGGTCACCGGCGGCTCGGCGCTGGTGGGTGGCGTGATCTGCCCCTTCGTCGGCACCGTCTCGATGGATCTCATCATCGTCGATGTCAGCGACGCGCCGGCGAGCGCGGTGGCGCGCGGTGCGCCGGTCACGCTGATCGGTGGCGCGCTCGATCTCGACGTGGTCGGCGCGGGCGCAAAGACCAGCGGTTACGAGATACTGACCAGCCTCGGCCGGCGGCATGCGCGCCGCCATGTCGGGCTTTGACCCGGTCCGTCATGGTCGGGCTTGACCCGGCCATCTCTCGCACATGCTAGCTGGTCATAAGATTCTCGGGGCGAGCCCGAGAATGACGCCCGCGGCGGCGGGGGAGGAAATACGAGGATGGCCAAGCGCGGCCCCACCTATATCTGCCAAGCCTGCGGCGCGGTCTATCATCGCTGGCAGGGCAAGTGCGATTCATGCGGCACCTGGTCGTCGCTGTCCGAGGAGGCGCAGGCTGCGCCCGTTCCCGGTGCGCGAGGCGCTTCCGGCGGCAAACCCAGAGGACGTGTCTTCGCGCTAGAGACGCTGAAGGGCGACACCCAGGACGCGCCCCGCATCAAGGCCGGCATCGGCGAACTCGACCGGGTGACGGGCGGCGGCTTCGTGCCGGGTTCGGTGCTGCTGATGGGCGGCAATCCCGGCATCGGCAAGTCGACGCTGCTGATGCAGGCCTGCGCGGCGCTGGCCTCGTCGGGCCAGCGCGTCGTCTATGTCTCGGGCGAGGAATCGACCGGACAGGTCCGTCTGCGGGCCGAGCGCATGGGGCTGGCCGAAGCGCCTGTCGATCTTGCGGCCGAAACCAATGTCGAGGACATCATCGCGACGCTGAGCCAGGGCAAGCGCCCGGCGCTGGTCATCATCGATTCGATCCAGACGATGTGGTCGGGCGATGTCGAGAGCGCGCCTGGCACCGTGACGCAGGTGCGCGGTTCGGCCCAGTCGCTGATCCGCTACGCCAAGACCAGCGGCGCCTGCCTGATCCTCGTCGGGCACGTCACCAAGGACGGCCAGATCGCCGGTCCCCGCGTGGTCGAGCACATGGTCGATGCCGTGCTCTCCTTCGAGGGCGAAGGCGTCCACGCCTTCCGCATCTTGCGCGCCCAGAAGAACCGTTTCGGGCCGACCGACGAGATCGGCGTGTTCGAGATGACTGGCTTGGGTCTGTCCGAGGTCACAAATCCCTCGGCGATGTTCCTGGCGGGGCGCGATCAGGCTGCGCCGGGTGCGGCGGTGTTTGCCGGCATCGAGGGCACGCGGCCGGTGCTGGTCGAGATCCAGGCGCTGGTTTCAGCCACATCGCTGGGCACGCCGCGCCGCGCCGTCGTCGGCTGGGAAAGCAGCCGCCTCGCCATGGTGCTGGCGGTGCTGGAATCGCATGGTGGTCTGAGGCTCGGTCAGCATGACGTCTATCTCAACGTCGCCGGCGGCATGAGGGTCAACGAGCCGGCGGCGGACCTTGCGGTCGCCGCTGCACTGGTCTCCTCGCTGAGCGGCGCGATCCTGCCGTCCGAGGCGGTCTATTTCGGGGAGATCGCGCTATCGGGGGCGATTCGGCCGGTCTCGGTTTCGGCGGCGCGGCTGCGCGAAGCCTCCAAGCTCGGCTTCGAGCAGGCGCTGATGCCGTCTGGCGGAGCGGATTTCGGCGATGGCGGCGGCCTGGCCCTGCGCCGATTCGGGCATGTCACGGAACTTGTTGCCGATATCGCCGCCCGCGCGCCTCGCAGAGATGTGAAATGACGCGGTCGCGAGGGTGACGCCGCGCCTGCAAACGCGTATAGCAAAATCGATGCGGCCAACCCATTTAGGGCCGGCCTTCCTGCGATCTTAGCGAAGCGGCCTTTCAATGCCAGTCACCATCCTCGATCTCGTCGTTGTCGGCGTGGTTCTGATCTCGGCATTGCTGGCCGCCGTGCGCGGATTGACGCGTGAGGTTCTTGCGATCGCCTCCTGGGTCGCGGCTGCGGCCGTCGCCTGGGTGTTCCATCCGCAGCTTCTGCCGCTGGCCGAGCAGTACATCCCCAACAAGACGGTTTCGCTGATCGCGGCTATCGCGGTTTTGTTCCTAGTGACCCTGATCATCGTCTCGCTGATCACGGCCCGGATTTCCGATTTCGTGCTCGATTCGCGCATCGGCGCGCTCGACCGCACGCTCGGCTTCATCTTCGGCGCCGGCCGCGGGCTGCTGCTCGCCGTGATCGGCTATCTCTTCTTCACGGCCCTGGTGCCCGAGAAGCTTCAGCCCGCCTGGGCGCGCGAGGCAAAGGCCAAACCGATCCTGGAAGAAACCGGCCGCTCGCTCTTGACGATGCTGCCCCAGGACATCAACTCCGACATCATCAAGAAGATGCTGAAGCCCAAGACCGGCGACGAGCCGACCGAGGCGCCCGCCGAAGAGCCGAAGACGCCCCCGGTGAGCCCGACCGCCGACCCGCAAAAACGCACCCAGGTGCCCAACGCCAACGACCGTCAGGCGCTTCAGCGCGTGATCGATTCGACCAAGCCCGCGACGCCTGCCCAAACCCGTCCGTAATTCGCGCGTAGAGACAAAGCCTGTCCCAGCGCCTGGAGCCTGCGATGACGTTTCAGTCAGAGCCTGACACCGCCTTCGATCCCAATGCCGACCGGCTGCGGGAGGAATGCGGCGTGTTCGGCATCTTTGGTCATGCCGACGCCGCCGCTCTGACGGCGCTGGGTCTGCATGCCCTGCAGCATCGCGGACAGGAGGCGGCCGGCATCGTCACCTTCGACGGCAAGCGTTTCCACTCGGAGCGCCGGCTCGGCCTTGTCGGCGACGCCTTCTCCGAGGTCTCGGTCATCGAGAAGCTGAAGGGCACGCAGGCGATCGGCCATGTCCGCTATTCGACGACTGGCGAGACCATCCTGCGCAACGTCCAGCCGCTCTTCGCCGAACTGCATGGCGGTGGTTTCGCCGTCGCCCATAACGGCAACCTGACCAACGGGCTGACGCTACGCCGCAACCTCGTGCGGGACGGCGCGATCTACCAGTCGACTTCCGACACCGAAGTTCTTCTTCAACTCGTCGCGCGCAGCCGCAAGGCGCGCTTCATCGAGCGCTTCGTCGAGGCGATCCGCCAGATCGAGGGCGCCTATGCCTTCGTCGGCATGACCAACAAGAAGCTGATCGGCGCGCGCGACCCGCTCGGGATCCGCCCGCTGGTGCTGGGCGAGCTCGACGGTTGCCCGATCCTGACCTCGGAAACCTGCGCGCTCGACATCATCGGCGCGAAATTCGTCCGCGAGGTCGAGAATGGCGAGGTCGTCGTGATCTCGGAAAGCGGGATCGAGAGCCACAAGCCGTTCCCGCCGATGGTCGAGCGGCCCTGCATCTTCGAATACATCTATTTCGCCCGGCCCGATTCGATCGTGAAGGGCCAGAGCATCTATGAGCGCCGCAAGCGCATGGGCGCACAGCTCGCCGCCGAAGCTCCGGCGAACGCCGACGTCATCGTGCCCGTGCCCGATTCCGGCGTGCCCGCCGCGCTCGGATATGCCCAGGCGAGCGGCATCCCCTTCGAGCTCGGCATCATCCGCAACCATTATGTCGGGCGCACCTTCATCGAGCCGACGCAGAAGGTTCGCGAACTCGGCGTGCGCCTGAAGCACTCGGCCAACCGCTCGGTCGTCGAGGGCAAGAGCATCGTGCTGGTCGACGATTCGATCGTGCGCGGCACGACGTCGCTGAAGATCGTCAAGATGATGCGCGAGGCCGGCGCTCGCGAGGTGCATTTCCGCATCTCCTCGCCGCCGATCACGCATCCCGATTATTACGGCATCGATACGCCCGATCGCGAAAAGCTGCTGGCGGCGACGCATTCGCTCGAGGAGATGCGCCAGTTCGTCGGCGCCGACTCGCTTGCCTTCCTGTCGGTCGATGGGCTCTATCGCGCCATGGGCCATGAGCGCCGCGACCCGGTTAGGCCGCAGTTCACAGACCATTGCTTCACCGGCGACTATCCGACCTCGCTGACCGACGTGATCGGCGAGAGCGCCAAGCAGCAGATCTCGCTGCTGGCCGAAGCCGGCTGAGCCTTCAGGGCCCTCAATGACCAAGCCTCTCGCAGGGCGCGTCGCGCTCGTCACCGGCGCGTCGCGCGGGATCGGCCGGGCTGCCGCGCTCGCCTATGCGGAAGCCGGCGCGCATGTCGTGGCGCTGGCGCGCACCACGGGTGCGCTCGAGGAACTCGACGACGAGATTCAGGCGCTCGGCAGCACCGCAACGCTCGTGCCTGTCGATCTCGGCGATGCCGCCGCGATCGAGAAGCTTGGACCGGCGCTGCTGGCGCGCTGGGGCAAGCTCGACATCCTGCTGGCCAATGCCGGGATGCTCGGCCCGCTGACGCCGCTGACCCATGTCACGCCGAAGGAGTGGGCCACCGTCTTCGACACCAATGTCACGGCCAACTGGCGGCTGCTGAAATCGGTCGAGCCGGCCCTGCAGGCGTCGGATGCGGCGCGCGTGATCCTGATGTCGTCGGGCGCCGCACATCGGTGCCTGGCTTATTGGGGGCCGTATTCGATCTCGAAAGCCGCCGTCGAGGCGATGGCGCGGACCTATGCGGCCGAGACCGTGACGACGCCGACACGGGTCATGATGGTCAATCCGGGGCCGCTGCGCACCAAGATGCGGGCGGAGGCAATGCCCGGCGAAGACCCGCAGACGCTGCGCACGCCGGAAGACCTCGCGCCGCATCTGGTCAGGTTCTCGTCGCCGGACTGGAACGAAACGGGGAAGATTTTCGATTTCCCTCAAGGGAAAGTGCTGACGCCGCAGATGCCGGGCTGATCCCGGTCGCGCGTTTCAGGTTCATCGCTGCGCGATGCCCTAGAGCGTCGGACTGAAAACTGGAATCGTGGGATTCCCTTGAGGGCTGCTTTGTGATTCACCGTTTCTGGAGGTGGATCATGGGTCGCAGCTATTCGGATGATTTGCGTGCGCGCGTCGTGGGTTTTGTCGAAGCAGGGCATTCGCGTCGGGCTGCGGCCCGGCATTTCGGGGTGAGCGAGAGCTTTGCGGTCAAGCTGCTGCAAAGGGTCTTGCGTTTGAAGACGGCCCGGCAAGACGGCCCGGC
>NZ_JBFUCS010000013.1:0-151391 GCF_056405115.1 Allobosea sp. P2_A10 | reverse complement strand
GATCGAGGCGGCAGGCGCCGAACTGCGTTATCTGCCGCCCTACAGCCCTGACTTCAACCCGATCGAGATGGCCTTCTCAAAGCTCAAGGCTCTCTTGCGCAAGGCAGCCGAGCGAACCGTCGGCGGTCTCTGGAGCGCCATCGGCCGCATCATCGATCTCTTCGATCACGCCGAATGCCTGAATTACTTCACCGCCGCAGGGTATGATGCAATCTGATCGGAAAACGCTCTAGGTGCTGACATAGGTAAAATCCGAAAGCCAAAGCCGGTTCGGCGCCGGCGCACGGAAGACCCGTTTCACATGATCGAGCGGGCACGGCGCCGCCTTGTCGGCCACCGTGGTGCGCACGGGCTTGCCGCGGATCACACCGTGTAGACCCGCGCTTCGCATCAGGCGCGCCACGGTACAGCGAGCGAGTTGACGTCCTTCTCGCTTCATCTGCCGCCAGACCTTGCGCACGCCATAGACCTGGTAGTTCTCGTCGAAGGCCCGTTTGACCTCCGGCAACAGGGCGGCATCGCGTCTCGCCGGGATCGAGAGTTTGGCCAGATCGGCACGCCGCGAGGCATGAGCGTGGTAGGTTGACGGGGCGATCGGCAGCACTCTGCAGATCGGCTCGACCCCGTAATCCCCACGGTGATCGTCGATGAACGCGATCATCGCTTGAACGGGCGGTCGAGCTCCTCTTGCCCGACAGGCGAATGCATGCATTCGCCGAAAGGGCCTGGGCAAAATACGCCAATGCCTTGCGCAGGATCTCGTTGGCCTGRCGAAGCTCCCGGTTCTCTCGCTCCAGCGACTTGAGCTTGGCCGCCATGTCAGTCGTCAGACCGGGCTTGCGCCCGCTGTCGACCTTAAGCCTTCTTCACACACTCGTTCAGCGTCTGTGCCGTGCAGCCGATCTTGGCCGAGATCGACATGATCGCCGCCCAACGGGACGGATGCTCGCCCTCGTGGTCCAGCAACATCCGAACCGCGCGGACCCGCACCTCAGGCGAGAACTTGTTCGTCGTCTTGCTCGTCATGGCTCCACCTTCTCAGAAGTTGGAGCCTCCGACAAACCCGGAGCGGTTCAGGGAATCCCCGCGAGTTAACGATCGCGGGGCTGGTATGAGTCTGTCTGGAACCGGCAAAGGACGCTGAAATCTGATCAAAATCAGGGCCCTCACATGCCTAGAGCCGATCATCACGCCGAAATCACGCCGGGCCCACCATAACGCCATAAATCATCCGGTTCTTGCGGGTGTCCAGCGCAAAGGTTGCTACCGTTCCGCCAGTTGGCGAAGTCTCGATGCCGCCTCGGCGATATCGGGTTCGGCCCAGACCGTATCTAGCCCGCCGTAGGCCCCTTGCGGATCGCAAACTGGCACGAGCCGCCAGGGGACGGTGACGACGCCCGGCATGGCAGCGATGTCATCGGCAAGGCTCCAGCCCGTAGCAACCACCGCCACGCCCAGACTCGCGGCTTCCGCGAGGTTGAGACCGTATCCCTCGCTGCGGTGAAGCGAGAGATAGACGTCGAGCATGTGGTAGAAATCCAGAATTGGCGGTTTCTGTGCCGTTTCGGTCGCCAGAATGATGCGCTCGTCGCCGGCGATCGCGGCTTTCAGCTCTGCAACGCCCGCCGGATAGGCCTCCGCCTCGTTGCAGCGGATCAGCAGCCGCGCCGGTGCGGTGCCGGTCCTCGGAAAGGCCAGCTTAAAAGCCGCGATGGCCGCGGCGGGGTTTTTACGCGCGTAATTCGAGCCCATGGCGAAGGAATAACCGGCGACGAAGGCGGTCTCATCGATCCCGTGACGCTGCCTCGCCTGCCGTTTCAGTGTTTCCGTCCGGGCGGGGCCAAGCGGCAAGGCGGCGACATCATGCGGCACGACACGGATACTGCCGCTCTCTTCGGCTGACATCACGCGTGCCACCGCATCGGCGACGAAGCGCGACGGCACCCAAATCTCGTCGGCGAATGGTAGGCTGCGCCGCCATGTTTCTGGCAGAACCTCCAGCTCCCACGCAAAATAGCCGATGATCCGCGCCGACTGGCGTACGCACAGCGGCAAAGCGAGATATGCCAGCAGGAACTCAGGCGGGTTTAGGCAGATGACGACCGTCGGACAGGGCAGCCGGCGCGGCACCGCGTCGAGGAAAGCTGGGTCTAGTTCGCGCTGGGCCGTGAAATGACGGGTGAAGTCGATGCGCGCGACCTTGCGTCCCTGCTTCTCCAGAGAGGCTGCGAGCAGCCGCGCTCCCTGGCCGAGCCCGGTGCGCGTCGCAAACAGCCCGACGATGGCGATGGTATCGGCCTTGTCAGGGGCGGGGAGGGAATTGCGGTCGCGCCAGGCCTTGGCCCGGGCGGCGAGCCCGACCCGGACATCGACACGCAGCACGCGTCCGGCCTCGACCAGCCGGATCAGCGGCGCGCGCAGCGGGCGCGGCAGAAACCGCGCCAGACCCATGCCGAGCATGCCGCCGCCTCAGCTGGCCGTGACCAGCGTGACGTCGCTGCCGTCGAGCGCGATCGACAGCGCGGCCTTGATCGTCGAGTCGTCGGAGGCGAGCACGATCGTCTTCGGCTTCAGCCCGTCGGCGAGCGAGGTCAGCGCATACATCAGGCGTTCGGCCCTGACAGCACGCGAGGCGAAGGCGGTGGTGTCGCGCCAGATTTCGAGATCGATCGCGCTGAACCTGTGCTGGCGACGGTCCTGCGGGGTGACGCCGAACATCTCTAGGGAGCGGGCCGAGAGCTCCTTGTCCTGCCCGGCATAGACCGCCAGCACGGTGTCAGGCGTCGCGCCGTCGACCCGTTCGAGTTGGCGCGCCGCGCGCCGGGCGGCGTCGGGCGTGTCGAAGACGGCGAGCACCGTCTTGGGCTTTGCTTCCGTGACGTCCTGCGCCTCATCCATCCAGTTTACGACATGGCCGGCATTGAGCAGGCGCCAGTAGAGCGTGTCGCGGATGGCGTCCATGTCGCCGACGGTGCTGGCATGCTCGCGGATCGCCAGCCAATCATGCGACAGGCCCCAGCTGTCGGGATTGTTGGGATCGACCGGGATCACATAGGAGCGTCGGCCGGCATATTTGCGCAGTGCGAAGGCGAGCTGGAAATCCTCGCCGGTGGACCAGGTCCAGGGCTCCTCGCGGAACAGGTATTTCAAATAGGCCGTGCGGGTGAAGTGGAAGCCGCAGAGCATGTCGACCGGGACGAGGCCGAGATCCTTCCGCTCCGGCGGCAGGTGCTCGATGAACTCGCCGGTCGTGTAGTGCGGCAGCGTGCCATCGGCGCGCGGACCCGGCAGGCGGCGCCAGCCATACATGCCGACCTCGCCGGCATCTTCCACGCTCTCGATCGTCGAGAGGCAGCGGCTGAGGAAATCCCGGCCGATAATGATGTCGTCGTCGATGAAGGCGATGTAGCTCTGCTCAGCAAAAAGTCCGAGTTGGAAGCGGCCGTGATATTTGAAGTTCTTGGTCGAGCGGATCAGGTGGATGTCGGGGTCGCAGAACTCGCGCATGACGCTGTCGTAAATCTCCGCATCCTCCAGCCCCATGGCGCAGACCCAGATCTGCTTCGGGCGCAACGTCTGGCGTTGCAGGCCCGCGATCTGGCGGCGCAGCAGCTCGGGACCACGCTTCCAGACGTTGAGCACGGCGATGATGTCGCCGACCGGGCCCGATTGTTCGGCCAGGCGCTGGGTCAGCTCCGGCCAGGGAGCGCCTTGGAGCTGCGGGCGATGGGAGACGAGATGGAAGCAGCAATAGGCCGCGTCGCGGAAGACCTCGTGGTAATTCGCCTTGAGCTGACGCAGGACGGCCACCGGCAGCTTTTCGATCTCGCCGCGCGAAAGCACCGCATAGTCGAAATCGAGATCGGCCTCGCGCCAGGAGCGCCGCGCGGCGAAGTAGCCGCTGCCGAAGGCCGCCGCGATCAGTGGCTGGAAGGGGCGCGGCACCAGCGCACGCTCCTCCCCGGTGCAATGACCCTTGATCCATTCGAGGACGGGAGCCGCCTCCGGCGGCATGCGCAGCGTCGGATCGAGCTTGTTCTCGAAGCGCACCGGCGCACGGCCGACGAGGCGCAGCGGATCGTGGCGCAGGATATGGCCAAAATGGCGCGGATTGCGGATCGCGACATGCGCGTTCTCGCGGACGAAAGGCGGCAGAACTTTCCAGACCGGCTTGACGAATTCGTGCGCGACGAAGCGCACGACACCCTTGCGCCGGAAGGTGTGGCGCCCGGCATCGTTGTCGAACTGGTAGATGTGGCTCCACAGCTTCTGGCCGATGCCCGTCGTGAACGGAAATTTCCGGCGCAGGATCGTCGGGCGATAATACCAGCGATTGTATTTGCGCCGGGCGGCGAGCCCGCCGCCGCCCGAAGGCTTGAGCTCGCCATTTTCCAGCTTCTGCGAGGAATCGCGCGGCCCCATCAGGTCCGAGAAGCCGCCAGCGAGCTGAAAATTGGCGTTGAGCTCGGGGTTCTTCCAGTATTCGTAGAAGTCGACATTGCCGCCGCTTTTGACGTGGCCGTAATTGTGGTTCTGGTGGATCGCCAGCAGATCATGGCTGGCGTCGACGACCTCGCCGCCCTTGCGGAGTACTTCGGCGATCAGCCAGGAATCCCAGAAGAAGCGCCCGATCGCGAAGGGCGGCACGGTCTCGTAGAGATCACGCGGGTAGATATAGTAATCAGTGCCGTTGAAGCTGTCGTCGCCTCGGCCGCGGAAGCGGCCCTCGGCCTTGACCTTGTCGAGGAGCTTGCTCTCCCAGGCTGCGTCCTTGAAATCGATTGGGTCGAACAGGTCGATATCCGAGCGCAGGCCGATATAGAGCGCCGGCGGCAGTGTATTCAGCTTGTCGAGGAAGGGCAGCAGGTCGCTGGTCAGGATGATGTCGGCGTTGATCATGCACATCCAGGGAGCGCTGGCCGCAGCCCTGGCGCTGCCCATCATCGAGTTGAGCAGCGGCGTGCCAAATTCGTTGGCCTCAATGTCTGGAATATGGCGCAGGCCGAATTCGGCCGCGATCTCGGCAACACCGTCATCGGTCCCGAGGAGGATGACCTCGACGCGCGGACCCAGCGCGACCCAGCTGCGCACTGCGTTGCGCTGGATCAGGCCGATATGGTCCTTGAAGGCCTTTGGGGCCGAAAAGATCGTGAGATCGGGTGTCGTGCCCGGCGCGCGAACCGCAACCGCCTGTCCGCTCTGAGTCTTAGCCATATCCTGCCCCATCCCGTCTCGTGGCCCGTCCCGGCCTTATAATACGCAACCCGTTTCGGGAAAGACCTCGTCCAAGGCAAGCGTTCTCCGTCGTAAACCTCGCCGCCGCAAGATCAAGCCTGGCAGACCGGACGGACCGGTCGGCGTCGGGTAGGGCCAACCTAGATGGGATATCGTCCGGAATGATCTGTCCCGGGCGAGCCCCCGCTGCGCCCGGTCAGGACCTTACGCCGGCAGGAGCGGCTCCCCCGTCCGCACATGCTCGAGATATTCGTCGACGACCGCGTCCGACGGGCCTGCGCGCAGGATCGTGCCATGTTCGAGGATGATGGCCTGGTTGCACCACTCCTTGGTGAAGCTCATGTTGTGCGAGGCCAGCACCATGATGCTCGACCGGTCGACGAGACTGCGCATGCGGCTTTCCGCCTTGCGGGTGAAGGCGGCGTCGCCGGCGTTGATGCCTTCGTCCAGCACCAGAATTTCCGGGTCGACCGACGTCGCCAGCGAGAACGACAGCCGCGCCTGCATGCCCATGGAATAGGTCCGCACCGGCAGGTGCAGGAACTCGCCCAGTTCCGAGAACGCGGCGATGTCGTCGATCTTCGACTTGATCTCCTGCATCGACATGCCGTGATAAAGACCGCTGATCAGGATGTTGTCATAGCCGCTGGCGTCGATGTTGAAGCCCAGCGTGGCGTCGAACAGCGTCGCGATGCGGCCCTTGCGGTGAACCGTGCCCGAGGTCGGCGCGTAGATTCCGGAGATGACGCGCAGCAGCGTGCTCTTGCCGGCGCCGTTATGGCCGAGCAGGCCGAGCCGGTCGCCCTCCTTGAGCTCCAGGCTGATGTCGTTGAGCGCACGCACGATCAGCGCGTTGGCGACCGAACGCCCAAAGACGCCGCCGATCGAGAGGCGCAGCGCTTCCGTCCGCAGCGAACGCGACGACGAGTCGAAGATCGGGATATCGACGCCGACGTTCTTGAGTGTGATTTCGGTCATACTGGCTTCCGTCACACCCAATAGGCGACGCGCGACTGGTAGCGCGACATAAAGATGAAGGCAAAGATCGAGCCCACGATGCCCATCGCGACGACGAAGGCCCAGGAGTTGAGGCCGACGGGGGTTCCCAGGAGCGGGCCACGGAAGATCTGGATCATGTGGTAGGCCGGGTTCCAGTCGAGATAGGCCAGATGCGAACTGACGCCGCCACGGTCCCACAGGATCGGCGTGATGAAGAACAGCACGCCGACCAGGCTCTGGACAACCGGCGGAATGTCGCGATAGCGCGCGCACAGGATGGCGAGCACGACTGAGACCCAGATCGAGTTGAACACGATCAGGACGAAGCCGACGACCGCGAGCAGGTTCGACCACCGCACCTCCATACCGAAATACAGCACGATGAAAGCGTAGATGACGAAGTTGTGCAGGAAGACGATGACGTTCTTCCAGACGTGCTTGAAGATGTAGGTCATCAGGGTCACGGGCGTCTGGCGGATATAACCGCTTTCCGCGATGAAGACGTTGCAGCCCTCGATCGCAACACCGCTGATATAGCTCCAGATCATGAAGCCGAGGCCGAAAAACGGCAGATAGGTCCGGATGTCGGTGTTGAAGATCTTGGAGTAGACGAGGCCGACGGTGACGATGGTGATGCCCATCGTCAGCGTGATCCAGAACGGGCCCAGCACCGAACGGCGATAACGCAGCTTGACGTCCTGGAGGCCAATGAAGCCCCACATCCGCCAGTGTCTGATCGAATCGGCGAGATCGCGCCAGGCGCGTCCGGTCTGCATTGTCCGGTTCAAGAAAGCGTCTCCACTTGTGCAGTCCGGTCGATAGGGCGAGGGCCCCGCGGCGAACGTCTCACCCCCGGTCTCTCCGGGATTAACGCGCATCCGTTGCCGTGTCAGGCCTCTCCGGCACAGGCGTGTCAGAATTGCGGCTCATCGGCGAAAGCGAGTTCCGCGCCCGGGCCGGACGCCACGCGCCCGCCATATGCCGGCCGCGCTGCACGACGTCAAGGCCCGCCGCGGGGGCAGGGGGCTTTGTTCAGGCGCCGTGCCCGGCCAGCAGACGCTGCAGATATTGGCCGTAGCTCGATTTGGCCGTCAGCCTGGCCAGCACGGCGAGCTGCTCGCGGTCGATGAAGCCTTTCCGCCAGGCGATCTCCTCGGGGCACGAGATCTTCATGCCTTGCCGACGCTCAAGGATCTCGATGAACTGGCCAGCCTCGAGCAGGCTTTCATGCGTGCCGGTGTCGAGCCAGGCGAAGCCGCGCGCCATCACCTGCACATGCAGCTGCCCTCGCGCCATATAGGCGTGGTTGATGTCGGTGATCTCGATCTCGCCGCGCGGCGATGGCGCGATGCCGGCCGCGATGTCGAGCATGTCGTTGTCGTAGAAATAGAGGCCGGTGACTGCGAGGTTGGATTTGGGCTGCGCCGGCTTCTCCTCGATCGAGATGCCCCGGCCTGCCGCATCGAGCTCGACCACGCCGTAGCGCTCGGGATCGGTGCCGACATAGCCGAACACCGTCGCCCCGCTGTCACGGGCGATCGT
Source organism: Allobosea sp. P2_A10 (assembly GCF_056405115.1). Classification (NCBI taxonomy): domain Bacteria; kingdom Pseudomonadati; phylum Pseudomonadota; class Alphaproteobacteria; order Hyphomicrobiales; family Alloboseaceae; genus Allobosea; species Allobosea sp. P2_A10. The sequence continues at coordinate 143,615 of NZ_JBFUCS010000013.1, read as the reverse complement.
GTCGGCCATCAATTCGGGCAGGCCGTGGCCATAGAAGATCTTGTCGCCCAGCACGAGCGCGACGCGGTCCTCGCCGACGAAATCGCGCCCGACGATGAAGGCATCGGCAAGGCCGCGCGGATGCTCCTGGACGGCGTAGGCGAGCGACAGCCCGAATTGCGACCCGTCGCCGAGCAGGCGCGAGAACAGCGCCTGGTCATGTGGGGTGGTGATGATCAGGATCTCGCGGATGCCCGCCAGCATCAGCGTCGAGAGCGGGTAGTAGATCATCGGCTTGTCGTAGACCGGCAGCAGCTGCTTGGGGACCACCGAGGTCACCGGATGCAGCCGCGTGCCGGACCCGCCGGCGAGAATGATGCCCTTCATGATTTCCTCAAGGCGAAAGCAGCGCGGAGACGGTCTCGCAGACACGTTCCTGCCATGGCGAAGCGCGCATGTCGAAGGTGGCAGTGAACCGCGATGAATCCGGCACCGAATTGGCCGGCCGGCGTGCCGGCGTCGGGAACTCGGCGGTCGTGATCGCTTCGACCGCCAGGTTGCGACCGGTGAATCGGGCCTGCTCGGCGACGATCAGCTCGGCGAAACGGTGCCAGCTCGTCTCTCCTGTGCCGGCAAAGTGGTAGGTGCCCCAGGGCTCGGCCCCTGCCAGCAGCGCGGAACGCACGGCCAGGATCGCCTCGGCGGGGTCGGCGGTTGCGGTCGGGCAGCCCCGCTGGTCGGCGACCACGCGCAGCGTGTCGCGCTCGCGGCTGAGCCTCAGCATGGTCATGAGGAAATTGGCGCCGTGGACGCCGTAGACCCAGGCGGTACGCAGGATGACGTGGCGGGCGCAGACCGCGCGCAGGCTGGCCTCCTCCTGCGTCTTGCTGCGGCCATAGACGCCGAGCGGCGCGACCGGGTCGGTCTCGATTTAAGCCGCAGTTTTGGTGCCGTCGAAGACGTAGTCGGTCGAGATGTGCAGCAACGGGATGCCTGCTGCCGCGCAGGCCCGCCCGATGATCTCCGGACCCCCGCGCATGGGCGGCGAAGGCCGCGTCGGACTCGCTCTCGGCCCGATCGACGGCCGTGTAGGCGGCCGCATTGACGACCAGCGCCGGCCGGTGGGCGGCCAGCGCGGCTTCGACCGCGGCCGGGGCGGTGATGTCGCCCTCGGCCCGCGCCAGCCCGGTCAGCGGGACGCCGCGTGCCTGAGCCAGCGCCGCGAGCTCGCGACCCAGCTGGCCGCCGGCGCCGAAGAGCAGGATCGCGCCTTGGTTCACGACAGGCCGAGCCGCTCGCCGCGATAGCGCCCGTCGCGAATGCGGCCCCACCAGTCGCGGTTGGCGAGATACCAGGCGACGGTCCTCTCCAGTCCGCTCTCGAAGCTCTCCAGCGGCCGCCAGCCGAGTTCGGTCTCGATCTTGGTCGTGTCGATGGCGTAGCGCTGGTCGTGGCCGGGCCGGTCGGCGACGAAGCTGATCAACTTATCGCGAGAGCAGATCGTAGTATCGGGCGCGAGCTTGTCGACCAGCGCGCAGACCGCGCGCACGACCTCCAGATCGCTGCGTTCAGCCTTGCCGCCGACATTGTAGCTCTCGCCCGGCCGCCCGCGCTCCGCGATCGTCATCAGCGCGCGGGCATGGTCCTTGACGAAGAGCCAGTCGCGGACATTGCTGCCGTCGCCATAGACCGGCAGCTTTTTGCCCTCCAGCGCGTTGACGATCATCAACGGGATCAGCTTTTCCGGGAAATGATAGGGCCCGTAATTGTTGGAGTAGTTCGAGAGCAGCGTCGGCAGCCCATAGGTGTGGCGCCAGGCGCGCACGAGATGGTCAGATGCCGCCTTCGAGGCCGAATAGGGCGAGTTCGGCTGATAGGCCGTGGTCTCGGTGAAATAGCCCTCCGCGCCCAGCGAGCCGAAGACCTCGTCGGTCGAGACGTGGTGGAAGCGGAATGCGGCTTGCTCGGCTGTGGTCAAACCGCGCCAATGGTCGAGCACCGCCTGCAGCAGCATGAATGTGCCCACCACATTGGTCTGGATGAAAGCTCCCGGTCCGTCGATCGAGCGGTCGACATGGCTCTCGGCAGCCCGATGCATCACGACATCGGGCCTGAAAGAGGCGAGCGTCTCGCGCATCGCCGCGAGATCGCAGATATCGGCTTTCAGGAAGCGATAGCGAGGATCGTTCGCGACTGGGCCGAGATTGTCGAGGTTGCCGGCATAGGTCAGCGCATCGACGACCAGCACCTCATGCCCGGTGTCGCAAATCAGGTGCCGGACGACGGCCGAGCCGATGAAGCCGGCCCCGCCGGTGACGAAAAAGCGCGTCATTGCATCGCCCCTTCCGTGAACGGCGTCTCGAAGCCGGCCAGCCCCGGCAGGCCGGTATCCTTGTCGGAGATCCGCACCGCGTCGCGCGCGACCGGTCAGTCGATGCCGATGGCGGGATCGTCCCAGCCGAGACCGCCCTCCTGCGCCGGTCGTAGGGGCTGTCGACCTTGTATGCGACCTCGGTCATGTCCTCGAGCGTGCAGAATCCATGCGCGAAGCCGCGCGGCACGAAGAGCTGCTCCGAGCCGTCGGCCGTCAGGGTCGCGGCGCACCAGCGCCCGTAATGCGGTGAGCCCTCACGCAGATCGACCGCGACGTCGACGATCGCGCCCGTGAGCACGCGCACCAGCTTGGCCTGCGCCGCCCGGGGGCTTCTGGAAATGCAGGCCACACAGGGCGCCCCGCTTTTCCGAGAGCGACTGGTTGTCCTGGACGAAGGCCATGCCGATGCCTGCGTTCCGAAAGACATCCAGGCTGTAGGTTTCCATGAAGTAGCCGCGCGCATCGCCGAAGCGGCGCGGGCGGATCAGCATGGGGCCTGGAACAGCGAGGGTCTCGAAGGCGAAATTCGGCATGGATCCTCTCAACTGCGCCGGCAGGTAGTGCCTGCGGCAGGGGCTGTCAACGCATCTGGCCTCGTGGCAGGCCGGTCCAACGGTTCAATCCGGCAGCGCCCGGCAGGTCACTTGCGTCAGCGACAGCTCCACGAGTCCGTTGCTCAGGAGAACGGCCTCAAGCCCAGGTGCGATAACGGCGCCGGGCGCGAGCGGCGGCATCTTGAAACGCAAGCTGAGCGTCCGCGAGCGCAGTGACAGGCCGGCGAGCTCAACCTCGGCCAGTATGGTCGGGCCGGCCTCGACGCGCAGTACCGCTGTTGGGCGGATGGCTCTTGCCGGATCGGGCGGCGCGCTCCGGCTGCCGGTGAGGAGCCGCAGAAGCCGGGGCAGGATCGTTTTCGCGAGGGAGCCGGCAAACGCGGCGGGCCGGGCGACGGACAGCGTGGCCGACACCTCGTAATCGCCTGGTGGCAGCGCCGCATAGGGACCATACGCGACCGCACCCGCGCTGCCCTCCCGGCTCGAGATAACGTCGCCCTGTCGCACCCCGGCCGCGCCCGCGCTCATCAGCGGCAGCCATTCGCCGTCGCGCTGCGCGACATGCCCGTGCCGGAGCCGCGCGCTGAAGGGCGACTTCACTGCCCCGAGATTCCAGGCGAAGACCGGCTCGAAGGGCGAGTGTACGACATTCACGCCGATGATCAGGCGCGGCGGCAGTCTGGGGTCGGCGAGGCGGGCGCGCTCATGGGCGAGCACGTCCCAGAAGGCGTCGAGCAGGCGGCAGGCGGCCTCGCTCAAGGCCGCCTGTCCGGTTGAGATGCCGCTGAAATCGAGGATCACGAGGTCGGCCGCAGCCAGCATCGCATCGCGCGGCCTCGGATCGAGGCTGGCCGAGGACGAACCGGCTGCTGCGACGCCGCCGGCCTCGACCAGGACCGGCTCAGCAAACCCTGCAGCGGCGAGCGCCCGTTCCAGCAGGACGAGGCCGGCTGTCGCCTCGCCGAACCAGGCGATGCGCGTGCCGGAGGGCTGGCTTGCGATCAGGTCGAGGAGATAGGGCAGGATATGCCCGGCCGGCGCATCCGAGCGCCCGAAGCTCCCGGGCACATAGGTCGAGCGCAGTGGCGCGGGCAGGGGCTCGCTGAGGGCGGTGCCCAAGCCGCGGATATAGCGGCTCCCGGTGCCGGCCGGCAGCCGGATCTCCTCGATCTCCTCGCCGGTGAGGCCCCAGCTTTCGCGCTGATGCGGCAGGTCGGGGCGCTCGAGGCGATAGACGAAATCCTCGTAGCTGTTTTGCGTCGTCGCCTGCTGGTGGCCGAAGGTCGCTTGACGGGTGTGGTCGCAATGATAGCAGACCAGCCGGTCGGCGAGGTCGCCGGGCGCGCCATGCCTGAGCCAGAGACGGCGCGCGAGGTTGGAATCGACATGCCAGCCAAGCACCATCGCCTCGTCGAAGCCGTCGATGGCGATGAGGTCGGTGCGTTCGGCGAGTTGGAAATCGCCGGGATTGTCGTAGCCGAAGAAATCCTGGCCGCGGACGAAGTCGTCGAGATGGAAGCGCCGGCCCCAGTCGCGCATCGCCGCGATGCAAGCCTGCGGCTCCCGGCGGTCGAGCGTTTCCCAGAGCGTCTCGGGGATGTCGACGCGGGGCGCGCCATGAAAGCCGGCCGGCAGGCCTCCGGCGAGCCTCGTGAGGCTGACGCCGTCCGTCGTCGCAAGCACAACGTCGGTATTGGTCGAGAGCACCCAGCGATTGGCGGGGTTGGAGCGGCGCAGCGCGACATTGCGGGCGACCGGCTCGATCGCCTTCAGACGCGTTGCGAGGTCGAGCCTGAGATGCTGTTGATGCCGGACGCGGAGCACGCGAAGATAGGCGCAGGTGGCAGGCGTCAGCGTGTCCTGGATGGCTTCAGGAAAGGTCGGCAGGTCGTCGGGCGTGTTGTAGTCGACAAACAGGATCTCGTCGTCGGGGTCATCGAGGCACGCGGCGATGGCGTTGAGGCTTAGCGCCGCCCGCTTGTGCAAATTATAGCCATGCGTGTCGTTGCGGCCGTAGAGGACAACCGAAATCATGTCGTCCTCCCCTACTCAAGGCGCGCGGCCGTCCCGCAACCCGGCGCTGTTAGCGCCGACGCGATGCGATCAGAACGTCTTCCAGTTGCCGCTGCCGAGCTTGACCACGCGGGCACCGGGGCCGACCTCGTCGGGCGTCATGCCCCAGGGGTCGATCACGACGCGGGTCTTGCCGGCGGGGACGTCCTTGCCCCAGTCGACCGTCTTGAACTCGGCCCAGGGCGTGGTGATGACGACGACGTCGGCATGCGAGACAGCGTCTTGCGCCTGTGGCGTCGCGTTCACGGTTGAGCCGAGCACGGCGAGCGCGGCCTCGGTCGCCATCGGGTCGCTGATCGAGACCGAGAAGCCCTTCTCGAGCAGGTACTTGGCGAGATAGACGCCTTGGCTCTCCTCGATCACCGCGGTGTGCGGCTTATAGGACATGCCGAGGATCGTGATCGACGCGCCCGGCTCGGCCGAGGCTTCGACGGCGCCGATCATGCGCTGGAACTGGTGTTCGTTGATGGCGTCGGTCGCCTCTGCCAGCGCGGTGTTCACGCCGAGCTTGCGGCCGAAGGCCGAGAAGGCCTTGTTGTCGCGCGGGAAGCAGGGCCCGCCATAGCCGATCGCTGGCTTGAGATACTTCTTGCCAACGCGGCTGTCGGCACCGACGGCGCGGGTTACGACGTCGGCATCGGCGCCCTTGAGATGGTCGCACATGTCGGCGATCATGTTGGCGTAGGAGATCTTGGTGGTGACGTAGGTGTTGACCGAGATCTTGCAGAGCTCGGCGTTGACCAGGTTCATGCGCTGGTATTCGGGGTTCGATTCGGTCGAGCCGCGATAGATCGCCTCGAGCATGTCGCCGGCGCGCGCATCGGATTCGCCGATCAGCAGCATGTCGGGGTTGAGCATGTCGCGCACGACGCTGCCGAGCGCGATGAATTCCGGATTGTAGCAAAGGCCGACATCGACGCCGACCTTGCGGCCGGAGCTCGCCTCGAGCGCATCCTTGATCACGGTCTCGGTCGAGCCCGGCATAACGGTCGAGGTGACGACGACGACGTGGTAGCTGTCCTTGGCCTTCAGCGCCGCGCCGATCTTCTCGACCGCGTCGATGACGAACTTGTTGACGAACATCCGGTCGGGGCCGCTCGGCGTCGGCACGATGATGAAGCTGACATCGGTGGCGGCGATCGCGTCGCCATAATCCGTCGTTGCGCGCAGATTGGCGCGGCCGCGGTCGATATGCTCCTGCAGCTGCGGCTCGACCACCGGGGCCTTGCCCTGGTTGATCGCGTCGACGAAGCCGGCATTGTAGTCGAGGCCGACGACCTGGAATCCCTTGGTGGCGAAGACGGCAGCCATGGGCGAGCCTAGCTTGCCGAGCCCGATCACGGAAAGGCGCGGCTTCGTCGAAGCAGTAGACATCTTGACCCCTTGATTCTCAACGCAGGCGACCGGCCGCGACGTGATGGCCGCGGCGGCCGGTTATACGGCGGTTATCGCCTTTTGGTTCTCGCTCAGTGGTTCTTGCCGCGGAGCCGGAGCAGTTGGCTCTCGATCCAGGGATAGGTCTTGGACAGGCCGTCCTTGAGCGACTCGTTGGGCGCCCAGCCGAGCTTCTCCTTGATCAGGTCGTTATGCGAGTTTCGACCGCGCACGCCCTGTGGACCGGGGATGTGGCGCAGGTTCACGGTCTTGCCGGAGACGCCCATGATGATCTCGGCGAGCTGGTTGATCGAGACCATCTCCTCCGAGCCGATATTGACCGGGCCTTCCCAGTTCGAGCGGGTCAGGCGGATGGTGCCTTCGACGCATTCGTCGACATAGAGGAAGGAGCGGGTCTGCAGGCCGTCGCCCCAGATCTCGATGTCGCCGCCATCCTTGGCTTCGGCGATCTTGCGGCAGAGCGCGGCCGGAGCCTTCTCGCGGCCGCCGACCCAGGTGCCCTCGGGCCCGAAGATGTTGTGATAGCGCGCGACGCGGCACTGCATGCCGTAATTGCGGTTGTAGGTCAGGTAGATGCGCTCGGAGAACAGCTTCTCCCAGCCATACTCGGAATCGGGGTTGGCGGGATAGGCCGAGTCCTCGCGCGTCACCGGCTTGTCCGGGTCTTCCTGGTTGTGGGCCGGGTACATGCAGGCGGACGAGGAATAGAAGACGCGCTTGATGCCGCGGTTCTTGCAGGCCTCGACCATGTTCAGGTTGATCGTCGCCGAATTGTGCATGATGTCGGCGTCGTTCTCGCCGGTGAAGATGAAGCCGGCTCCGCCCATATCGGCGGCGAGCTGATAGACCTCGTCGAAGCGGCGGTCGACGATGGCGCGGCAATTGCCCGGATCGCGCAGGTCGCTTACGACGAAGTCATCGGCATGCGTCTCGCCGTATTCGGGGAATTTCAGGTCGACGCCGCGAACCCAGAAGCCCTCGCGCTTGAGCCTTTTGACGAGATGCGAGCCGATGAAGCCACCCGCACCACACACAAGAGCCGTCTTCATTCCCATTCTCCGATCGGCGGTCATCAGCAACAGGTTGGCTCGATGTCTGGAGCGAGCCTGTTGCAATCCTTGACGCTAGACACATGCCCGGAAGCTGTCGCAATGCGATCTAGACCAGCGATCGGTCGGATCAACGTCGCGACAATGTCTTAGAACAATTCCCGGAAACACCCAGGAGGGGCCGGTTACACCCTATCCAGCGCAGCTGCAAGCGAGGTGCTGTAAGGGCTCGGGACGGCCTCCGCTTCACGGCGGCGCTGTGATCAAACTGCAACAAGAGTCGGCGAGGTCGCCTTACGAGCCGCTCTAGCCCCGATATCGGCGCAGAGCGCGACCAGGTGACGCAGAATTCGCGACGTCGCCAGGCGGTGGGACGCACCTTCGCCGCCGCCCTGCCGGCGTCCGCGAATTTGACAGCGCTTCCCGTGCTCCCATAACAGGCTCTCGCGCGGCTGCCGGGCCGCTCGCTCGAAAGCCCGAGATCGCGCCACGCCATGATGGCTGCGTATGCAAAGAAGGTCGTTCGATGATTTCCATCGTCCTGTATGGCCGCAACGACAGCTATGGCTACAACCTGCACAAGCGCGCCGCGCTGAGCCTGAATTGCATCGCGGAATTGCTGACCGGCCCCGACGACGAGATCCTGTTCGTCGACTACAACACGCCCAACGACTTTCCGGTTTTCCTCGAAGCGATCCAGGACACGCTGACGCCCAGGGCGCGCGCGATCACCCGCTGTTTGCGCGTCAGGCCGCATGTGCATTCGCAATTCGCCCATCGCACGCATCTGGTCGCGCTGGAATCGATCGCGCGTAACGTCGCGGTGCGGCGCTCCAACCCGTCCAACCGCTGGATCTTGTCGACGAACACCGACATGATCTTCGTGCCGCACAAAAAGAGCAGCCTGACCGATATCGCCGCCGACCTGCCCGACGGCTTCTACCATGCGCCGCGCATGGAAATCCCCGAGACGCTCTGGGAAAGCACCGACCGCACCAAGCCCGCCGAGACCATCGACACGATCCGGCGCTGGGGCAACCATCTCTACCTCAACGAGATCGTCCACGGCTCAGACACGATCCTCTACGACGGTCCCGGCGACTTCCAGCTCTGCCTGCGCAAGGACATGTTCGACATCCAGGGCTTCCATGAGGACATGCTGTTGGGCTGGCATGTCGATTCCAACCTCGCCGCGCGCCTCAGCCTGATCCACGGCCCTGTCGGTGATCTCGGTGAGGAGGTCTGGGGCTATCACTGCGACCACACCCGCCAAATCACGCCGATGCATGCGCATAACCGGCTCGAGAACGATTGGGTGACCTATGGCGAAAGGGTGAAGCGGCCCGACCTGCCGCAGCACGCCGAGAGCTGGGGCTGCGCCCATGAAGAGATCGAGGAGGTCCGCGTCGACGGCAAGACTGTCGCAGGGTACATCGAGACGCTCGAGCATTCCGTCGGCAAGCCCCTGGCCAAGACGCTGAAGGCCAGCATCTCGCGCACCGGCGAGGATGTCGCGGGCTACGAGCCGCGCCACACTCTGCCGTTCCTGATCGACCTCTTCGCGACCGAGCGGCGCGACTTCCAAATCGCCTGGTGGGGGCTCCAGCCGCAGATACTGTCGCTGTTCGCCAAGGCCTGGTGCGAGAGCGGCTTCGAGAAGCCGATCCTGTGCGACCAGCGCCTGGCCTCGCGCCTGTCCAAGGTCGATGCGCGCCTGCTGCGGTTCGCGCCGCTGGAGACCTGCATCGCCGAGACCGACGCCTTCCTGTTCGACATGACGATCGCGCTTAAGGGGCGCAAGGACGACGGCGTCGCGCCCGATGCGCCCCTGCGCGCGGAGCTGGTGATCGAGCCCTTCTTAGCGGCCGTTGCAGCCGACCGTGCGCGGCTCGGAACGCCCGAGCCGCTGCGGCGCTTCATCGCGATCGGCGCCATCAACAACCGCACCGAGCGGCTGATGCGCAGCGTCGTCGGCACAGGGCAGACGCCCTATTCGACGCGCCTGCGCCACGGATTTGTCCTGGCGCCGCCGAAGGGCGCCTTCCCAATCCTCAAGGAAATGGGGCTCGGCATCGCTGGCGAGCGCTATTATAAGACGATCGAGACGATTCCGGGCGTGGCCGGGCCAGTACTAAGCGGTCCCTGGCGCTATTTTGAGCCGGGCGCCTATGTAGCCAGACTGCGTATCACGCCGGCGCGCGCCATAGGCAGCGTGATCACCGTCGGGCTGTTCAAGCATTACGCGCTCGGCGAGCCGGTCCAGACTGTTCCGCTCGTCGTCTCCACCGAGTCAGCCAAGGTCTTCGAAATCTTCTTCGATGTTCCGCCGCGTGGCGCCGCCATGCTGCCAGAGGTCTATGATTTTCAGGTAACCGCGGCAGGCGTCGAGGATTTCACGATCGACGACCTCGTGATTGAGAAACTGGAATGTCTGCCGGCCGCTAGCCAATTGCTAAGCTTGACCACGACGCCCTTCGCCGATGTCGGGGACTGGCTGCCGCATATGGAGTACGGCGTCGGTTTCGTTCGAGACAGTATCGGCGGCCGGGCCGAGGCTGGCGTCACCGGCTATCTTGTGCGCGGCCCGTATTGGCCCCTGCCTTCGGGCGGCTACGCCGTGCGGCTGGAACTCGCTTGCGATTCCACCGAACCCGATCTGGTGCTGGGTTGGCTTGAGGTGACGGTTGATGCGAAATTGCGGATGAGCCGGCCGCTTCACCCGTGCGACATCGTCGATGGCGGTGTGGATGCGACTTTTTTTTTCGAGCAGAGCGCCAATTTCTCCACGATGCGCCGCGTCGAGGTGCGTTTCATTGGATCAGGGGCGAGCGGCGTCGCACTCCGCAGCCTGCGCGTCCGCAAGGTCCATAACGCGGCGACTGATTGCGCCAACTGGCTGGATGGCATCTCGCCAACCGAGGTTTCCCGCCTCGTTCGCAACGGCTTGCGTCATTTGCCTGGTGAGGCGCGCTATCTCACGCAGGGCCCGTCTTGGCCGCTTGCGCCCGGCGCCTACGAGGCGAGCGTGCAGTGGTCGGAGGAGTCGGCAAGCCACGCCATCTCGATCGGCACGCTCGACATCGTGCGGGACGGGCAGGATTTGGCGTCTCACGCGCTGCCGGCGCGGCGTCTGCACGCCGGTCCCTTCACGCTTCCTTTCCTCGTCCCGGCTCCTGCGGGCGGAAGCTATGACCTGATCGAGGTCAGGATCGGCGCGGACAAACCGGTTCCCTTCACCGTCAACAGGATCGTTGTTCGCCGTCTCGGCGATAGTGCGATAGACATCCCGAATTGGCTCGCCGCGCAATCTATTGGGCCTGCCGGTGAGCTGCAGGGTACTGCTGTCGCGGCCAAACCAGGCGTCAAAGGCTATCTGGTGACCGGCCCGTATTATTGGCTGGACGCGGGCCACTACCAGCTTGTAGCCGCAGTCAGATTGTCGTCCCTGCCGCGCTCGCGCCAGCCGCTTGCTGTTATCGAGTGCCTGCTCGACGGCGAACTTGTGGGGTCAGCCGTGCTGCATATTCATAATAGCGTCATTGGCCGACGCTCCGTGCTTTTCCGTGTCGAAAAGCCGGGTCGGATCGAAATGCGCATCCTGTCGACGGGCGTTGCGCCGTTTCTGCTCAAATCGATGCGCCTGAAGCGGGTATCGTGACGAACAATCGAGCAACAGAACTCGCGCCGGCCAACATGATCGAAGATCGGTGGCGCTCGACTGAATCAAGGCTTTCGTGTGTCCTCGCTTAGTTTTAAATCAGAGAGCGCATCGTGAAACGACCATCGGGCCGACGCCAATTGCCATTGCGGATCGTCTGGTCCGGTGCGCGCGGGGGCGGGGCGAAGGTCATTCGATCGTGAATACGGGGCTGGGCCAATTTCTGCCGGATTCGATGCTGCAGCATGTCGACGGCTGGAAACGGCGCATCGTCGAGAGGCGGCAGCATGCACGGCTGGCCCCGCTGGCGCGGCCGGGATCGTCCAATATTGACGTCACGGGGCGACGCATCGCGGTGATCGGCCTGTTGGGCGCGCGCATCGGGCTCAGCCAGGCGGCCGTGCTGCTGGCGCAGGAACTGCGGGCGGAGGGCGCCGAGGTGGTGAGCTTCGACTGCTGCGCCGAGACGGGCCAGAAGGTGCGTCCGCTCGATGCGTCGGTCCAGCCGCTGGCTGCATTCCGCCCGGCTGAATTCGACCTGGCAGTGCTGAACGTGAATCCGCCGGAGTTCGGCACGATCCTGCTTCACCTGGCGGCGCAATCGCGACTTCCGAAGACGATCGTCGGCTTCTTCGCTTGGGAATTGTCGATCGTGCCCGCGTTCTGGCGCAGTGCGGTGGCGGCGGCCGATGCGGTCTGGGTACCGTCGCGCTTCGTGCGCGACGCGCTGGCGCAGAGTTTCCCCGATCTCGCCGGGCGGCTCGCTATCAGGGAGCACCAGGTCACCTTCGGCACACTGCTGCCGCCCGACCCCGCACGGCGGCGAGTGGCGCGCCGACGGCTGCGACTGCACGAGGAGGCTTATGTCGTGCTGCAGTCCTTCTCGATGCGCTCGACGTTGGCCCGCAAGAACCCGCTCGCGGCCATCGCCGCGTTCCGGCTCGCCTTTCCTCCCGGAGAGGGGCAGGTCCGGCTGGTGTTGCGCTGCCTCGACCATGAGGTCTTCGCCGAGGGCGCAGAGATGATGCGTGCCGCTGCGCGGGCTGACGAGCGGATCGAACTGCGCTTCGAGGAGCCGACGGAGACGGGCATGGCCGACTACTACGCCGCATCCGATCTTTATCTCAGCCTGCATCGCAGCGAGGGCTTCGGCCTCAATCTGGCCGAATGCCTGCATCTCGGCCTGCCGGTGGTCGGCACGGCCTGGGGGCTGACCGACAGCATAGCGGAGCACCCGCAGTTCCATCCAGTTGGTTCAAGTCTCGTGCCAGTGGTAGACCCGCAGCATGGTTATGATCGGGTGCCCGGCGCGCGCTGGGCCGAGCCGGATGTCGCTGCGGCGGCCGGGCTGCTGCGGCGGCTGCGGGACGCGGCGTGCCCGGCTCAGCCTTTGCCGCACCGGGTCGTCTGAGCGCGCCATGGCCACCATCGCGCCGCCGGGCATCGCTGCCGCGATCGTGCTCTATCGACCGGAGCCAAGCGTGCTCGGGACCCTGCTGGATGCGCTCGAGCAGGATGGGTTGCCGATCATCGTCTTCGTCAACGGCCCGCTCGATCCGGTGGTCGAAACGCGCTTGGCCGGGCTCGCGCATGGGACGGTGATCCGCGTACCCGAAAACATCGGACTCGGCGCGGGCCTCAATGCGGTGGCGGGGGCCGCCATCGAGCAGGGCTGCAGCCACATCCTCCTCTTCGACCAGGACAGCACGCCGGGGCCGGGTTTGGCGGCCGCATTGTCCGGTGTGTTTACGGCACCTGCGCAGCGGCACCGGCGGGTCGCGGCCGTCGGCCCGCTGCTGACGCCACCGCCGGGCGAGAGCTTCCTGCCCATCACCTATGACCGCCTCGGCCGGCCGGCGGCCGGCGGGCTTAGCGAGGTCGCCTTCCTGCCGACCTCGGGCACGCTGGTCTGCCTGTCGGCTTTTTGCGAGATCGGGCCGTTCCGGGCCGATTATTTCGTCGATGGCATCGATGTCGAATGGTGCTACCGCGCCCGGGCGAGGGTCCATGTCTGCCTGCTCGCCGAGGATGTCGCGATGACTCATCGCTGGGGTCATGCAGAGGGCGAAGGCGTTCGCGTGCCTCAGATCCTGCGCCAATCGCCGCTGAGGTCCTATTATTATCTTCGTAACCGCAGCCATAACCTCAAGCTCCGGCATTTCCCGCTTGGCTGGAAAGTCGCGACCGCGTTTCGCCTGCTGGCGCAGGCGGCGCTGCTGGTGCTGCGCGGCGGTGCGCCGCTCGGGATGCTCCGGCTGACGGGCCGCGCCTTTCGCGACGGACTGACCGGACGGCTCGGACCGGCGCCCTCAGCCGAGTAGCCGGCCTTTCAGGTCGCGCACGACAAAGCCGCGCGCCCAGGCGGCTATGGTGAAGCAGCGCTCTACGGCATGGTGCAGCGTGCCGTCGGTCTGGCCGGCCTCCGCCTCGAAATCCTCCGGCGTCAGCGCAAGCTCGCGCAGCGCCGCAAAGGCCTTGGGCCGGAACCAGAACATCGAGCCTTCGAAGAAGCCGAGCCGGATCGCCTCGCCCGCTCCCATCCGCCCACCGATCTCCCGAGCGCGGGCCTCGTTCCTCATCCAATAGGCCGGCGCTGCGCGCCAGCAATCGGCCCAGCCGACCATGCCGGTCTGCGGGTTCTCGAAGGCTGTCAGCGCGCGGGCCGTGGCGTTGGGCTCGCCGCAGAGCATCTGGAAGAGCAGCTTGCGCCGGATGTTGCCGTCGAGCAGGTGAGGGCTGCGCTTGGTGTGCAGCTTGAGCACGGCGTCGAACGGGTCGAGCAGGCCGGTGCCGAGCAGCGTCACGAACGGCGCCATGTCACGACCGCGATTCTCGCAGGGGATGATTGTGACGCCCGGCACGCCGGCCATCCGGGCCTGCGCAGGTTCGACGCGATCCTTGGGCACCGTGAAGAACAATGGCGGTTCGCCTGGCAGAGCCGCCCGGCATTCCAGGATCTCGTCGACGAGGTCGAGATAATAGACATGCGCGACGATCGCGATGCGGACGTCCGGAGACCGGGCGGGCTTGCCCGCCAGCGCCGTGCGCAGGCGCCTGGCCGCTGGTGTCACGAAGACGGCGCCGATCGTCAGCGTCGCGACCTTCTGCCAGACATGGCGGATATAGGCGCGCAGGCGCAGCTTGAGGTGAGCGTCCATCCGCGCGCGCAGCCAGCGTCCGGTCATCGTCCGGACGCCTCGTCCTGCGCCATGTCAAAGGCGGGCGACGCCGGAGGGCTGCCCGTGCTCAATGCGGATAATCGAAGACCATGCAGCCTTCGGTCAAGGCGTCGATCTTCTCCAGGGGAATCGCGACGAGGTTCTCGAAATCCGAGGTGATCGCCGATTGCGAGAGTCGGTTGAAGGTCGTGGCCCGGCTGCCGACGTCGTAGGTGACGAGGAACATGCCGTAGCCGCGCTCCTCGAAATAGCCGTATACGTCCTGGCGTCGGCCGCCGACATGCGGGCGCTCCTCGTATTCGACGATGAAGCAGGGCCGCACGGCCGCCCGTGTCAGGAAGTCGGCCGAGGCGAGCACGTCGGCCTCCTTGCCCTCGACATCGATCTTCAGCAGCGCGACGCGGTTCCGATAGGTCTCGCCGATCAGATCCTGAAGAGTGCGGACCTCGATATCATAGACCTCGGCCTCGTCGACCGTGGAGGCGGCGATATCCGCTTCGCCGGGCAGCGCCAGCTTCCAGACGTTGACGCTGTCGGCGTTGCCGTAGTTGTAGGCCTTGAGATAGTCGGCGGTGATCTCGTCATGGGTCATGATCGTGCCGGAGCCGGCATGCCGGGAGCTGACGAGCAGTTTGAAGCTGCCGGGCTCGGCCCCGACCGCGTGAGGGACGATCTCGGCATTGTCGATGCCGTTCAGCCGGACATGCTCGGCGAGCTGCGCCCTGACGCGCGGGTTCGGTTCGAAGGATACGACACGGCCGCCGGCGCCGACGGCGAGCGCCGCCCTGATGCTATGCGCGCCGACATTGGCGCCGATGTCGAGGAAGACGTCGCCGGGCGCCAGGATATGGGCGATGACCTCGGAGATATTCTCCTCGTAGACGGCGTCCGTGAGCAGGGCGCGGCTGGTCACGACGTCGGTCTGAGGGCGCACGCGCATGGTCGCGCCATAGGTCGTGGCGATCAGGACATCGTCGTCCTTGGCGGCGGCGATGGCCAGCACCGCGCGTTCGCGCAGCTTCTGGGCCGGATCATCCGGAGTGTTGCGGCGAACCGGAAACGTCCGCAGCGCCCATTTCGCTTCCGCCAGCGAGAGCGGGCACGTGGCATCAGGATCGGTTGCACGGCCGCCATAGCTGAAGCTGGAGGCATCGCCTTTCGCATTGGCGAAACGGGAGGCCGTCGTCGCGCTCGTCTGAGCCACCATATCGCGGCCGATCGCCGCGTAGGCGCGGGTCGTCCGGTCTTCCAGCTCGTCTGTCCGGGCCAGCAGCCTGGACTCCAGCCGGTCCAGTCTGCCCGGCAGTCCGGCTATGGCCCTGAGTTTTCCGGGCCAGCTCACCATGCGTTCGATCAGGCTCATTGAAAGGCTCCTCGCTTCCGCAAGAAAAGGTTCTGGCAGTGAGCGTCAATAGCCAATTGATCGAAACCAGCCAGAGTAGGCTGCCCTATCAGCCGGGCAGAACAATGCGACGCCATCAAAGTTCGGCGGACCGGGGGTCCGTGCACCACCTCTGGACCTTCGCAGAGCCTGCTTGTATTGGAGGCCGCGCGGTGGATGTCGGGACGGGCCGGCGCGCGGGTCGGGTTTCCCAAAGGCGTGCCACGATCGAGCTTCGGGCTGCCGGGGACATATCGGGGCCTTCGAGGCAGGCAAGGGGGTGATGGCCCCGGAGGCGATGCGGTTCAGATGGATTTGGCGACGATCTACCGGGGCAAGCGCGTCGTCCTGACGGGGCATACCGGGTTCAAGGGCTCCTGGCTTGCCTTGTGGCTGAACCGTCTCGGGGCGCAGGTCACCGGCATCGCGCTGCCGCCATCCTCGCAGCCCAATCTTTTCGAGGTGATCGGCGTGGCGGGCCTCGTCGACTCGCGTCTAATCGACATCCGCGATGCGGCAGGGGTAGCGGCCATCGTCAAGGCGGCGCAGCCGGAGATCGTCTTGCATCTCGCCGCGCAGCCGCTGGTGCGGCGCTCCTATGCCGATCCGCTCGAGACCTTTTCGACCAATGTGATGGGCACCGCGCACGTGCTGGAAGCGTGCCGCGGCAGCGGCTCGGTCAAGGCCTTCGTCAGCGTCACTACCGACAAGGTCTATCAGAGCCAGGAATGGCCCTGGCCCTACCGCGAAACCGACACGCTCGGCGGCGCCGATCCCTACAGCGCGAGCAAGGCCTGCGCCGAGCTGGTCACGGCGGTCTATCGCGACAACGTCTTCCGCAAGGAGCCGGCGATCGCGGTCGCGACCGCGCGCGGCGGCAACGTGCTGGGCGGCGGCGACTGGTCCGAGGACCGGATCGTGCCGGACGTCGTACGTAGCATCGCCTCGGGCCGGCCGATCGTGCTGCGCAATCCGGCGGCCGTGCGGCCCTGGCAGCATGTCCTGGAATTGTGCGAGGGCTATCTCGAACTCGGCGCGCGGCTGAGCCAGACCGGCTTCGACTTCGCCGAAGCCTGGAATTTCGGGCCGCAGGGCCAGGACGACGCGCCTGTGCTGGCGCTGGCGAAGCAGTTCCTCGCGACGATGGGCAAGCCGGAGCATCCGATCGAAATCCGGGGCGAGCCGCTGAAGGAGACGCAGCTTCTGCGCCTCGACATCTCCAAGGCGCTGTCGCGGCTCGACTGGCGGCCGCGGCTCTCGACCGTCGAGACGCTGGAATGGAGCGCGGAATGGTATCGCGCCTGCCATGCCGGCGAGGCGATGCGCGACGTCTCGCTGCGGCAGATCGCGGCCTTCGACGCGCGCCGCACGGGCCTCTGAACCCCGATGTCCCTTCCCTTCAGCACGGCGCTCGTCACCGGCGGAACCGGCTTCGTCGGCCGGCGCCTCGTGGCGCAGCTGATGGCGCTCGGAGCGCGGGTGACGCTGCTGCAACGTTCGCCTGATGCGCCCGAGGCGGCGGAACTGATCCGTGTGCCGGATTTCTCGGAGCAGGTGCTCGCTGCGGCGCTGGCCGGCCGGCGTTTCGACGTCGTGTTCCATCTCGCCGCCTATGGGGTGACGCCGTCGGATCGCGACCCGGCCCTGCTCGAGGAGATCAACGCCCAGGCGCCGCAGCGTCTGGTGCGCCATGCCGCGGCGATGCAGGCGCGCGCCTTTATCCTGCTCGGCAGCGGCTCGGAGTATGATTTCTCCGGCGCCGATCGGCCGGTCGGCGAAGACCAGCCGCTCGAGCGATCGGCGCCTTATGGCGCGACCAAGGCCAGAGGCGGCATCGCCGCGCTGGCGGGGGCCGAAGAGGCCGGCGTGCCGCTGGCGCTTGTAAGGATGTTCAATGTCTACGGTCAGGGCGAGAACCCGCACCGGCTGCTGCCGTCGCTGACCAGCGACCTGCTGCGGGATTGCGCCGTACCGCTGAGCCCTGCGACGCAGCTGCGCGATTTCCTGCTGATCGACGACGCGGTCGAGGCGTTGGTGGCGACGGCCGAGGCGCTCCATCGCGGGGGCGGCCGGCACGTCTTCAACCTGGCGTCGGGCAAGCCGGTCTCGGTGCGCGCCTTCTGCGAGATCGTGGCGCGCCAGCTCGGCAAGCCCGAGACGCTGCTGCAGTTCGGCGCGCTGACGATGCGGCCGGGAGAAACGCTGTTCTTCAGCGGCGCCCCCGCCCGGCTGATGGCCTTCTGCGGCTGGCGTCCGCGCCATGGCCTCGACGACGGGATCGCGCTATCGCTGCGCCACCTGCAGGCAGAGCACTCATGACGAGCCTTTCTCCCACGACCGAGGCCACGGTGTCCGACGATCTCCCGCCCCGTCGCCGCCTTGTTTCGATCTGCGTGCCCGTGCTCAACGAGGCCGAGAACATTCCGCGCCTGATCGCGCGGCTGAACCAGCTCGCGCAGGCCAACCCCACTTACGATTTCGAGTTCCTGTTCACCGACAACGCCTCCACCGACGACACCTTCGCGATGCTGGCGGAGGCGGCGCTCGCCGACCCCCGCATCCGGGCGCTGAGCTTCTCGCGGAATTTCGGCTTCCAGCGCTCGGTGCTGACCAATCTGCTGAATGCCAAGGGCGCCGCCGCCGTGCAGGTCGATGCCGACCTTCAGGACCCGCCCGAGCTGATCACCGAATTCCTCGCCAAATGGGAGCTGGGCTACAAGGTGGTCTACGGCATCCGCCGCCGGCGTCAGGAGAACTTCGTCATCAACGGGGCGCGGCAGCTGTTCTACCGGCTGATCCGGGTGCTCAGCGAGGTCGAGGTGCCCGTCGATGCCGGCGATTTCCGCCTGATCGACCGCACCATCATCGAGCAGCTGCGAACCTATCAGGACCGCTCGCCCTATGTCCGTGGGCTGATCTCGTCGATCGGCTTCTCGCAGATCGGCATCCCCTACGACCGTGCGGCGCGCATCGCCGGCAAGAGCAAGTTCAACTTCTCCAAGCTGGTGCTGCTGGCGGTGGACGGCATCTGCAGCCAGTCGACCAAGCCGCTGCATTACATCACCCTGTTCGGGATCGGGATCTCGGCGCTCTCGTTCGTCAGCGCGGCCATCTATCTGATCGCCTATTTCTTCATCGACTACGATACGCCGGGCTTCACCACGCTGGTGCTGATCGTGCTGGCCTCGATCGGCATGAACGCGCTTTTCATCGGCCTCATCGGCGAGTATGTCGGGCGCATCTACGACAATGTGCGCAGCGCGCCGCTGGTGATCGTCGACCGGCGGATCGAGCCGCTCGACCAGATGACCCAAGACGTTCCGCTCAGCCAGGATCGACGCTCATGAAGGTGGTATTGCTCGCTGGCGGCCTCGGGACGCGCCTCTCGGAAGAGACCGATGTGCGTCCCAAGCCCCTGGTCGAAATCGGCGGCAAACCGATCCTGTGGCACATTATGAACATGTACGCCCATCACGGCGTCTCCGACTTCATCGTCTGCGCCGGCTACAAGGGCGCGATGATCAAGCGCTATTTCGTCAACTACTTCCTCGAGACCAGCGATGTCGACGTCGACATCGCTACCGGCGAGGTGCGCTACATCAACTCCAGGGCCGAGCCCTGGCGGGTGCGCGTCATCGACACCGGCGTGCCGACGCTGACCGGCGGCCGGCTCAAGCGCGTCGCTCCGATGCTGGGCGACGAGACCTTCTGCATGACCTATGGCGACGGCGTCAGCGATGTCGATATCGCCGCCGTGCTCGCCTTCCACCGCAGCCATGGCAAGCTCGCCACCGTCACCGCTGTACGCTCGCCCGGCCGCTTCGGCATCCTGAGTCTAGGCGAGGGCAAGCAGGTGATGCGCTTCCACGAGAAGCCCGACGAGGAGATGGGCTGGATCAATGGCGGCTTCTTCGTGATGGAGCCCGGCGTGATCGACTATATCGACGGCGACGACACCATCCTCGAGCGCGGGCCGCTGGAGCGGCTGGCAGCCAACGGGCAGCTCGCGGCCTACCAGCATTCCGGCTTCTGGAAGCCGATGGACACGCTGCGGGACAAGCGCGAGCTCGACGATCTCTGGGCTTCGGGCGCGCCGCCCTGGAAGACCTGGGGAGGCGATGCATGAGCGAGCCCAGGGAGGTCGTGCCGCCGCCGGCCGAGTTCGACGCCTACAACCGGACCTATAGCGACAAGGTCAACGAGGCGATCGGGTTCTCGGGGCTGAAGGTCGATTTCTTCACGCGGGCGAAGTCGGACGAATTGCTGCGCCTGATCGCGCGGCACGGCGCGATCGCGGCCGAGCAGGCGAGCGTGCTCGATGTCGGCTGCGGCATCGGCAACTACCACGGGCTGCTCGGGCCGCGCTTCGCCGCGCTCTCCGGCGTCGATGTCTCGACCGCCTGCATCGACGAGGCGCGGCGCAACCATCCGGACGTCACCTATGAAAGCTTCGACGGCACCAGCCTGCCGTTTCCCGATGCCAGCTTCGACGTCGCCTTCGCCATCTGCGTCTTCCACCATGTCCCGTTGACGGACCGCCTGAAGCTGATGGCCGACATCAGGCGCGTGCTGAAGCCCGGTGGCATGATGGTTGTCTTCGAACACAATCCGCTCAACCCGCTGACGCTGCTCGTGGTCAACCGCTGCGAATTCGACAAGGACGCGATCCTGCTGCGGGCCGGCCAGTCCGAGAGCCTGCTGGCGGAGGCGGGTTTCAGAGACGCGTTCAGCCGCTACATCCTCGCCATTCCCGCCGATGCGCCGCTGGCGCGCAAGGTCGATGCGGCGCTGTCGGGCCTGCCGGTCGGCGCGCAGTACTACACTCTCGGCAAGGCATGAGCGCCGCTGCGCGGTTCACGCCGTCGCGCGCCTCGGTCGCGCGGCTGCTGCGGTTCGGGCTGGTGGCGGCGATCAGCGGCTCGGTCTATGCGGCGGTCTGCGCAGCCCTGATCGTCTACGCCGGAACCGATCCCAAGCTCGCCTCGGTCCACGCCTATATCGTCTCGATCTTCGTCAACTTTGCCGGACAGCGACGCTTCACCTTCGCCTCGCAGAACAGCATCCTGCCCGAGGTGCTGCGCTTCTGCGCCGTGCACGGCGTCAATATCGGAGTGTCCTATCTGATCACGCTCGCCGTCGTGCAGTGGTTCGGCCTGCATTTCATCGTCGGCATCCTGGCCACCTTGCTGATCATACCGCTCTCGACCTATGTGCTTTTGACCCTCTGGGTCTTCCAAAACCCGACCAAGGTCGCTAAGGGCGACGCCAACGCCGACAGGCATGGAGCAGCCCCGAAATGAGCCTCAAGGATGTCCTCGCCTCGCCGCGGCTCTACCAGACGTTCCAGGAGGCGGGCGGATTCTTCGGCGCGCGGCTGAAGGCGATCAAGGATTACGTCGCGATCAGGCCGGACGCGCGCATCATCGATGTCGGCTGCGGACCTGGCTTTTTGGCGCAGCACCTGCCCAAGGGCGTGGAGTATATCGGCTTCGACATCGACGAGGCCTACATCGCCTATGCGCGCGAGAATTTCGGGCAGCTCGGTACCTTCCATTGCCGCATCTTCGACGATGCCGCCGCCGCCGAATTCGGGCCGGCCGACATCGTGATGATGAACGGCGTCGTGCATCATCTCGACGACGCGACCGCACTGGCGGTGTTCGGCACGATCCGCAAGGCGCTGGCCGAGGGCGGGCTGCTGTTCACCCTCGACGGCTGCTTCCGCGACGGCCAGAACCCGCTGGCGGCCTGGCTGCTGCGCTCGGACCGGGGTGAGTTCGTCCGCACGGAGCCAGCCTATCGCGCGCTACTCGGCAACGTCTTCGAGGATGTGACGATCCATCTGCGCGAGGACATCTCGCGCGTGCCCTATACCTTCGCCATCGGCCTCGCCAAGGCGGCCTAGCGCTTGCACGGTCGCGGCCGCCGAAGACGCTGCGGCGATGCGTGATCGACTGCCATCCGGAGAGACGCCAAGACCATGTCCAGCCTGTGGAGCACCGGCTATTCCGAGCAGCGCGAGACGAGAGGTTTCGAGATGCTCTGCTTCGTAGGCGTCGCGCTGATCGTCTGCGCCGGCGCCTTCCTGATCCCGAATCCCTATGACAGCGAGGGTGGGATCGATGCCTTCATCTACAAGGCCTATTCGATCAATTTCGGCGCGCTGATCAACCGCTACGGGCCGTTCTACTTCAGCTACCGTTCGTCCCATCTCGCCATGCTCTGGCTGGCGAGCAAGCTGTTCGGCGTCACGCTCATGCACAAGGGCCTGATCGCCCTCTACTTCCTCGCCATCAGCGGGTCTCTCCGGGCGATCCTGCGGCCGCATCTTTCGGCGATCGCGCGTGGCGCCTTCTGCGTCATCGTCTGCCTGTCGCCCTGGATGCTGCGGACGATGTCGACGACGTATCTCGACGGCGCCGTGATCACGCTGATGTTCGTGATGCTGGCGCTGCTGTTCGGGCTGGCGCGCAGCGAGTTCCGCTCGCTGGGGCTCGCGGCGGCGGCTGGAGCGACGCTCGGCCTGATCGCCAACGCCAACGCCTACATGGTCAGCTATGGCGCGCTGCTGTTTGCCGGCGTCTTCGCGGCGGCGATGACGCCGGCGAGCTGGCGTCGCCTGCTGGCGCCCGGGTTCTGTGCGGTCGCGGCTTTCCTCGTCGTGCAGCTGCTGCTCTGGCTCGTCTGGTGCGGCATCCTGAACCTTGGCTACGGCACGCCGTGGAAGGCGATGGTCGCCTGGACCAAGATCGCTCTCGTCGGCGGGGCCTGGGACACCGACATGTTCTCGGTCGCGGTCGCGCGCGGCCATGGCGGCGGCCTGCTCGCCAATCCGCAGCCCGACGTCATGCGCATGTCGGGAGAGGGACAGGTCCATGTGCTCTATCCGCTGATCACGCTGATAGCCTGCCTGCTCTACCGCCTCTGGGCAGCGCCGCATCAGATCCGCGCGGCCTATGACGCGAGCGAGGACGACCTCCGCTCCGAATGGAACATGGCGCTGGCGGCAGCGCTTCTGGTCGGCGCGTTCGCCTATGTCACCAGCGAGTCGATGGGCAACCAGATGCTGCGCTGGCCGTTCTATTTCTCCTATCTCGTGGTGCCGACCGTGCTGGCGCTCGGCTTCACCGCCGGGGGCTTGCAGCGCAGCGAGGACCGGGATCTCGTGACGCCGTGGCTCCTGGCCGCGGCGGGAGTCGCGACTGTCGTGCACCTCGCCTTCTCGATCGCGCCCGGTCTCGCCGCCGCAGTCTATCCCGGCCGCTGGTTTGCAAAGGCGATGGCGCTGGCTGCGCTCGGCTGCGGCCTTCTGCTGATCGTCCCGGCCTTTCGCGCCCGCATCGCCATCGTGGCGCTGGCTGCGCTCATGGCGGTCGGCGTGCCGCTCTTCGACGTCTCCGGCACCAACATCTACAGCTCGGTCTACGACTTCAATTCCGCCCGGGTCTCGCGCGACATCATCCGGGGCCAGAAGGCTCTGATCGACTTCACCGAGGCGAACGCGCCTCCGACCGGCGTCCACCCCGCCGGGCGGCCGGTGCTGTTCTGGCATCCGAACTCGCCTTACACGGTCTCGCTCCAGGCCACCTATCTCTCCGACTACCAGTCGCTTCATCGCCATCACGAGGGGCCCGCCCTGCCGGTCCTGAACGACACCGCGATCGGACAGCTCAAGGCCGGCTATAGGCCGGAGATCGTCTTCATCTGCGAGAATGCCGGCCAGTGCGAGGCCGCGCACAAGGCGTTCCGCGATCTCGGCGTCGGCTATGATACGATCGCCAAGGGCGGCTATGCCGGGCGCACACACTCGGTCATCTTCGAATACATCCGGATTCATACCAAGCCGCAATGACCCGGTCGATGCGAACCATCATGGTTCGGCCGACCGATCCTGTCTCCTGCCGATGACGGCTAAACCGCGAAGCCTCACGACCATGTGGACCATCCTGAAGGACGAGACCGTCTTCTTGGCAAAGCCTTTCGTCGAGGTGACGTGCCAGCATGTCGTCACCGACAGCGGCGTCGAGGTGCGCGACTACTATCAGGTCAAGCTGGCCGATTTCTCGATCGCCTGCGCCGTTACCGAGGATGGCAAGGTGATCACGCTCTGGCAGTACAAGCACGGTTCGCGACGCTACGGACTGACCTTTCCGGCCGGCGAGTTCCGCAACGAGGACCCGGAGACGGCGATGCGGCGCGAACTAATGGAGGAGACCGGCTACGAGGCCGCGTCCGTCACGGCGCTCGGTTCCTGCACGGTCTCGGGCAATCAGGGCTGCGGCGATGCGTATTTCTACCTGATGGAAGGCTGCCGGCCGGTCGGCCAGGCGCAGTCCGGTGATCTGGAGCAGATGGAGCTACGGCTGATGAGCGTCGCGGCGATCGACGAGGCGCTGCGCGATGGCGAGATCGCGGTCATGCCCCATGTGGCGCTCTGGGGCCTTGCCCGGCCCCATCTCGGCGCGCGATAAGACCCGAACGGCCTTGAACTTTCGCTGCGGCTGACTGGATATTCGATGAGCTTCCACAACATCCATACGCATGGGTTCGTCCGCATCGCCTGCGGCGCGCCGAGCCTCAAGGTCGCCGATCCCGTCTTCAACGTGGCGCAGACGCTGGTCCTGCTGCGTCGCGCACATGAGCGCTCGGCGGCGCTGGCGCTGTTTCCCGAGCTCGGCGTCAGCGCCTATGCGATCGACGACCTGCTGCAGCAGAACGCGCTGCTCGACGCCGTGCTCGCGGCCCTCGACACGCTGGTCGAGGCCAGCCGCGAACTGAGCCCTGTCGCGATCGTCGGCGCGCCGCTGCGGGTGGGCGGGCGGCTGTTCAACTGCGCCGTCGCGATCCATCGCGGCCGCATCCTGGCGGTCACGCCGAAGATCTACCTGCCGAACTACCGCGAGTTCTACGAGCGCCGCCAGTTCGCCTCGGGCGACCGCGCCGGCGTCGCGAGTATCACGCTGTGCGGGCAGCAGGTGCCCTTCGGCAGCGATATCCTGGTGAGCGCGAGCGACATCGCAGATTTCACCTTCCACATGGAGATCTGCGAGGACGTCTGGACGCCGGTGCCGCCGAGCTCCTTCGCGGCGCTCGCGGGCGCGACCGTGCTGCTCAACCTGTCGGCGTCGAACGTCACCATCGGCAAGTCGGACTGGCGCCATGCGCTGTGCAAGGCGCATTCGGGCCGTTGCATCGCAGCCTATGCCTATTCGGCGGCCGGTCCCGGCGAATCCACCACCGACCTCGCCTGGGACGGGCAGGCGATGATCTATGAGAACGGGGCGCTGATGGCCGAGGCTGAGCGCTTCGCCGCCGAGCCGCAACTGATCGCGGCCGATATCGACCTTGACCGCCTCGTGATGGACCGCATCCGCCAGAACACTTTTGGCGACAATGCCGACGTCCTGCGCGACAGGCTGGCTTTCCGCACGGTGACCTTTACAGCCGGCGCCGACCGGACCTCCGATCTCGGCCTGATGCGGTCGGTCGAGCGCTTCCCCTTCGTGCCCAACGACGACGCCAGGCTGAACGAGCTCTGCTTCGAGGCTTACAACATCCAGTCGCACGGCCTGCGCAAGCGCATGGAAAGCGCCCGCGTCGAGAAGATCGTCATAGGCGTCTCCGGCGGTCTCGATTCGACGCAGGCGCTGGTCGTGGCCTGCCAGACCTTCGACGCACTCAAGCTGCCGCGCAGAAATATCCTCGCCTATACGCTGCCGGCCTTCGCCACCAGCAAGGGCACCAAAGCGAACGCCTGGCGGCTGATGGAGGCGCTCGGCGTCACCGCGACGGAGATCGATATGACTCCGGCCTGCCGGCAGATGCTGGTCGATATCGGCCACCCCTTCGCGCAGGGAAAGCCGGTCTACGATATCACCTTCGAGAACGTGCAGGCCGGCGCACGCACCTCGGTCCTGTTTCGCCTCGCCAACCAGAACAACGGGCTTGTGCTCGGCACCGGCGATCTCTCGGAGCTGGCGCTGGGCTGGTGCACCTATGGCGTCGGCGACCACATGTCCCATTACAACGTCAACGGCTCTGTCTCGAAGACGCTGATCCAGCATCTCATCCGTTGGGTCGCGCAGTCCCGGCGCTTCGGCGAGGAGGCGTCGCAGGTCATGCTCGACATCCTCGCGACGGAGATCTCGCCGGAACTCGTGCCCGGCGACGGCGACGGGCCGGCCCAGAGGACCGAGGATTTCGTCGGTCCCTACGCGCTGCAGGATTTCAACCTGTTCTACATCACCCGTTATGGGTTTAAGCCCAGCAAGGTCGCCTTCCTGTCGCATCACGCCTGGTCGGATGCGCAGCGCGGCGCTTGGCCGCCCCATATCGAGACGGCAAAGCAGCTTGCCTACGACCTGCCGACGATCAAGCGCTGGCTTACCGTCTTCGTGAAGCGCTTCTTCGAGACCAGCCAGTTCAAGCGCTCGGCCGTGCCCAACGGCCCCAAGGTATCCTCCGGCGGCTCGCTCTCGCCGCGCGGCGACTGGCGCGCGCCCAGCGACGCCTCTGCAGCCGCCTGGCTCGCCGATCTCGATCGGATTCCCTGAACCGCGGCGCAACGCCTGTCGCGCCGCCGACATGCCGGTTTGCGAGGGAAGGCTGCGGTGTTAAACGCAGCCTGAATTCGCGCCGAGGCGCGAGGCCGGCGCAGGCTTGCGCCTCTGGAGAATATGCATGCGCCTTTTGATGGTGGGCTCGGGCTATGTCGGCCTGGTGTCGGGTGTCTGCTTTGCCGATTTCGGCCATGACGTCGTCTGTGTCGACAAGGATCCGGCCAAGATCGCGCGGCTCCAGGCCGGCGAGGTGCCGATCTTCGAGCCTGGGCTCGACGCCATGCTGCAGGCCAACACGCGCTCTGGCCGGCTCTCCTTCACGACGGATCTGGCGGCTGCGGCTGTCGATGTCGATGCGATCTTCATCGCGGTGGGTACGCCGACGCGACGCGGCGACGGCCATGCCGATCTGAGCTATGTCTATGACGCGGCCCGCGAGATCGCGGCTGTCGCGCCCGACAACGCCGTCGTGGTGACGAAATCGACCGTGCCGGTCGGCACCGGCGACGAGGTCGAGGCGATCATCCGCGCGCTGCGCCCCGATGCGTCGATCGCCGTCGTCTCGAACCCCGAATTCCTGCGCGAGGGCGCGGCGATCGAGGATTTCAAGCGCCCCGACCGGATCGTCGTCGGCACCGAGAGCGAGGCCGCCCGCAGGGTGATGACCGAGATCTACCGCCCGCTCTTCATCAATCAGGGGCCGCTCGTCTTCGTCAGCCGGCGCACCTCCGAATTGATCAAATACGCCGCCAACGCCTTCCTCGCCATGAAGATCACCTTCATCAACGAGATCGCCGATCTCTGCGAGCAGGTCGGCGCCGAGGTGCAGGACGTGGCGCGCGGCATCGGCCTCGACAACCGCATCGGCACAAAATTCCTGCACGCCGGTCCCGGTTATGGCGGCTCCTGCTTTCCCAAGGACACGCTGGCGCTGGTCCGGACGGCGCAGGAGGCCAATGCGCCGATCCGGCTGATCGAGACCGTCGTCGCGGTCAACGATGCCCGCAAGGCGCGCATGGCCGACAAGATCGTCGCAGCCTGCGGCGGCTCGGTCGCCGGCAAGCGCATCGCGGTGCTCGGCCTCGCCTTCAAGCCCGACACCGACGACATGCGCGACGCGCCCTCGCTTGCCATCATCCCGGCCTTGCAGGCCGCCGGCGCCGATGTCGTGGCCTATGATCCTGAAAGCATGGAGCAGGCGCGCGAGGTGCTGAAGGTCGCCTTTGCTGAGGGACCCTATGACTGCGTAGAGGGAGCCGACGCACTCGTCATCATCACCGAGTGGAACGCCTTTCGGGCGCTCGACATGAAACGTGTCAAGGCTGCGCTGAAATCACCCGTCGTCGTCGACCTGCGCAACATCTACCGCCCGCAGGAGATGAAGGCGCTCGGTTTCGCCTATCACGGCATCGGCCGGAAGGGCTGAGCCTGGCCTTGCGTCACGGTCGGGCTTGTCCCGACCGTCCGCGTCTTCCCGCCTCGGCCAGGCGCGCTGCCCTCAGGCGGCGACCGCCTCGACGGGCTTCTTCTCCCACTCCTCGCCCCAGACCATGACGGCATGGCCGGGCGAGACCTCGCGGAAGATGCGCTCCGGCGGCACGTAGTCGGCGCGGCGCACCGGGCTCTTGATCTCGTCGTTGGAGACCGCGCTCTTCTCGTGGCGGCGCATCGGATCGGCGATCGGGACGGCTGCGAGCAGGCGCTTGGTGTAGGGGTGCTGCGGATTGCCGAAGACGGCGACGCGCGGGCCGATCTCGACGATCTCGCCGAGATACATCACCGCGACGCGGTGGCTGACGCGCTCGACCACGGCCATGTCGTGCGAGATGAAGAGATAGGCGAGCTTCATCCTGGCCTGCAATTCCAGCATCAGGTTGATCACCTGCGCCTTCACCGACACGTCGAGCGCCGAGACGGATTCGTCGGCGACGATCAGGCGCGGCTCGACGGCGAGCGCGCGCGCGATGCAGATGCGCTGGCGCTGGCCGCCCGAGAATTCATGCGGGAAGCGGTTGGCCATGTCGGGCGACAGGCCGACGCGGCGCAGCAGTTCGGCGGTCTGCTCGCGTGCCTGCGTCCGGTTTGCGAGCTTGTTGATCAGCAGCGGCTCGGCAATGGCGGTGCCGACATTCATGCGCGGGTTCAAGGACGCGAAGGGGTCCTGGAAGATCATCTGCATGCGCTTGCGCTGCTCGCGCAGGTCGGTCTGGTTTAGCTTCAGCACATCGACGCCATCGAGCAGCACCGAGCCCGCCTGCGGCTCGATCAGCCGCATCACCGAGCGTCCGGTTGTCGACTTGCCGCAGCCGGATTCGCCGACCAGCGCCAGCGTCTCGCCCGGCAGCACACTGAACGAGACGTTCTCGACCGCATGCACGCGGCCTGTGACCTTGCCGAGGATGCCGGTGCGGATGTCGAAACGGGTCGTCAGCCTGCTGACTTCGAGCACCGGCCGCGAGGCGGCCTCGACCGTATCGGGCGTTTCCGTGGGAATGTCGGATTCGCCGGTCTGCTTGTCGACGACGGGGAAGCGCATCGGCCGCGACTTGCCCTCCATCGAGCCGAGCTTGGGCACGGCTGCGAGCAGGGAGCGGGTGTAGGGGTGCTTGGCGCGGGCGAAGATGTCCTCGGTCGCGCCGGTCTCGACTGCCTCGCCATTATACATCACGACCGTGCGGTCGGCGATTTCAGCGACCACGCCCATGTCGTGGGTGATGAAGAGGACGGACATGCCCTCCTCCTCTTGCAGCAGCTTGATCAGCTGCAGGATCTGCGCCTGGATCGTCACGTCGAGCGCGGTCGTCGGCTCGTCGGCGATCAGGAGCTTCGGCTTGCAGGCGAGCGCCATCGCGATCATGACGCGCTGGCGCATGCCGCCGGAGAAGCGGTGCGGATATTCGTTGAAGCGCGACTTCGCCGCGGGGATGCGGACCTTCTCGAGCAGCCTGACCGTCTCGGCCTCCGCCGCCGAGCGCGACATGCCGCGATGCAGGATCAGCGATTCCGCGATCTGGAAGCCGATCGTCAGGACCGGGTTGAGCGACGTCATCGGTTCCTGGAAGATCATCGCCATGTCGTCGCCGCGGATCTTGCGCATCGCCGGGTCCGGAAGCGTCAGGAGTTCCTTGCCCGAGAGCTTGATCGATCCCTCGACGCGGCTGTTGCCCGAAGGCGTGAGCCGCATGATCGAGAGCGCGGTCACGCTCTTGCCCGAACCGGACTCACCGACGACCGCGACGGTCTCCTTGGGCGCGATCTCGAACGAGACGTTGCGGACCACCGGCTTCCAGACGCCTTCGACGCGGAACGCCGTCGTCAGGTTGCTGACGGAGAGGATGGGCGGCGGGGTCAGAATGGTCTGGGTCATGTCTTGGTCCGTTCTTGGCCTTGAGAGCTTCGGCTAAACGTCTCGTCAGGTCTTGTCTGCGGGTCTTGTCGTCAGGTCTTGGACGATCTTTGTCGCGTCGTCAGGTCACGCGCCTTGGATCGAGCGCGTCGCGCAGGCCGTCGCCGATGAAGTTGATCGAGAGCACGGTCAAAAAGATCGCCGCGCCGGGAAACAGCGCCCAGTGCGGCGCCACGTCGAGATAGTCCTTGGCGTCGAACAAGAGCCGTCCCCAGGTCGGGATATCCGGCGGAAAGCCGAGGCCGAGGAACGACAGCGTCGATTCGGCGATGATCGCCGCCGAAACCTCGATCGTGCCTGCCACGATCACGGGGCCGACGGCGTTGGGCAGGATGTGGCTCACGACCTGGCGCCACTTCGTCGCGCCATGCGCGCGCGCCGCCTCGACGAATTCCTTCTCGCGCAGCGACAGGAACTGCGCTCTGACCAGTCGCGCCACCGGCATCCAGCGCAGCCCGCCGATAACGACGACGATCAGGATGAAGACGCCGCCCTCGATGCCGAAGACCTGCTTCAGCTTTTCGCGGAACAGATAGATCACGAGCAGCAGCAGGGGCAGTTGCGGCAACGACAGGAAGAGGTCGGTCACCCACATCAGCGCCGAGTCGAGTGGACCGCGCGACATGCCCGCCAGCGCGCCGACGAGAATACCCACGACGGTCGACACCACCATCGCGGCGAGGCCCACCGCCAGCGAGATGCGCCCGCCATAGATCATGCGCGCCAGGATATCCTGTCCGAGATCGTCGGTGCCGAAGGGATGGCGCCACGAGGGCGTCTCCAGCCTTGCGGTGAAGTCGATCTCGTCGATGCCGATCCGCCAGAGCCAGGGGCCGATGACGACCCCAAGGATCAGCAGGCCGAGCACGGTTGCGCTCGTCATGGCGAGCCGGTGACGGCAGAAGCGCCGAAAGGTCTCGCGCGCGGGCGAGATCGCCACGCTCTTCGCCTTGGCGATCGCAACGGGTTCGGCCATGTCAGCGGAACGAGATGCGAGGGTCGAGCCAGCCATACAGCACATCCGCTATGAGGTTGAACGTGACGACGAGGCACGAAAACACGAAAGTCACCGCCATGATCACCGGCGTGTCGTTGGCGAGGATGGCGGTGATCAGGAGCGAGCCGATGCCCGGCACGCGGAAGATCTGCTCGGTCACGATCGCGCCGCCAAACACCGCCGGCATCTGCAGCGCGACCAGCGTCACCACCGGGATCAGCGCGTTGCGCGCGACATGGCGGATCGTCACGGTCTTCTCGCCCAGCCCCTTGGCGCGCGCCGTGGTGACATAGTCGAGCCTGACGACGTCGAGCACGGCCGAGCGGACATAGCGCGTATAGGACGCGGCCTGAAACAGGCCGAGCACCATGATCGGCATGATCGCCTGCCGGAACATCTCCCAGTACCAGCGCCAGCCGGTCGCCGCGAGATCGGAGCGGTAGACGAAGGGCAGCCAGTCCAGCGTTACCGAAAACAGCAGGATSAAGAGCAGGCCGGTGAAGAAGGTCGGCAGCGAAAAGCCCACGAAGGCGAGCGTGTTGGCGATCTGGTCGAAGACCGAGTAGGGCCGCGTCGCGGCATAGATGCCGATCGGCAGCGCGATCGCCAGCGCCAGCAATTGCGACGTGCCGACCACGAACAGTGTCGTCGGCACGCGCTGCAGGATCAGCGTGTCGACATTGATGCGGCTGGCGAAGGAGAAGCCCCAGTCGCCCTGCGCCATGGCCGCGAGCCAGCGGACATAGCGGACCATCAACGGGTCGTCGATTCCGAACTTGGCGCGCAGATTGGCGCGCACCTCGGGCGGGATATTGGGGTTGGTCGCGAGTTCCTCGAACGGATCGCCCGGCGCAAGCGCCAGCACCGTGAACAGGATCAGGCTGATGCCGAGAAGGCTTGGCAGCGCGATCAGGAGACGCCTGATGAGATAGGAACCCATCAGACGCCTCCCGATGTCAGGCAGCCGGCCCGTGAGCCGGCGGCGATCATGCCTCGCGATACCAGGCGTTGATCATCCACATGTCGCTGTCCCAGCCGCTGTAGTTGGGAGCGAGGTTATTGGCTGCGGCGGCGACGCGGGTACGCGCCAGCAGCGGCAGGATCACGTTCGCCTCGCAGACGATCTCGTCGATCTTGATCAGCATGGCGGCGCGCTTGGCGGCGTCGAGTTCCTTCTGGGCCGACTTGTGCAGTTCGTCGACCTCGCTGCTCCTGAAACGGGAGACGTTGCGGCCCTGCCACTTGTTTTCCTTGTTGGCGATTTCGGCCGTCGTGTACTGGTTCAGGAAGCGCTCCGGATCGGGCTGCGACTGCGTCGTGGTGTACATTTCCATGTCGCAGTAGAGCTTGGTGTAGGTGTCGGGGTTGGCGACGTCCGACGAGAAGAACACCGAGGCCGTGACCGACTTCAGTTCGAGGTCGATGCCGGCGCGCTGGCACGCCTGCTTGATGATCGCCTGGCACTTCTGGCGCGGGGCGTTGATCGAGGTCTGGTAGACGTATTTGAGCTTCTTGCCGTCTTTCTCGCGGATGCCGTCGCTGCCGCGCTTGTAGCCGGCGTCGTCCAGGACCTTGTTGGCCTTCTCGATGCTGAACTCGTATTTCAGCTTCTTCGACTTGAACGTGGCGGGAACGTTGACGAAGCTCGCCGTCGCCACGCCGCCGCGGCCATAAATGAACTTCTGGATCGACTCGCGGTCGATCAGCAGGTTGATCGCCTGGCGCACGGCCGGATCGGTCAATGTCGGGTGCTTGGTCTTGATGCTGGAGCGCTCGCCATCGACCTCGGTCCAGGGATCGGTGGTGTTGAGAATGATGAACTCGATATTGCCCGAGGTGACGGCCAGCACCTTGCCGCGCCCGCCTGTCTCCATGCGCTTGAGAACCTCGTCCTCGACCTGCATGTTCCAGGCATAGTCGTATTCGCCGGTCTGAAGCACGGCGCGCGCCGCCGAGACCGCATCACCGCCGCCCTTGACCTCGATCGTGTCGAAATGCGGCTGGTTGGCGACGTGATAGTCCGCGAAGCGCTCGCCGGTGACGATGTCGCCGGGCTTGAAATCGGTGAATTTGAAGGCGCCGGTTCCAACCGGCTTCAGGTTCGCCGGCGCTTCGCGCGACTTGGCGCCCTTGAATTCGGCGAAGACGTGCTTGGGAATGATCATGCCGGCGACGCCGACGAAGGGGTCGGCCCAGAACGGGGTCGGCGCGCCGTAGTCCACCTTGACGGTGTAGTCGTCGACCTTGGCGACCTTGATGTCCTTGTAGGAACCGATCGTCGTGGCCGATGTCGCCGGATCGGCGGCGTATTCCCAGGTGAAGACGACGTCGTCGGCGGTAAACGGCTTGCCGTCATGCCATTTGACGTTGCGCTTCAGCTTCCAGGTCACCGAGGCGCCGTCGGGCGAGACGCCGCCGTTTTCCTTGCTCGGGATTTCCGCGGCCAGCGCGGCGGTGAGGTTGCCGTCATTGTCCCAGCCGGCCAGAGGCTCGTAGAACACGCGCGAACCATCCTGGTCCTTGGTGCCAACGGCGAAGTGCGGATTGAGCAGCGTCGGAGCCTGCCACCACAGGACTTTCAGCGGGCCGCCGCCGCCTGCCTTCGTCGGCTTGTAGACCGGCGCGGTCTGGGCATGGGCGACGCCGTACCAGGCCAGCATCTGCGTTGCGACGGGCGCGGTCAGGCCGACAGCGATCATCTTCTGCACGAAGGAACGCCGCGACAGGCCGCCTTCCTTCACGTCCGCGATCAGGCCTCGCAGGTCATGCTCGTTCATGGGATCACCTCCGCTCATTCGACACATATCGACAGGCGGCGCTTGGTGCGCCGCTCATTCCCCGAAGCCCTGAGCAAGCCATGTGCCAATCGATGCGTCAACCGTGCAGCGCAACGGCCATGCCGGGAGCGAATGGCGGCGGCAGGCGATACCGTGGTGCGGACGGGCTCGTGCACATGTCTGTGCTAAAAAAATGGGCAGATACGCAATCTCTAGCCGGTCAGTCGGTGAAAACAACAGTTTTCTTGCCGTTGAGGACAACGCGATCCTCGAGATGCTGGAGCACGGCCCGCGCCAGCACCCGTCGCTCGATATCGCGGCCCTTGCGCACGAGATCGTCGGGCGTGTCGCGATGCGAGATGCGCTCGACGTCCTGCTCGATGATCGGACCCTCGTCGAGGTCGGGCGTGACGTAGTGCGCGGTGGCGCCGATCAGCTTCACGCCACGCTCATGGGCCTGGTGATAGGGCTTGGCGCCCTTGAAGCCGGGCAGGAATGAATGATGAATATTGATGCAGCGGCCGAGCAGCTTGGCGGAGAATCCATCGGACAGGATCTGCATGTAGCGCGCCAGCACGACGAGATCGGTCTTCGTCTCCTGAACCAGCCGCCAGATTTCGGCCTCCTGCTCCATCTTGCTCTGGCGCGTCACCGGCAGGTGGTGGAAGGGCAGGTCGCCGATATCGGTCGAGGCGATCGCCTCGCGGCCGTGATTCGAGACGATTGCCGAAATCTCCATCGGCAACTCGCCGATCCGCCAGCGATAGAGCAGGTCGGCGAGGCAATGGTCGAATTTCGAGACCAGCAGCATCACGCGGCGCTTCGCCGTGGTCTCGCGCAGCGAGATCGACATGCCGAAGCGCCTGGCAAGATCGTCCACCGCAGCAGCGATGGCGGCGTGCGGCTGTCCTTCATCGAGCCGGTTGAAGACGACGCGCATGAAGAACACGCCGGTCTCGGTGTCGTCGAACTGCTGCGCGTCGAGGATGTTGCAGCCGGACTCGAACAGCAGCGTCGAGACGGCGGCGACGATGCCGGGGCGGTTGGGGCAGGACAAAGTCAGGATTGCGGTACGGTCGGGCATGGCTGACGCCGCCGTGCGGGCGGCCCTTAAAATCGGGGGAACAATGGGACGAGGCGATGGAGGCTTGCGCGCGCCGCGCTGCGCTCAACCTCGGCCGCTGCCGACCGCGCAGCCGAATTCCGCCGCCGATGCGGAGAACCAGGACCAGAAGCTGCCGGCCATGCTGCGCGCCACCATGATCTCGAAGACCGCCCCCTCGGGGCCGTCAGCGGCCCGCCAGAGATGCACGCCGAGATGGGCGATGCTTGTCAAGGCCGTGCTGCCCACGGGAAAGGCCAGGGGGTGCAGATCGATCATGCAGCCCTTGGCCATCGCGGCACGAATATGTTTGCCCGACAGCCTCAGGACGGCGCGTCCGTCGCTCTGATCGGCCACGGCGGCAAGTCCCGACAGGCCCTGCAGCGCCTCGGCAAATCCGTCCCGGCTCTCCGCGACCAGCAGCCACTGGCCCGGCCCGGCCCAGAGCAGCGCATGCGCGCCGGTCACGTTCGCCACCGGGCTCGTCGGAAGCCTCAGCCCAAAGCGCGTCGTCAGGGCCTCGGCGAGCGCCGCCTCGCCGCCGTCCCCTGCAATCAGGCTGGCGACGCCAAGCCCATCGCGCACTGTGACGGTGACACCAGCCGCGCCCTTCGCGCCGAAATGACCGTCCTGGAGGATGCCGGACCACGCGCTACGCGGCGTCCAAGCGCCAATGCCTGGGGTTTGCAGTGTCGCAGCGTCAGACATGGAGACGCGCTCCTTGCGGGTCGATGAAGACGGGCGAGCAGATCTCGACCTCGATATCGCCGTTGCGCACGGGATCGACTGCGCGGATGCGCTCGCCGATGCGGGCGGGGCCGTTCCTGAGCAGGCCGAGTCCCATCCAGTGCCCGAGACTCGGCGAATAGGCGACGGAGGTCATGTAGCCCTCGTCGTTTTCCATCGCCGCCGGCTTGCCCAGCCCGATGAAATGCGCGCCGGCCCGCAGGCGCTGCGCCGGATCGACCGCCTTGAACCCGACGAAGCTCGGCCGGTCCGCTTCGACCAGAGCCTCGCGCCCGGCCATGACGCGGCCGATATAGTCCTTTTTCGGGGACATCATCTTGCCGAGGCCGAGATCGCGCGCCGTGGTCTGGCCGCTGAGTTCGTTGCCGGCGACATGGCCCTTCTCGATCCGCATCACGCCCAGCGCCTCGGTGCCATAGGGCGTGATGCCATGCGGCTCTCCCGCCGCCATCAGCGCGCGCATCATCGCATCGCCATGGTCGGCCGGAACGGCAAGCTCATAGGCGAGTTCGCCCGAAAACGAGATGCGGAAGAGTCGCGCCGGAATGCCGCCGCCAACCGTCACGGCCCGTGCCGCCAGATAGGGAAACGCTTCGTTGGAGATATCGTGCTGGGCATCGACCACGCCCTGCAGCACTACGCGCGCCTTCGGCCCGGCAATGGCGGCTTGCGCCCAGTACTCGGAGACCGAGACCATGGCGACATCGAGATCGGGCCAGAGCACTTGATGGCAGAATTCGAGATGCTGCATCACCTTGGCGGCGTTGGCCGTGGTGGTGGTCATCAGGAAATGGGTTTCGCTGAGCCGCGAGGTCGTGCCGTCATCCATGACGAAGCCGTCCTCGCGCAGCATCAGTCCATAGCGCGCTTTGCCGACAGGCAGGGCCTTCCAGCCATTGATGTAGACGCGCTCCAGGAACGCGGCCGCATCCGCGCCCTGGATGTCGATCTTGCCGAGCGTCGAGACATCGCACAGGCCGACGCCATTGCGGACGGCAAGCACCTCGCGGTTGACGGTGGTCAGCCAGTCGCTCTCGCCGGGTCTGGGGTAGTATTGCGCCCGCATCCAGGCCCCGCTCTCGACGAAGACCGCGCCCTGTTCCTTCGACCATTGATGCGTCGGCGCGAGCCGGGTCGGCCGGAAATCCTTAGCCCGGTGATGGCCGCCGAGCGCGCCGATCGCGACCGGGGTATAGGGCGGCCGGAAGATCGTCGTGCCGGTCTCGGGGATCGTCTTGCCCGTCTGCTCGGCCATGATGGCGAGGCCCGAGAGGTTCGAGGTCTTGCCCTGATCAGTCGCCATGCCCAGCGTGGTGTAGCGCTTGAGATGCTCGACCGCCCGGAAGCCCTCGCGGGCCGACAATTCGATATCCGCGTCGGTGACGTCGTTCTGGAAATCGACGAAGGCTTTGCCTTTCCCGCCCTTGACCCTCCAGACCGGAGACAGCGCGACCCCCTCGGGATCGGTCTTCGGCTGCTGCGCGGCCGGCTTCGGCGCAAAGCCGCAGGCCGTGGCCGCGTCATGGCCCAGCCGCGCGCCGTCCTCCAGCGCCTGCGCCAGCGAAAAGCGCCCGGCGGCGCTGCCGGCGACGCTCAGGCCCGCCGGCAGCGCTGACGGCACGAAGGCATGGATGCCCTCGTCCCAGACCGGCCGCGTGTTCTGGTGCGAGGTCAGGTGAAGCGTCGGGTTCCAGCCATTGGAGACGGCGAGCAGATCGCAGGACAAGGTTTCCTCGCGACCCGAGGCCTCGCGGACCGTCACTGACTTCAAGGCGCGACCGCCCGAGGCGCTGGCAACCGTGCCGGTGACGACGCGCGCTCCGAGTTTTTGCGCCAGCGCCGTCAGCGCCGGATCGCGCTCGGGCCGGGGATCGACGATCGCGGCGAGCCTCGCGCCGGCTGCCGCCAGATCGCGCGCGGTCGCCCAGCCATCGTCACCGCAAGTGAAGACGACCGCCTCGCGGCCGGGCACCACGCCGTAGCGGTTGAGATAGGTGCGCACCGCGCCGGCCAGCATCACGCCGGGCGTGTCGTTGCCGGAAAAGACGATCGGCCGCTCGATGCTCCCGGTGGCGAGGATCGCCTGCTTCGCATTGATCCGCCAGGCGCGCTGGCGCGGCTGGTGCGGCGCCGGAATCGGCAGATGGTCGCCGACCCGCTCGACGACGCCGTAAACGCCATGATCGTAGACGCCATAAACCGTCGAGCGTGGCATGATCGTGACGTCGGGCATGGCCGTAAGTTCTGCCAGTGCGTCCGCGATCCATTCCGACGACGCCCGCGCGTCGATCTCGCGCTTCTCGCTCAGCAGCTTGCCGCCGAACCGGAAATCCTCGTCGCACAAGATGACGCGCGCGCCGCTGCGGCCAGCCGCCAGCGCCGCCGAGAGCCCGGCCGGGCCGCCGCCGATGACGAGCACGTCGCAGAAGGCGAAGGCTTTTTCGTAGTGGTCGGGATCCTCATGTCCCGCCGCCCGTCCGAGCCCCGCGGCGCGGCGGATCAGCGGCTCGTAGAGCTTCTCCCAGAAGGCGGCCGGCCACATGAAGGTCTTGTAGTAGAAGCCCGCCACCAGAGCCGGCGCGATCAGCTGGTTGACCGAAAGCAGATCGAAGGCGAGCGAAGGCCAGCGATTCTGGCTGCGCGCCTCGAGCCCGTGATAGAGCTCGGCGACGGTCGCCCGCGTATTGGGCTCTCTTCGGGCGCCGGCGCGCAGTTCGACCAGCGCGTTGGGCTCTTCGGGCCCCGCCGAGAGGATGCCGCGCGGGCGGTGATATTTGAACGAGCGGCCGACGAGCTTAACGCCATTGGCGAGCAGCGCCGAGGCCAGCGTATCCCCGGCAAAGCCCTCATAGCGCTTGCCGTCGAAGCGGAAGGATTGCTTTTGCGTCCGGTCGATCAGGCCGCCGCTCGCAAGGCGGAAGGGTTGAGCGCCCGAGGATTGCGCGCTCATGCCGCCGCTCCCGCCTTGGCTGATTTCGCCGTTTCGACGGCCTCGATTACATGCGTGCGGGTGTCGCGCTTCACCACCAGCCAGGCGTGGCATCCGGCGCCGTGATACCAGAGCTCGCGCAATCGCCCGGCCGGGTTGTCGCGTTGGTAGACGTATTCGAACATGGCGGCTTCAGTCGTCTCCAGCCCATCGGGACGCTTTGGAGCGGCGTCGCCGAGATAGGTGAATTCCTGGGCGTCGCGTGTGCCGCAATAGGGGCAGGGGATGCGCATGATTGTATCCTGAGGCCCGTCAGTGCAGGTTCGGCTGGGCGCCGACGCCCTTTTCGTCGATGACGCGGCCCGTCGCGAAACGGTCGAGCCGGAAGGCGGTGGCGACCGGGTGCGGCTCATCCCTGGCGATCAGATGGGCGAAGCAGTCGCCCGAGGCTGGCGTCGCCTTGAAGCCGCCATAGCACCAGCCGGCATTCAGATAGAGCCCCTGGATCGGCGTATGGTCGATGATCGGCGAACCGTCCATCGACATGTCCATGATGCCGCCCCAGTGCCGGAGCATCCGAATTCGCCCCAGCCCCGGCCACAGCGCCATCGCCGATTCCATCACGTCCTCGATCACCGGCAGATTGCCGCGCTGGGCGTAGGAGTTGTAGCTGTCGATGTCGCCGCCGAAGACGAGCCCGCCCTTGTCGGACTGGCTGACGTAGAAATGCCCGGCGCCATAGGTGACGACGCCGTCGATAAGCGGCTTCAGCCCCTCTGAAACGAAGGCCTGCAGCACATGGCTCTCGATCGGAAGGCGCATTCCAGCCATTGCCGCAACGCGCGACGAGTTGCCGGCGACCGCCAGCGCGACCTTCTTCGCCCTGATCGGCCCGCGCGAGGTCTCGATCCCGGTGACGTGGCCGTTCGCGATCGAGAGCCCGGTGACCTCGCAGTTCTGCACGATGTCGACGCCGCGCCTGTCGGCAGCCCTCGCATAGCCCCAGGCGACGGCGTCGTGGCGCACCGAACCGCCGCGCTTCTGCAAAAGCCCGCCCTGGATCGGGAAGCGGCCGCTCTCATAGTCGAAGAAGGGCGCGATCGCCCTGACCTGCTCGCGGTCGAGCAATTCTGCGTCGACGCCGGCAAGCCGCATGGCGTTGCCGCGCCTGGCATAGGCGTCGCGCTGCGCATCGGAATGATAGAGGTTCAGCACGCCGCGCTGGCTCACCATCGCGTTGTAGTTGATGTCCTGCTCCAGCCCCTCCCAGAGCTTCAGCGAATGCTCGTAGAACGGCGTATTGCCGGGCAGCAGGTAGTTCGAGCGGATGATCGTGGTGTTCCGCCCGACATTGCCGGAGCCGATATAGCCTTTCTCGACGACCGCGACGTTGGTGATGCCGTAGCGGCTCGCGAGGTAATGCGCGGTCGCCAGACCATGCCCGCCGCCGCCGACGATCACGACGTCGTATTCGGCCTTTGGCGCGGCATCCCGCCAGGCGGGCTTCCAGCCCTTGTGGCCGGCCAGTGTCTGTCTGGCGAGTGAGAGCAGCGAGTAACGCATCGGTTGTCCCGTTGGGGCTTGCGCTGGCGAGATTGCCGGACATAGCGTCTCCGACATGACTCCCAGCGACGCCCGATTGATCGACAGCGACGAGCCGGCTCCGACGCATGTCGGTTTCCTGCTGATCCCCGGCTTTGCGCTACTGGCCTATGCCTCGGCGATCGAGCCCCTGCGCGCCGCCAACCAGCTTTCGGGCCGCGACCTCTATCGCTGGAGCCACATTGCGATCGATGGCGTCGCCGCATCGGCGTCCAACGGCGTCGGCATCAGGGCTGATTATGGGCTCGGCGACGATGTCGGCTTCGACTATGTCATGGTGTGTGCCGGCGGAAATCCGGCCGTATTCCAGCACCCGCCGACCTTCGCCTGGCTGCGGCAACTGGCACGCCGACGCGTCAGGCTCGGCGGGATTTCCGGCGGGCCCTACATCCTGGCGCGCGCCAATGTCCTCTCGGGCTACCGCTTCACCCTGCATTGGGAGCACGCACCGGCCTTCATCGAGGACTATCCCGACCTCGACCTGCGCCGCTCGCTTTACGAGATCGACCGCGACCGCCTGACCTCGGGCGGTGGCACCGCGCCTCTCGATATGATGCATGCGGTCATCGCGCGCCAACACGGCAGCGAACTCGCGCTCGCCGTCAGCGAATGGTTCCTCCAGACGCATGTGCGCGAGGGCGCCGGCCCGCAGCGCATGCCGCTGCGCGAACGTCTCGGCATCAGCCATGCCCCGCTGCTGCGCGTCATCGGCCGGATGGAGCTCAGTCTGGAAAACCCGGTCTCGCGCGACGAACTCGCCCGCACGGCGAACGTCTCGCTGCGCCAGCTCGAACGCCTCTTCAGGCAGCATCTCGGCCGCTCGCTCGGCGAGCACTATCTCAGCCTTCGGCTCGACCGCGCGCGCGATCTCCTGCGCCAGACCAGCCTGCCGGTGCTGGAGACGGCGCTCGCCACCGGCTTCGGCAGCGCCAGTCATTTCTCGCGGGTCTACCGAGCCCGGTTCGGCTACTCGCCAAGCACCGAACGCGCGCCCCCCAAGCCGTTGGCCTAACGTGGTTTTCGGGCGGCGCTGCCGTCAGGATCGTCGGCCGAAGACGCCATGCGCAAAATTCAGCCGCCTCTGCCGTATTCTCAGCATGTTTTCCCTCCATAAACATAAGTTGGCTAATGAAAAACTGATGGTTCGGCGCTATGCTTGCGCCCTGAACCGGTGAAAGGCCCATGCTGCGATGACTGCAGGCGAAAGCGCCACCACGATCCTGATCCATCTCGCCGGCGGCGTCGCGCTGCTGATCTGGGCGGTCAGGCTGGTGCGCACCGGCGCGATGCGCGCTTTCGGCTCGTCGCTGCGGCAGGCTCTGCAGACCTTCACCAAGAACCGTTTCGCGGCGTTCGGCAGCGGCGTCGCGGTGACGATGGTGCTGCAATCCTCGACCGCCACGACGCTGCTGGTCTCGTCCTTCGCCGGCCGCAGCCTGATCGTGCCTGCGATGGCGCTGGCCGTGCTGCTCGGCGCCAATCTCGGTACGTCGCTGGCCGCCTTCGTCATCTCGATGGATCTTGGCTGGCTCTGGGGCCTGTGCCTGGCGATCGGCGTCGGGCTCTATCTGGCCCATGAGGCGATGGACCGCGCCCGCAATATCGGTCGTGTCCTCGTCGGCATCGGGCTGATCCTGCTGGCGCTGATCGAGCTGAATGCCGCGGCCGCTCCGCTGGCGCAGTCGCCGACCTTCCGCACCCTTCTCGGCGCGATCGGCACCGAGCCGCTGCTGGCGGTGCTCGTCGCCGTCGCCGCGACCTGGCTGACCCATTCCAGCATTGCCGTCATCCTGCTGATCGCGACCTTCGCCTCATCGGGGCTGTTTCCGCCGGCCACCGCGCTGACGCTGGTGCTGGGCGCCAATCTCGGCAATGCGCTGATCCCGGTGCTCGACCAGCTCGGCGCGCCCGCGGCCCAGCGCCAGGCGGCTGTCGGCAACCTGCTGACGCGGCTCTTGCTCGTCATCGCCTTCCTGCCCTTCGTCGCGCCACTGTCTGCCTGGATCCAGAGCCTGCCGCTGCTCGATACGCGGCTTGCCATCGAGTTCCATGTCGGGCTGAACCTGGTCGGCGCGGTCGTCTTCCTGCCGCTGGTCGATCCGATCGCCCGGCTGGTGGCGAAACTGATGCCGGCCCAGGTCGAGGCCGATACGGTTGCCAGGCCGCGCTATCTCGATCCGACCGTGCTCGACAGCCCGACGGAGGCGCTGGCTTGCGCCATGCGCGAGGCGC
The DNA here is from genome assembly GCF_056405115.1 of Allobosea sp. P2_A10. Taxonomy (NCBI): domain Bacteria; kingdom Pseudomonadati; phylum Pseudomonadota; class Alphaproteobacteria; order Hyphomicrobiales; family Alloboseaceae; genus Allobosea; species Allobosea sp. P2_A10. The sequence goes on along the minus strand of NZ_JBFUCS010000013.1, from coordinate 101,622 downwards.
TCAACCTCGGCGACCGCGTCGAGCTGATGCTGCGCGACACGATGACATTGATCGAGAAGGACGAGCTCAAACTCTCGCGCGCAATCGCCAAGGCCGATGACGGCGTCGACGCGATCCACGAGTCGATTAAGCTCTATCTGGTGCGCGTCTCGCGCAACGAACTCACCGACGAGGAAGGCCGCCGCCTGCTCGAGATCATCACGCTGATCACCAATCTCGAGCATATCGGCGACATCATCGACAAGAACCTGCGCGAACTCGCCGAGAAGAAAATCCGCAAGCGCTACGCCTTCTCGCCCGAGGGGCTGGCGGAGATCCGCGAGTTCCATCAGCGGGTCTCGTCGGGGCTGGTTCTGGCGCTGAACGTCTTCGCCACGCGCGATCTCGCTCTGGCGCGTCAGCTCTTTGCCGAGAAAGCGACGATGCGCGATGCCGAGCGGCGCGCCACGGAGAGCCATTTCCAGAGGCTGCGCAGCGGCCGGGCGGAATCGATCGAAACCAGCGCGATCCATCTCGACATCATCCGCGATCTCAAGCGCATCCACGGCCACGTCGCCTCGATCGGCTATCCGATCCTGGAAAGCGCCAATGCCCTGCGTGACAGCAGGCTGCGCGAGACCAGGGACGCGCAGGCCAGGGATGCGCAGACCAAGGATGGGCGGCAGGACCAGCAGTCGAGCGAACTGTTCACGCCAGCCCCGCAATCGGGCGGCTGAGCACCGTCAGTTTGTCGTTGGGCTCGGCCCGAGCGCCCGGATCGCGCTGCTCAGTTCCGGCTCGTCGACGAGATCGGCCGCATCCTCCAGCCTGAACCACTGGCAATGCCGTTCGCCCTGCTCGGCCCAGGTCGCAAGCTGCTGATCCACCTCGAGCAGATAAAGCTTCACCGTGCACAGCACGAAATGGTCTTCCAGCCGCTTCCAGTAGGTGTATCGGCCCGCGGGCTTCCGGCCGATCTTTCCGACGAGGCCAGCCTCCTCGAACGCCTCGCGCGCGGCGGCGTCATGGTCCTTCATCCCGCGAATCGGCCAACCCTTCGGTACGATCCAGCGCCGCGTCGTGCGCGAGGTCACGAGCATGATCTCGGTCGAGCCGTCCGGCGTCCGGCGGATCGGCATGGCCGCGATCTGCAGTCGTGGTTCGCCGGGCGGGCGCTTGGGCTTCTTCATCGTATCGTGGCGTCTCCCGGCTGCTGTGAAGCACGTTTCGGCGCGGAGCCGAATCGTTGCAGCGCACCTCGCGATAGTCGCGCATCGAGACCGGCTTGGCGACGTTTTCGAGCAACATATGACAGTTTTATGACAGCAAATTCCGCGACGGCGCGATGCGTGGCGAGACCAGCCTGGTAGGCTCGCCTCAGGCGACCTTGGCCGGCGCGATATCCTGGGTCGCGGAAGCGCCGCTTTCGAGCGTCGACAGCAGCCCGGCGACGCATTCCATCGTCGCCTTGCGCGCGGCCAGCAGTTCCGAAAGGGCCAGCGCGATATCGCCCCCCGCATCGATGGTCTGCTCCAGTTCGCGGGCGGCGGCCGACAATCGGGCGAAGCCGAGCAGCCCGGAGGTCGAGACGATCGCATGTGCGTCGGCCCGAAGCGCCTCCGTCGACGCCGAGCGCAGACGCCCCGGCAGGTCGTCGCGGAAGCGCAACAGCAGCTCCCAGGTCTTGTCGACGCCGATCAGCCCGGAGAGTTCGAGCTGGCAGGCGCAGTCGAGCAGCGGCGGCGTCTCCTCGGTCGGCGCTTCCGACCGCTCCGCGCCCACGCGCTGCCCGGCCCAGCGCGCGACCATGGCGAGCAGGGCGTCGCGATGGAACGGCTTGCCGAGATGGTCGTTCATGCCGGCCTCGCGATAGCTCTCGATCTGCTGCGAAAACACGTTCGCCGTCAGCGCTATCACCGGCACGTCCCTGGCCTGCGCGTCGATGTCGCGGATCTGGCGGGTCGTCTCCAGCCCGTCCATGTCGGGCATCTGCACGTCCATCAGGATCAGGTCATGGCGGTGCTCGCGATAAAGCGAGATCGCGCTCGGGCCATTGCTCGCAACCGTGACGCGGTGCCCGGCCGAGCCGAGCATCTCGCTGACGATCTCCAGGTTTATGCTGAGATCGTCGACCAGCAGGATGCTGCGCATGACAAAGCCGCCCGGCTCCTCCGCCCGGCCTTGCGACGGCAGCCCGGCCTCCGGCTGCGCCTCGATCAGCGGCAGGTGGAAATGGAAGGTCGAGCCCTCGCCCAATACGCTGGTGACGCCGATTTCGCCGCCCATCAGCGTGATCAGCCGGCGCGAGATCGAGAGTCCGAGCCCGGTGCCGCCATATTGCCGGCTGATCGAGCCGTCGCCCTGCACGAAATCCTGGAACAGATGCTCGATCCGCTCCTGCGAGATACCGATGCCGGTATCGCTGATCGAGATGGCCATCCGGTCGCCGGCCGGCGCGGGATCGACCTTGAGCAACACCTCGCCGGCATGGGTGAACTTGACCGCATTGTTCAGCAGGTTGAGCAGCACCTGGCGCAGCCGCGCCTCGTCTGCGACGATTCGCGCAGGCGTCGCCGCCGCCACGACACAGTGCAGCGCGATGCCTTTCTGCTCCGCCAGCCCGCGCGTCAGCGATAGGCAGTCCTCGACCAGCCCTTGCAGGTCGAGCGGACGCTCCTCCAGTTCGATCTTGCCGGCCTCGACCTTGGCGAGATCGAGCACGTCATTGATGATCGTCAGAAGGGACTCGCCCGCCTTCTGGATCAGTTCCATCTGCCGGCGCAGTTCCGGGTCGCGGCTTTGGCGCTCGCGCGCCAGCGCGGCGAAGCCGAGAATGGCGTTCAGCGGCGTGCGGATCTCGTGGCTCATCGAGGCGAGGAACTGCGATTTGGCGACGCTCGCCCGTTCCGCCGCCTCCTTGGCGCGGCTCAGCTCCTCGGCATGGGCCTGCCGCGCCGAGATGTCGCGCGCCACCACGAAGAGCCGTTCGGGCGTCCGGCCGATCTCGTGGACCGGCGTGATGATGAAGTCCCACCATTTCGGGATGCCGCCGAGCGTCGGGCACATCCTCGTGAAGCGGTCGGTCTGGCCGTTGCGCACCCGCCGCAACGCCAGCTCGACCCGGCTGTGGTGCTCCTGCGGGAAGAAGGTCGAGAACGGCCTGCCGCGCACCGTGTCGATATCCTCGATCTCGAACAGCTCCTGTCCGAGATCACTGATGAAGGTGATGTTGCCTTCGAGATCGAGCAGCTGGATGCAGTCCGGGCTCGAATTCACCAGAGAGTTGGCGAAGGCCATGCTGGCGTTCATGTCCTCGATCGCCTTCCGGCGCTCAGTGATGTCGGTATAGGTCCGCACCGCGCCGCCATTGGGCAGCGGGTTGGTGCGGATTTCCAGCACCGTGCCGTTCGGGCGGACGCGCTCGTAGCAGGCTGGGGTGCCGGCCAGAAGCGGCTGCACGATGCGGTTGCGGAGCTCCGGCGGTGTTGCCGCGAACTCGCCGCGAGCTTCCTGATAGGCGAAGACCTCCATCGAGCTGGGACGACGCGCCATCAGCTCGTCCGGCAGGTCGAGGAGTTCGAGCGCACGGCGATTGTAGACCTTGGTGCGCTGGTTGGGGCCGACCATCAGCAAACCCTGGTCGATATGCTCCAGCGTCGCGTGGAGATAGCTGTCGGCGCGGTCGCGCTGGCGCACGATCCTGATCAGGACGAGGCCGAGCCCGAGCAGCATCATCGCGCAGAAGCCCGCCACCATCAGGTCGGTCGACATGTCCTCGCGCCATTTCGCCAGAACCTCCGAAACCGAGAGCGACACGACCGCGACCAGCGCCGTCGAACCTAACCTGCGGTAGCTCATGATGCGCTCGACGCCGTCGATCACAGACTGCGTCCGGAAGGTGCCGCTCGCCATCCGCGGCAAGTGCTCGCGAAACAGCAGGCCGTTCGGCACGCTTTGCCCGACCCTGGTCGCGTCATATGGACTGCGCGCGAGGATCTCGCCATCGCTGCGAAACAGCACCACCGTTCCGTCAGCGCCGATATCGAGCGAGGCGTAGAGTTCCTGCAGGTAGTTCAACGACAGCGTCACCACGATCAGCGCCTCGTTGCTACCCTGATGCGGCGGGATGCGCCGGCTCAGCGGCAGGAGCCAGCCCTGCGACGCCGTGTCGAACACGGCGCGGCCGACATGGAACGGCTCGCCTGTTCCGGCCGGGGCAGAGCTCATAATCTCCGCATACAGCTCCGGCCCCGGCTCGCGTGAGCGCACGAAATCATAGCTGAACGTACCGCTGCGCAGATCGAGCACGCCGACCGAGTGAAGATGCGGCAGGTCGCGGGCGATATCGGCGAGCCAGGCGTCCAGGAAGCTGCGCCGGCTCTTGTCCCCGATATCGGGGCCGAGCTGCCGGCCGGCCGTCTTCATCACGATCTCGACCGAATCGATCATCCGCATGGCGTGCCGGTCGAGTACGGCCGTGAGATTCTGCGTCGACGAGATCGCGTTCTGGATGGCGCGCTGGCCCGAGTGCCAGAGCAGCCATCCGGTCGTGCCGATCAGAATCGCGCTGGCGATGATGACCCCTGCGATCATCGCCGGAACCAGCAGCCGTTGCGCCGTCTTCCGCCCCGGCCTGCTCGTCATCTCTGTCACCTGTCAGGGCATCTCGGCTCGCGCGGATCCTCTGCCGAGGCAAGCACGATGATGGTTAACGAAACGTCAAGCAGCGGCCTGCCGGTGCGGGCCGAGCGCGGCCTGTACCCGACCCAGCGCGGCGCGGAGCGCCTTGCTCGCTGAGGCGACGCTGCCGCGACCGGCCGCTACGGGCTCGAAAGCAGCGCAGACCCGCGCCAGTTCGGCCAGCCCCAGCACGGCGGCGCAGCTCGACAACTCGACGAGCCGGGCCGCCCCGGCGGTATCGCCGGGCTCGATCTGGCCCTGGCACAGCGTTTCGATCTGGGCCAGCAACTGCGCGGTCAGTCGCTCCACGGAGGTTTGCCCGAGCGCTGCTTCGAGTGCGTCGCGCACGGCGGTGTCGACAGGCGCGGCCAGCTGCGTCGCCGCGGCCGCTTTGCGCCCGTTGGCGATCGCAAGGCGCAGCGCGTCCGGCGAGAACGGCTTGGCCAGCGTGCCGGCGATGCCAAGCCCGGCGAGTTCCGCCTGGTCGGCCTCCGACAGCGCCGCCGCCAGCACGAGCGCCGGCACGCATGTCCGCGCCTGCTGGAAAGCACGCACATCCGCCAGCGACCGACGCTGCGCCTCCGTGCCGATGGCGATGTCGAACAGAATGATGTCATGGCTCGCCCCGGAGCAGGCGAAGAGCGCAGCCTCGACATCGGCGACGCGGCAGACATGGTGCCCCTCCCGTGTCAGCAGCAGCGTCAGGACCTGGCCGCTGGTGGCGCCATCATCGACCAGCAGCACCCTGGCCGCCTTCTCTCCGGCGGGTCGTGCCTGCGCGTCTGCATCGGCGTCGGCAGTCGCCGGAACCGTCAGATGAAACAGCGCCTCTCCCTCCGGGGCGAGATCGCCGCCCATCAGCCCGACCAGCCGCGACAGAGTCGCCATCCGGATGGCGCGCAACTGGGCGATCAGTGCGGCATCGGGCCGTTTCCAGGAGATCTCGTCGCCGCTGGCGTCGGGCTGATGCGCCAGCCGGAAGGCCAGTTGCGGCCTGTCGCTGTCCGAAAAGGCGAGATGCAGTGTCAGTACGCCGCCGGCATGCCGTTCGCAGGCGTCGTCGAGCAGGGTCAGCACGATTTGGCTGAGCCGGTGGACGTCGCCTTGCACCTGCCTTGGCAGGGACGGATCGAGCCGGCATGTCAGTTGCGGCCCGCCTGGCGCCATCGAATCGCGGATCATGGCGACGGCATTCTCGACCAGTTCGGACGGGTCGAAGGCGCAGGCCTCCGATTCACGCACGGCGGGGGATTTCAGGAAGTCGGCGAGCGCGCCGGTCACGAGCAGCGCCTGGTCCAGCTTGGCGATGCCGTCGGCGCAGGCGTGGATGCCTGGCAAGACGTCGGACGGCGCGCGCATCTGCGCTTCGAGGGTGCCGCGCAACGCCGCAAGCGGGCCGTTGACGCCGTTCAGGATGAGCGCGCGGATGTCGGTGTGGGGCATGTGGCTCTGCTGGGTGCCTGCTGGGCCCGCCTGCGCGGGAACAGGCTCCGCAGAAACGGGAGCAGGCGCGACGGCGACGGCGAGCGGCGCGATCCGTACGACCTGCGCGGGAATGTCCGCGATTGGCTTGACCACGGCCGGGACGGCGGGCGAGCCGCCAAGCAGGGCGGCGAGCTTTTGCCAGGAACCGCCGTCGTCGACCTTGAACAGGCCGTCGCAGATATCGGCATGGTCGCTGCTCAGGCCGATCACCGGCAGACGACGCTCCTGCCGCCCGGCGACCCTGACGGCCTCGTTGATGCCGTGACGCTCCAGCAGCAGCACGAATTCGGCCTGCTCGGCTTCGACGAGATCGAAGCATAGGCCCAGCGCCGCCGCCTGATCGGCGGCCGGCGGCGGGCAGATGAAGGCCCGGGGATGGCGCGCCAGCCCATGGTTGCGCCAGAGCGCGACGCTGGCCTGCCGGGCGGATTCGGGGCCTGCCGGCTCGTGCGTCGCTGGGGCCGGCATGGTCGATGCGCCGCTCGTCACGGTCTCGTGGCAGAGGCGCTCGATCGCCTCGAACAGGTCGGCGGGCTTGATCGGCTTGGGCAGGATCGCCCGGAAAACCGCGTCCGCGCCGCGCCGCGCGGCAAGCCCGTTGCGGTCGGCGGTCAGGCCGATCAGCACCGGCGCGCCTTCGGCGTCGCTGCGCTGCTCGCGCAGCAGCCGGCCGAGCGCATAGCCGTCCATCTCCGGCAGGTGATAATCGACCAGCGCCACGTCGTAGCGCACCGCCTTGGCGCGATCGAGCGCGCTGAACCCATCGGTCACGACATCGACCGCATAGCCCTGCCCCACCAGAAGCGAGCGGATGATGTCCTGGGAAATCGGTTCGTCCTCGATCAGCAGGATGCGGCGGTTCATGGTCTCAGGGCCTTTCGGATGAGGGCAGGGCGGGAGCGCGTTTGCGGGCAGGCGTCTTCTGAAAACTCAGTCGGGTGTCGGCACGGCGGAACGCAGCACCGCCGCATCCCTCAAAGGCAGGCGGGTCTGCTGGCCGGGCTGGGCCGTTGGGCCGCGATAGGCTTCAGCCGGCAGGCTGGCGTCGAGCGCGGTGCGACTGCCCTCGACGGCGGAGGGGAGCCGCGGCGCGAGGCCGGAATTGGCCGGCCCGGAGATCGGGGCGAGATAGCGTCGTCCACCGGGCGCGAGCAGCGAACCGGTGTCGATCGGTTCGGCTGCAGGCGGCTGTCTGGCGACGGTCTGGGCCGGCCTGGCCTTCCGTACGACCGGGCGCGGTTTTGTTTGCGGCGGCTCGAGTTCGCGCGCGCGTTGCGCGTCCAGTCCGACATCGATCCGGTCGAGATCGGCGGCGATCTGGTCGAGCGTCGCGTCGCTGCGGCAGATCCGGGCACGCCAGGAGGCGCTGCCGCCGAGGCGCTCGGCAATCCGGCGGTCGTCACGGTCGAGCCATTGCCAGGCATAGACGCAGCGCTCGCGGCCGGGTCCCGATGCCACCGCCAGACCATAGGGTCCAAAGGCATTGTGGCGCGGCAGGCCGACGACCCGCATCGTCCTGTCGGGAAAGGCCGAGGCGAGTTCGGCGCGAATGCCGGCCTCGGTCGGCTTGCCGGGGCCGGGATTGGCGATGCCCGCGTTCTGGCTCACGGCAATCGCGATGTGGTTGCGGCCGAGTGATGGCGCGGACCGCAGCATGATCTCCTGCGCCACACCGTCGTTCAGTCGTCGTTCGCTGACCGACTGGGCCCGTCCCCAGACGTCCGGAAGGCGCACCAGCGCGGCAGCGGGCCCAAGCGCCGTCCAGCCCGTATTGGCCGATGTTGCAGCCAGCGTCTCGAGCGGCAGGATCGCCTGAGCGTCACGACGGTCGGCGCAGCCGGCGGCGAGCAGGCCAAGCCCTGCGGCGGCGACGACGGCGAGGCGGATCGGCAGGAGGCAGGCTTTCGAGGGGCTGGTCATGATCATGTCCCCGATCAGCGCCGGAAGCGCAGGGCGGCGGCGTCGCCGTCGCCGGCATTGCGCTCGGCGGCCGGCGCGGCTTCCGCTTGCGGATGGTTCTGGCTTTGCGCCCAGAGCGTGCCATTCGCGGGCGGACGCTCGACGCTGGCGATGTCGCTGGGGCTGCCCGCGCCGTTCCAACCTGGCAGCAGCGTGAAGCCGAGCGGTTCATAGGGCATGGCGGTGACGCCGCCGACGCGGCGGGCGACGAGCGGCCGGGTCTCCTGCGCACGGGGGCGGAACCCGTCCTGACCACGCCCGCTATCGGGGAAACGCAGCGGATTCTCCGGCGACACGGCGATGGGGAAGTCGCTGCGTTTCACCATGACGCCGGCTGCATGGTCCTGGCCGAAGGCGTTGCCAGGCTGTGGCACCCGGATCGCGGCGGCAAGCCCGATCCTCGCGGTCTCCGCGGCACTGACCCGCTGGGCCGCGCTTTGCGGATCGCAGGGGCCAGGGCGGTCGTCGCGCCCGTCGCGGAACAGAAGCCCGACCAGTTTGGGAAACAGCCCGTCATAGCGGTTGACCAGTTCGACGAAGTCGCGCTGCCGCTTCAGACGCTGAAGGCTGAGCGCCTGGCCGTAGACCGTCGCCTCCTTCGGCAGCCAGGCGCTGGCGCGCTGGAACCAGTCGAGCGCCGTCTCGAACTGGCAGGCGTTGTAGGCGTACCAGCCGAGCGCCTGCGCGCCTTCGCCGGAGCGGCTGTCGAGCGTGACGCGGGCATAGCGGGCGAGCCGCTCGGGCTCGATGGCCGGCGGGACCGGCTTCGTCAGCTCGCCTTCCAGCACGTCGATGAACAGGATGGCGTTGTTGACCAGCGGTTCGCGCCAGGCGAAGGCGACCTCCTCGGCCTCACGGCGCTGGCCGAGCCTGAGCAGCGTATGGGCCAGCCCATGGGCGATCATGGCCTTGGCGATCATGGCGTCGCCGCCGCGCGCGATCGCGAGCTTGAACCAGGCCAGCGCCTCGGCCGTGCGATTCTGCTTGAGTGCGAGCCATGCGACGAGACCGGCTTCGTTCGCGTTCTCGGCCTGGCGCGCATGCGCTTCGAACGCGCTCATCTCGGCGGGCTCGACCGGCGTCTTGCGCTCGTCGTGGAGGATGGCGCTGATGCGCCCGCGCGTGATGTCGATGGCGAGCGCGGCGAATTCGGGCGCGCCGTTCTCGGCGGTCTTGCCCATCGCCAGCAGCAACTCGACATCCGCCATCGGCAGCAATGCGATCGCCTTCTGGATCGTGGCGCTGCGCTCCCTGGCGTCGTTTCGCTTCGTCAGGATCGCGCCATAGAGCGCGAAAGCTTCGGGCTGCCGGTCGGTGCGGGCGAAACCTTCGGCCACGGCCCAGGCGAGTTCGACATCGTCGAGATCGCCAGATTTTCCAAACTCGCCGGCGAGATCGGCGACTGCGAGCCACTGCCCGTTGCCGGCCTGTCCGAGTACGGCGCGGCGCATCTCCTTGCGTCGGAGCTTGCGGGCGAGATCGTCCGACGGCTGCCAGCCGGGCTCGGACTTCTGACGCTGGGCGATCGCACGCTTCAGCCCGTCGATATCCCCGGCCGAGAACAGCGCCCAGAACGGCTTCTCGTCGGCCTGCCCCGGCCGCGCGGTCCAGATGTCTTCGGGCATCGCCCAGCCCGGATTGAGAGCGGCCAGCCGCTTGCCCTCCGCTTCGGCACGCGCCTTCTGGCCGTGCGAAGCGTAAAAGCGCAGCGCCGTCTCGTCCACGCCGCGCTCCTGCGCCGACAGTGGCAGCACCAGCGCCAGCAGCGCCGCGCTGGCCATGACGGCAGGGCGGATCAATCGCGCAGGCATGACGGATACCTCATCGCAGCCGCCGTCAGCGCAAGCAGATGCAGGGTCGCGGGGTAGTAGTGCTCCGCGCCTTGCGGGTTGCGCAGATGGCGTGGAAAGGGCGCAGCCTTGCTGGCGCAGGCCGAGAGCGCCGGCAGCGCCTCGTAGCCGCGCTCCTCCAGCCAGACGGAGGGCTGCCCCTGCGCCAGTTCAATCAGCGGCAGGGCGCGGCGCTTGCGCTGCTCCCAGACGGCGAGGAAGCCGGCATGGTTGCGCGGCTGGTCGAAACCCGCCCAGGCGAGATAGAGCGGGATGCGGATGGCGTTATAGGAAAACTGCGCCGGGAAGCCATCGGCCGGCTGCGGCTCGCCGCCCTTCAGCGTGATCCAGTCGCTGGGCAGTTTCGCGGGCCCGAAGCGCGCCTTCTCGATCAGGCGCAGGCCCGCGCGCCCGAGCCCGGCCCAGTCGAATTCGGGCGCGACCAGCGGCAGGCGGGCGAAGGCCGGGAAGACGTAGTAGGACAGGTTCAGCACTGGGCCGTCCTGCCGGTCATCGGCCGAGAAGCCGTTGATGCCGGGCAGCAGCAATGTGCCATGGGCGGTCTTGAGCAGGATCAGCTTGCGGCCGATCTCGACCGCGATGCGCCGCGCCGCCACCCTGTAGGAGACATCGCCCCAGGCCTCGGCGGCCTCGGTCAGCGCCCAGGCGATCAGCAGGTCGCCATCGCTGGCGTTGTTCATGTCGGCGACGGCCGGGCGCTTCTCGGGCTCCCAGCGCCAGGCCGCAAGCTGGTCGTTGCGCACGAACAGGTTGGCCCGCGTCCAGCCCCAGATGCGCTCGAAGCCGGCGCGGTCGTCGGCCGCGACCGCCAGCAGCATGCCGTAGCCCTGGCCCTCGCTATGGCTGATCTGGCCGTTGGCGGTGTCGACGACCCGGCCGGTCTCGGTGACGAAGCGGCCTTTATAGGCGCGCCAGCCCTCCTTGTTCGGCAGCATGCCCTTGAGCGCGATCTCGCCGGTCGCGTTCTCCGCCGCTTGGCCGCGCGCGAACGGCGCGAGCACGAAGACGAGCATGCCCAATGCCAGCGCCAGCACGCGCCAGAATGCGATCATCGCGGACGCCTGTTTCATTCCTGCCTCCTGCCGGTGTTGAGGACGAGCCAGAGGGTCGAGGCTGCCAGGCACAGCACCAGCAGCAGCGCCAGCCCGACATAGGCGAGCGGGTTGAGCGAGAGCCAGCCAGCGGCGACGAGGCGCGAATTGGCGATCCCGAAGCTTTGCGTCGCGACCAGCCGCTGATGGTCCCCCGCCGAAACGAAGCTGACGCTCTCGTCCTGGCCAAGCGCGCTGATGCGCCCGCCAAGCCCGCTCCAGATCTGCGGATGGGTCAGGCATTCGATGCCGGCCTTCAACGCGCCGGCGTCGGAGGCGGTGAAGACGGTCCAGAGGTTCTTCGCCTGCTCGACGGGGAAATCCTGCGCGACCAAAAGCGAGGCGCGAGCCGATACGACCTCGCCTTCGGATCTGGCGCCCTGCGGTTCCACACCCTGCCAGAACGACGGCGCCGGGAGGCTCGCGCGCAGGCCCAGGCTGGCGAAGCTGAAACCGGCCTCATCCCTGGCGGCGATCTTGACCGGCGCGGCGGGCGGAAGCTGCGGCAGCAGGCAGCGCGTGGTCTGGAGGTCGCCGTCGGTTGCGGGCGCAATCTGGCGCGCCCCATCCGGGCTGTGCTGCCAGGCCTGCCTGACCCGCTCGGGATCGAGGCCGGCCGCGCGCATCAGGGCAGGCTCCAGCGCCGGCGCGGGCGAGACCATCAGCACCTCGCCGGCGTCGAGCGCAGGCGGCGTCATCGCGAAGGCAAAGTCGATCGGCCGGCCGGCGGCGACGCCAAGACGTGCAGCCAGCGTCGCGGCGGCCGCCATGGTCTGCCGGTCCGGCGTCGGCACATAGAGGATCGGCCTGGCGCCGTCGCGGGCGAAGGGGAAGCCGCCCGCCGCCAGAAGCGCCAGTTCCGGCGAGCGGCCGATGCGGGCGATGCGCGGCAGCACGAGTTCGCTGCGATCGAGAATCTGGAGCCGACGCGCCGTTCCCTGCGCGAGGCAGGCCTCGTCGCCGCGCATCGGCACCTGCGCGGTGATTTCGATGCGGTTCTGGCCCGGCCGCATCAGGCTGAGCGGCAGGAAGATCTGGTTGCGGTCGAGCGCGCCGGCGTCGCCGCGGCTCAGCAATTGCGTGCCCGCGGTGCGGCCATTGACCTCGACCAGGATGCGCGCCTCGGCGGTCAGCCCGGCGTCGTGCGAGCCGGCAAGGTTCAGCGCCATCCGGTCGTAATCGGCAGGCATGAAGTCCATCGGCATGGCGATGTCGAGCCCGAGCCGGAACAGCCGGCCGGAGAACTCCGTGCTGGCAAAGCCGGTCTGGTTCAGTGCGATGCGCTCGGACGCTCCGCTGGCGGTAAAGCCAGGCAGGGTGGCGAGCGCGCGCAGGCCGGCTTCCGTGCCTGCCCCGACCCCCGCCGCTTCGCGTTCGGCGTTCCAGCGCTCGAGCGCGAGATCGAGATCGGCTGCGGTCGCGCCGGTGACGACGAAGGTCGGCGCGCGGTCGGGTCGCGTCGGCAGGAAGCCATGTCGCGGCCCGGCGACGGCGCCGAAATCGGTCATGTCGAGCCTTGCGCTGAGATCGTCGATCGTGCCGATGGCGAGATCGAGCCCGCCTTGCTCGCGCACCGCCTCGCTTTGGCCGGCGGCGCTGAAATCGACCACGGGCTGCAGCCAGTGCCCTGACAGCGCCGCGATCTGCGCGGCTTTCACGGCGCGGCCGGCCATTTCGGGCGTCAGCTTGCCGGTGAGGATGATGCGGATCGGCGAAGCTCCGTCGCGACGCGGCGCGACGGCGGCGATGTCGGCTGCGCTCTCGAAGCCCAGTCGCATGGCGTCGCCGCCGAGCACGAGACCGGTGCGGGCCGGGTCGAGCGCGGTCCACAGCTCATAGGTCGCTTGCGGCGAGCAATCGACCCGGTGGCGCTGCTCGGCGACGATGCGGACGGCGTTGAAGCCGGGCTTCAGCAGTCCGGCGGGGATCTCGAACTCCTCGGACGCCGTCGCTTCGGGCGGCGCCAGCCTCGTGCGGGATATGACGGTGTCGTTGACGCTCAGCGTCAGCCGCGAGCCCTCGGGCATCACCGAGATCGCCGACAGGAACGCCAGCCGGAAGCGCGCCTTCCGCCGGGCCTGCGCCGCCGTGAGATAGACCGGCCAATCGCCTTGCGCCCATTCGCCGTCGAAGCGGAAGCCCTTCAGCGTCACGGGCAGGCGGCGCAGGCCGTCCTGGACCGGCGCCGGGCTGCGCGGCAGCACGCTTTGCGGCACGACGACGCTGGCCGGCAGCGGCGCGGGCTCGCCGCGCGGCTCGGTCGGCAGCGTGAAATTCCGCACCGGCCCGACCCCAACGAAGCTCTGGGCATGCAGTGTCGGGCCGCAGGCGAGCGCGCCGCCGATCAGGCAGAAGGCAAGGCGAAGGCTGGAGCGCATGGCGTCAGGCGGCTCCCGCCAGCAGAGGCGCGGGCTCGGCCTGCGCGGCGACGTTCCGCTGCGGCGCGGAGCCCGAAAGCGCCGCGATCGTGGCAAGCCAGCTCGCCTGGTCGAGACGCGCCGCCTGAGGCGCGGGCAGGCGCATCTGGCCGGCCAGCGTCTGGATCGCCGCGCCGAAGGCGGCGGGGTCGAAGGCCGGCGCGAGGGGGACCACGTCCTCGCTTGCCGGGCGCGCGGCTTCTGCGCTGACCGGCCGCTTGCGGAAGGCGTAGGAGAGCGCGCGGAACGGCTCGGTCACGCCCCAGAGCGCGAACTGCATGCTGCCGCGCACGAGGCCGATCGGCTTGCGCCGTCCTTCGAGGAAACGCGCGATCGCACCGGCGTCGCCATACATCAGCTCGGCCACCGCGTGATAGTCGGTCGTTGCGAGGCCGGTGAAGGCAAGCCCGCAGCGCGCTTCCGCGCCAAGTTGCGCGACATGGGACAGGGTGACCGCGACGGCCGGCCGCTGCGCCATTCCGCCGAGCGGGACGATCGTCAGCTGGCCGCGCGTTGCGCCGGCCTCGAGCGACAGCCCGGTCGGCAGCGCCTTGACCACGACGCCGCAGCCGCCGGCCGAGACATTGTCGATCGCGACATCGAGCTTTTGGCCGCCGATCGTCAGCAGGCCCTTGCGCTGGACGCCGAGGCGGGGATGCCGGTCGACCTGCTTGCGTTCGGCAACGGCGCCCAGCGCAACACCGGCGATCAGCAGGTTGAAGCCGGTCCACAGGCCGACGACCAGCATCAGCGCGGTGACGCCGGGCTCGAAGAGATAGCGGAACGCCGCAGTGCCGACGCCCAGTGCGAGCAGTCCGAAAATCGCGAAGAACGGCCAGGCCAATTCCGAGAGATGGTCGTTGTCGAGCGAGAGGCCCTTGGCGGTGACGTTGAAGGTCGGCTTCCTCGGCGAGGCGACGACCGAGACGATGGCCCGCGCCAGGAACACGCCCTGGACGTATTCGTAGAGTTCCGACATCCAGGGCCAGCGGACATGGCCGTAGAGATAGCTCTGCATCACCATGTTCACGGCGACATAGGAGAGCGTGTAGGCGATCGTCTCGTCTACGCTGGAGACGAAGATCTTCACGTCGAAGAAGATGTGCAGCAATGGCGCGACCATGAAGATCAGGCGCGGCACTGGGAAGCACCAGAACGTCATGCTGGAGAGATAGGCGATGCGCTGGATCGGCTTCAGGCCTTTGCGCAGCGCCGGGTTCTTCAGCATCAGGATCTGGAACATGCCCTGGCACCAGCGCGAGCGCTGGCCGATGAAGCTTGCGAAGGTCTCGGGCTGGAGGCCGGCGATCAGCGGCTTGTCGACGTAGAGCGAGGTCCAGCCCTGCGCATGCAGCTCGAAGGCGGTCTCGCAATCCTCGGTGATGGTGATGCCGGAGAAGCCGCCGGTGGTGGCCAGCGCCGAACGCCGCAGCAGCGCCGCCGAGCCGCAGAAGAACGAGCCGTTCCACTTGTCCAGCCCGCGCTGGGTGACGCTGTAGAACATCTCGTTTTCGGACGGCATGCGCTGGAAGGTGCGCAAGTTCTTCTCGATCGGATCGGGATTGAGAAAGACATGCGGCGTCTGCACGAGGAAGAGCTTCGGATCGCGGGCGAAATGCCCGACCGTCTCGCGCAGGAACTGCCGGAAGGGCGCGTGATCGGCGTCGAACACGACGACGATCTCGGCCTTTGAATGCTGCAGCCCGTTGTTGAGGTTGCCGGCCTTGGCGTGCTCGTTCTTCGCCCGCGTCAGATACACCGCGCCGAGTTCGCGGCAGAGGCCCTGCAGCGACACCCGGCGGCGGCGCGCGGCCGCCGCTTTGGCGTCATCCTTGTCGTTGCACTTCTGGTCCGAACCGCCATCGTCGAGCAGCCAGACGGTCAGCTTGTCGGCCGGATAGTCCATCGCCTTGGCGGCCGCGACCGTCATGGCGAGGATCTCCTCGTCCTCGTTGTAACTGGGGATGAAGACGTCGACGGTCGGCAGTGCGGCGTCGTCCTCGCGCGTCAGGCTTTTGCGGCGCAAGGGGTCGGCGTTGATGATCAGGCTGATCGCCAGCACGAAGGCGCAAAACAGCTCCGCGCCAAGCAGGACGACGCCGAAGCCGAAGCCGATGGCGTCGCTCATCGGCGGCAGCGTCGAGGTCAGCCGCCAGTAGAGATAGCGCAGCAGCACGACCGAGCCGAGCGCCAGGAAAAGATAGCGCGTCGGCCCGGCCTTGGGCATCTGCCCGAGGATGACGAGGCCCGCGAACACGATGATTCCGAGCGCTCCTTGCGCCTGCACGCTGACGGGCTGCGTCACCAGCACGAACATCATGAGCCCGCAGCCGAGCCAGCTCGCCCAGCGCAGGATGGAAACAAGGCGGCTGGGCTGAGCTGCGGATGCCGTGGCGGCGGTGGCGGGGCTTGCGTCGCTCATCAGAACTGCGCCCTGACGTCGACCGCGCCGTACGCACCGCCCTTTTGCTCGCGATCATATTGGTAGCCGGCCGAGATCGAGGCCTGGATCGGGCCGAGCTGCAGCCCGGTCAGATGCACGCCGAAGCGCATCTGGTTGTAGAAATCATTGCCGAGAAAGGCGACTTCGGGGCCGACATAGAGCCCGTCACCGATCCGGTAGCCGGCTTTCAGCCGGGTGAAATAGGCCTTGTCGTTGGTGGTGAACGAGCCATAGGCCGAGACCATCGTCTTGTCGGTCGGCCGCGCATAGAAATCGACTGCCGTCTTCAGGCCGAAGCTCGATCCCGCGACCTGATTGTTGGGGTCGGCGATCGACAGCGCGGTGTTGCGCACGGCAAGGCCGACATAGCCTGCAAGTTTCGCCTCGCGCCAGATCCATTCATAACCGGCGAGCGCCGCGCCCTCGACCTGGTCGCCCTGCACCTTCGCGCCGCTGGCCGCGCGGTATTCATAGGTGCCTGCCAGCGCCTCGACCCGGACGCGAGCGCCGCTCTCGCGCAGCGTTCCGTTTAGCGCCGCCGTGCCGCCGGCATTGGCGAAGACCGAGCCGGTCGAGGTCACCGTGGTCGAGGCGTCCAGGCTGACGATCCAGTCGTCCTTGGCCGCGGGCGCGGCTGCGCCGGTGTACCAGTCCGCCGCATGAGCGCGGTTGCCCGCCATGACGAGCACGCCCGCCAGCAGCAGCCATTCCCGCCCATTCGCCGATAAACCAAGACGCGCCATCGCCGGACCCAAGCCCTTGTTCTGCCGCCGTCCTGCGACCCCGTTCGAGGTCGCTCCGGCCAGTCGAACCTCCGGCCCGCGCCCTAAACAAAGACTTTCCCGGGAGGGGTCGCAGCCGGCAGCGGACGGACTAGACCGTTCGGCGGTTCGCCGTGGGTTGGCTGTCCCGGCTCCGAGAGGAACGGTGGCGCGTCGGCCGGCTGCGGCGCGCGGCAGCTGCGGCATTTGGCTCAAATGCGGGCGATCACGCTCATCGAATGTAAAGCATCGCACCGACCGGCTCCGGGCCCTGCCGCCGCATCGGTCGATTGGTCTAGTCCGTAGGGCCGCAACAGCCGCGCTTTGGCCTCCGCGCGCCGGTTCCGGAGCGGGTTCGACGGGCGAGGGGCTTTGCGTCTTCTGCCGTTAGCGTTAACCCGGCATGAAGGCCGCATCCGGCTTTCTGGCTTATCCTGGCGATGTCCACGCCACCTTTCGAGCTGAACGCCCATGGCCATATCCCGATCCTGCGTCCTGATCGCCGATGACGACGCTTTCTTCCGGATCGCGCTGTCGGCGATCCTGACGCGCCAGCTCGGTTTCGAGACGGTGCTGGAGGCGGGTTCGCTCGACGATGCGCTCGAACTGCTCGGCACGCGCCCCGAAATCAGCCTCGCGCTGTTCGACCTGTCGATGCCCGGCATGAAGCAGGCTGCCAGCCTGGCTGCGGTGCGCGAATGCGCCGAGCATGTCACGCTCGCGGTCGTCTCCGGCTCGATCTCGCGCCATGATATCCTGGCGGCGCTTGGCGCCGGCGTGCATGGCTACATCCCCAAGGCGCTTGGCCCCGCCGAACTGGTGAGGGCGCTGGAGCAGATTCTTGCCGGCCAGATCTTCGTGCCGCCGATGCTGGCCAAGGCTTCCGGAACTGAGGGTTCGGCACCGCTGACGCCGGCCGATCAGGCGGGCGAGAGCATGGCCCGGCTGACGCCGCGCCAGCGCGAGGTGCTTGAGGCGCTGATCAGCGGCCGCTCCAACAAGGAGATCGCCCGCCAGCTCGGCCTCGGCGAGGGCACGGTGAAGATTCATGTCGCGGCGCTGCTGCGTACGCTGCAACTGCCCAACCGCGCCGCGGCCGCGGCCTTCGGCGCGCGTCAGGCCAGCCGCGGTTGAGTCAGGCAGCCGTCTCGCGTTTCGCTATCCGCAGCAGCAGGTAGCCCGCAACGCCTGACAGCAGCGAGCCCGCGAGCACACCGATCTTGGTCTGGTCCTGCAACACGGCGGATTCCGGAAAGGCGAGCAGCCCGATGAACAGGCTCATGGTGAAACCGATGCCGCAGAGCAGGGCGATGCCGTAGAACTGGCTCCAGTTCGCATGGGCTGGCAGGTCGGCGAGCCCGGCCCGGATCGCGACCCAGCCGAAGCCGAAAACGCCGATCTGCTTGCCAAGGAAGAGTCCCAGCATGATGCCGAGCGGCACCGGCGCGAGCAGGGCCGAGGGGCCCAGCCCGGCGAAGGACACGCCGGCATTGGCGAAGCCGAAGATCGGGATGATCGCGAAGGCGACCCACGGGTGCAGGCCGTGCTCCAGGACATGAAGCGGCGACTGCGCATGCTCCGGCGCAGCCGGCGAGGGCTTGAGCGGGATCGTCAGGGCGAGCGCGACGCCGGCCAGCGTGGCGTGAATGCCGGATTTGAGCACGAGGAACCAGAGCACCGCGCCGAGCACGAGGTAGGGCAAGAGCCGGGTGACGCCGAGCCGGTTCATTGCGATGAGCACGGCCAGCACGGCAAAGGCGAGGCCCAGCATGAGCCCCGACAATTGCGCGGTGTAAAAAACCGCGATGATCAGCACCGCGCCGAGATCGTCGAGGATGGCGAGCGCGGTCAGGAAGACCTTGAGCGAGCCCGGCACGCGCGGCCCCAGCAGCGAGAGCACGCCGAGCGCAAAGGCGATGTCGGTCGCGGCGGGAATGGCCCAGCCGCGCAGTGTTTCGGGCGAGCCGCTGTTCAGCGCGACATAGATCAGCGCCGGTGCGACCATGCCGCCCAGCGCGGCAAAACCCGGCAGCGCCCGGCGCGACCATGTCGAGAGCTGCCCGTCAAGGAATTCGCGCTTGATCTCGAGCCCGACGAGCAGGAAGAACACCGCCATCAGCGCATCGTTGACCCAGTGCAAAACCGACAGGCCCAGCACATACCCGCCGAGCACGCCGAAATAGAACGGCGCGGCCGGCGAATTGGCGATGACGATGGCGGCGCAGGCGACCGCCATCAGGATGATGCCGCCAGCCGCCTCGCTATGCAGGAAGGCCCGCAGTGCCGAGAGTGGTTTGCGCGGGTTGGCGTCGGGCGTCATGGGCATCCGTTGCGGTTGGCGGCTGGAGGCATGCTTGCCCCGAAGCATCTAGGTTCGCTTCTGAACCACTGCGTCATCCCGGACAAGTCGCGAAGCGACGCCGATCCGGCTCAACCCTTGACCGGCTCGACCCCGCACCATTCCGCCACGAACAGCGCCATCGCGCCGGTGATGCGCTTGATCGAGGCCAGGCTCGCGCGTTCGTCGAAGGCGTGGATGTTCTCGCCCATCGGCCCGTAGCAGAGCGTCGGGATCTTGTCGTAGAGCGCATGCACGCGGGCATCGAGATAGGCCGCCGTCATGAAGGATTTCAGCGGCTTGCCGACAGCGGCCTGATGGGCGCGCCCGAGCACGGCCTCGGCTTCGCTGCCGGGCTCGAGCACATAGCCCTCGGCCCAGAAGCCGTTGAAGGTCACTTTCGGTGGATTATTGGCGAGGAAGGCGTCGGTGCGCGATGCCGTGCGGATGCAGTCCTCGATCCGGTTGGCGATCTCCTGCGCGGTGACGCCGGGGTAGAGCCCGACCCTGCAATCGACCTTGCACCAGCACGGCACCGACGAGGCCCAGTCGCCGCCCTCGATCTTGCCGATATTCAGGTTGATCGGATGCGCCTCGTTCTCGAAATGCTCCCGGCCGGCCTTTTCGACGTTGAACTGTTCTTCCAGCGTCCGCAGCGCCGCGATGACCCGGTAGGCGGCGTCGATTGCGTTGGCGCCCGTGCCCATCTCGCGCACATGCGCGGGCACGCCGCGCACCTCGAACTGGAACCAGACGACGCCGGCATTGGCGCGGCACAGCATCTCGTATTCCGGCTCCGGGATCAGCGCCGCATCGGCACGGTAGCCGCGTAAGTGCGTCATCAGCGCGCCATTGCCGGTCGATTCCTCCTCGACGACGGATTCGACATAGACTGTCGCCGCCGGCTGCAGGCCGATTCGCCTGAGCGCATCGAGGCAGGCGAAATTCGCGCCCGCGCCCACCTTCATATCGGCTCCGCCGCGGCCATAGAGCCAGTCGCCCTCGATCACGGGGTCGAAGGGCGCGTGCGTCCATTGATCGACCGGGCCGGTCGGCACCACGTCGACATGCGCCTGCAGGATCAGCGAGCGCCCGGTCTCATTGCGGGGATGATGGATGCCGACGACGATCGGCGCTTCCGAGTGAGTGTCCGAGAACGGCGCGCCACCGGGATGGGCCGCGATCAATTCGCGGTCCATGTGAAAGCGGTCCATGGTGAAGCCGCGATCCTTCAGCGCCCGGAAGACAAAATCCTGGCAGGCATGCTCATCGCCGCGCAGCGAGGGGAACCGGATCAGCTCCTGCGTGAAGGCGGTCTGCGCGGCAAAGCCCTCATCGACGGAGGCGAGGATCTTGTCGCGAAGGGCGGGGTCGAGAGGCATGGGCCGAGCTCCAAACAACAGTGATTGCATCAAAGCGTCGACAGACCCGAGCCGTCATCCCGGACAAGCGGCGTCAGCCGCGCCGATCCGGGATCCATCATAGGGCACGACGGCGCTCCACGATGGATCCCGGATCTCCGCTTCGCTGCGTCCGGGATGACGGTGGTGTTTGTCGAAAGGGTCACAGGATCAATGCCCGAAGCGGCCGCCACCGGGAACGGCCGCCAGCAACTGCCGCGTATACGCATGCTGCGGGGCTGCAAACATCGCAGCCGTCGGCCCGGTCTCGACGATCTTGCCGCGCTGCATCACCGCGATCCGGTCGCAGATTTGCGCCGCGACGCGCAGATCATGCGTCACGAACAGGATGGCCAGCCCCAGTCGCTGCTGAATCTCCTTGATCAGCGTCAGGATCTGCGCCTGGACGGAGACATCGAGCGCCGAGACGGCTTCGTCGGCAACCAGAACATCGGGTTCGAGCGCGAGCGCCCGCGCGATGCCGATGCGCTGGCGCTGCCCGCCGGAGAACTCGTGCGGATATCGGTCGATGGCGTTGGCCGAGAGGCCGACCAGTTCGAGCAGTTCCTTCGCCTTCCCCAGCGCGACCGCGCGCGCGACGCCATGCGCCACCGGCCCGTCGGAGATGATGCGTCCGACCGTCTGGCGCGGGTTGAGCGAGGCGAACGGGTCCTGGAACACCATCTGGATGCGCTTGCGGTGCTGTCGCAGCGCGCCTGCGCCGAGATCGCTGAGAACGATGTCGCCTGAGCCGGAACGGCTCAGCGTGATGCGCCCGCTATTGGGTTCGATCAGCCGCAGGCAGCAGCGCCCGACCGTCGATTTGCCCGAACCTGACTCGCCGACGAGCCCGAGCGTCTCGCCCCGCGCCAGCGTGAAGGAGATGTCGTCGGCCGCCCTGACCTCGCGCCCACCGCCAAAAAAAGAGCGCTTGCGATAGACCTTGCCGAGCCCCTCGACGCTGAGCACCGGCGTCGGATCGGGCAAAGCAGGACGCCCGGGCGGGATCAGCGACGGCACGGCCGCCAGCAGCCGCCGCGTATACTCATGCGCCGGGCGCGACAGCACGGCGTCGGCGGAACCCTGCTCGACCAGCTTGCCCTGCTGCAGCACGGCTATGCGGTCGGCGATCTCGGCGACGACGCCGAAATCATGGGTGATGAACAGGACCGCCGTGCCGTGCTTGTGGCGGAGATTGTCGAGCAGCTTCAGGATCTGCGCTTGCGTGGTCACGTCGAGCGCCGTCGTCGGCTCGTCGGCGATCAGGAGCTTGGGCTCCAGCGCCAGCGCCATCGCGATCATCACGCGCTGGCGCTGCCCGCCCGACAATTCGTGCGGATAGGCCTTTGCCAGCCTTGCCGGATCGGGCAGGCCGACCTCGGTCAGGAGTTCGAGCGCCCGCGCCTGCCGGGCTTTGCCGTCGAGCAGGCCATGCGCCTCGAAGGTTTCGACGATCTGGTCGGCGATCCGCATCACCGGATTGAGCGAGGTCATCGGCTCCTGGAAGATCATGCCGATCTCGCGCCCGCGCACATCCTGCATCGTCTCTTCGTCGAGACTGAGCAGGTCGCGCCCGGCGAGCCTGATCGCGCCGCCAGCCGGCCTCACCGCCTTGGGCAGCAGGCCCATCACGGCATGCGCGATCATCGATTTGCCCGAGCCGGATTCGCCGACGATGCAGAGCGTCTCGCCCGGCGCGATCGTCAGCGAGACGTTCTCGACCGCGTGCGCCCGGTCGGACATCGCTGGCAGCGCCAGCGTCAGGTTCTCGATCGACAGGACAGCCCCGGCGCTCATTCGCGGCCCCGGGCGAGGCGCGGGTTCAGGGCGTCGTTCAGCCCTTCGCCGGCGAGATTGAGTGCGAGCACGGTCAGGAAGATCGCGATCCCCGGAAAAAAGCTGATCCACCAGGCGTCGATCAGGCGGGTCCGGCCGGCGCCGACCATATAGCCCCAGCTCATCAGATTGGGATCACCCAGCCCAAGGAAGGACAACGAGGATTCGAGCAGGATCGCCGAGCCGATCATCAGCGAGCCCATCACGATGATCGGCGCGACAGTGTTGGGCAGTACCTGGCTGAAGATGATGCGCGGCGTCGACTGGCCGATGGTGACGGCGGCCTGGACATATTCGCGCGTCCGCAGCGACAAAACCTCGCCGCGCACCAGCCGCGCCACCGGCGGCCACGAGACCACGCCGATGGCGAGCACGATCGAGCCCAGCGCCGGCTGCAGGATCGCGACCACGACGATCGCCAGCGCAAAGCTCGGAATCGTCTGGAAGAACTCGGTGAAACGCATCAGCGCGTCATCGACGAAGCCGCCGGCATAGCCCGCGACAGCGCCCAGCGGCACGCCGATCAGCAGCGCCACCAGCGTCGAGACCACGCCGATCATCAGCGAGACCCGCGCGCCGTGGACCATGCCCGAGGCGATGTCGCGGCCGAGCGTATCGGTGCCGAGCGGGAAGCGCTCCAGCGCGAATGGAGCCATGAACGGCCGCCCGACCATGCGCCAGGGCGAGGTCGGGTAAAGCGAGGGCGCGAGCAGCGCGAACGCGATCACGGCCAGCAGAATGACGAGGCCGATCAACGCGCCGCGATTGCGGCAGAAGCGCTTGAGGAAACTCATGCCGGGAAACTCACGACGCCGCCTCGATGCGCGGATCGGCCACGCGGTAGACCAGATCGGTCAGGATGTTGAAGCCGACGACCATGGCCGAGGACACGAAGAACACGCCGAGCAGCACCGAATAGTCGCGCTGGACCAGCGCATCGAACATCAGCCGCCCGATGCCGGGCCAGGCGAAGACGGTCTCGGTCAGGACTGCGCCACCGACGAGTTGGCCCGCCTGCAGACCAGCCAGCGTCACCACCGGCAGGATCGCGTTGCGCGCCACATGCCGGCGCGAGACCACGCCCGGCGAAAGCCCCTTGGCGCGCGCCGTCTTGACGAAATCCGCGCCGGCGACCTCCAGCATCGAGGCCCGCATCATTCTTGCGTAGAGCGCGGTGAAGAACAGGCCGAGCGTCAGCGCCGGCAGGATCAGGTGGTGGCCTATATCGAGCGCGCGTGCGAATCCGGTATAATTTGCGCCGATGGTCTCGTAGCCGACATTGGGCACGAGCCCGAGCTTGAGCGAGAACACGATCTGGCTCATCAGCGCGATCCAGAACAGCGGCGTGGCGTAGAACACCAGCGACAGCGTCGTGATCAGGCTGTCCGACCAGCGTCCGGCCCGGCGCGCCGCGAGCGCGCCCATGACGATGCCAAGCCCCAGCGAAATCACGAAGGCCGCTCCCGTCAGCAGCAGCGTCGCCGGCAGCCGGTCGAGCACGAGGCTCAGAACCGGCTGCTGTTGACGGTAGCTGAAACCGAGATCGAAGGTCATGTAGCCCTTGATGTAGATCCAGAGCTGCGTCGTGATCGGCTCGTTCAGCCCGAAGCGCTGGCGCAGCTGTTCGAGCAGTTGCGCGTCGGCTGCGCCCGCCTCGCCGGCCAGCACCTGCGCGGGATCGCCCGGCGCGGCGCGGATCAGGAAGAAGTTCAGCACGGCGATGGCGAAGAGCACGAGAATGCCCTTCGCCAGCCGGCCGGAGAGGAATTGCAGCAGGTTCATTCAGTCATGGTCCGTTCGAGCGCCTTCCCTTCTCCCCTCGGGGGAGAAGGTGGCAGCGCATAGCGCTGACGGATGAGGGCAGCGCCGCTGCACGGCCGTCACCCGATCACGCTCACCCGGTCTTCCCTCATCCGACCCGGCTTCGCCGGCCCACCTTCTCCCCCGAGGGGAGAAGGACAAACCCTCACTCCTTCCACGCATCCCTGAAGCCGTCGTTCACGCCGATCGCGGTGTTGACGAGGTTCTTGACGTTGCAGCGATAGATCGTCGGGAAGTCCATCTCGAGCTGCCAGAGCACCGGCACCTCGTCGGCGAGGATCTTCTGCACCTTGGTGTAGAGTTCCTGCCGGGCTGCATCCGAAGGCGCGATCGCGGCATCGGCGAAGAGCTTGTCGACCTCGGGGTTCACATAGGCGCCCTGATTGCCGAAGGGATTGCCCTTGACGATGTTGGTCGAGATGTAGTTGCGCGCCACGCCGGTCGCGGGATCGCCGAGCTGGTAGAGATAGTTGAAGGTCATGTCGAACTCGCCATTGCTGGCCTTCTGGGTCCAGCCCGGCACGTCCGTGGTCTCGATCGAGATGTTGACGCCGGCATCGGTCAGGTTCTGCTTGATCGCCTCGGCCCAGCGGCTCCAGACCTCGCCATAGGGCAAAGCGAGAAGCTTGATCGGTTCGCCCTTGTAGCCCGAGGCCTTGATCAGCTCCTTGGCCTTGGCAGGGTCGTAGGTGTATTTCGACACGTCGGCCGAATAGAACTTCGTCTTGGACGAGATCGGCCCGGTCGGCAGCTTGCCCAGCCCGCCCCAGACCACGTCCTTGCCGAATTCGCGGTCGATCGCGAACATCATGCCCTGGCGGAACTGCTTGTTGGCGAGCGGCCCGCCCTTGGCGATGTTGGGCGTCAGCCAGGCGTGGGGCGCAAACATCTCCCAGCCCTTGGTGGTGATGCAGGTGTTGGGCAGCTTGGACAGGCGGGCGACGTCGTAGACGTCGACCGAGCCGCCGGTCAGCACGTCGATCTTGCCGGTCTCGTAGGCGACGGCGCGGGCGGCGGCATCGGGGATGATCTGCCAGTAAATCTCGTCGAGATTGGGCTTGCCCTTCTGCCAATAGTCCTCGTTCTTGACGAGGTGGATATAGGAGCCCTTCTTCCACTCCTTGAGCTTGAACGGGCCGGTGCCGATCGGCGTGTTGTTGGCCGGGTTGGCGCGGAAATCGGTGCCCTCATAGATATGCTTGGGAATCATCGGCGCGCCGGCGACCTCCTGCGACAGGATCAGCGGACCAAAGGGCTGCTTCAGCGTGATCTTGACGGTGAGATCGTCGACCTTCTCGATCTTCTCGACCTGGGCGTTGGCGATCGGGCGCCAGCGCGGGTGCACGTCGCGCAGGAACTTGTCGAGCGAGAATACCACGTCATCGGCCGAGAACGGCTTGCCGTCATGCCATTTCACGCCCTCCTGGAGCTTGAAGGTGTAGACCTTCGAGTCGGCCGAGATGTCCCAGCTCTTGGCCAGCGAAGGCTGCGGCGTGAGCTTCTCGTCATAGCGCAGCAGCGATTCGTAGATATTGCCGGCGACCATGTTGGTCGGGCCGTTCTGGTTCAGGCCCTGCATCAGCATCGGCGGTTCGGGCTGCACGACGACATGCACCGTGCCGCCCTTCTTGGGCGTCTGTGCCTGTGCCGCCAGTGGCGACAGGGCGAGCGCGACCAGCGCCGTCGTGACCGCGAGACGCCCGCGAACTGATGATACGACCATGATTGTCTCCCGATACGACGCAACGCCATGCCGCCGGCTATCGGCCGGCACGGCTTCCCCGGCGCGACTAGATCATAGCTCTTTCGCCCCGCACAGGGCCGGGCGCACCCATTGCCTGTTTTGGTTGCATATTTTTGCTGCGATGCGGGGATGATTTGGGCAGTGTGCGCCCAGGGCCGGCGATCATCACCGAGCCGGCTTGATTTGTGGCTGGACTCGTCGCTCTCATGCGCCGCTCGCCGGACCTTGCCTTTGACACGCCAGAACCCGTTTCCCTTTTCTTGCCCTGCTCGCCTGCCCGCGACCGGATCGGCGCCGCAATGAGCGTCGTCCTCGCCTGCGATCTCGGCGGAACCAGCTTCCGCGCAGCCCTCGTCGACGAGCGCGGCACGACGCTGGCGCTCAGCGTCATTCACGGTCCAGCCGATAGCGGCGGCATCGGCAAATCCGAGATCGACGCACAGGCTTGGTGGGATGCCCTCGTCGCCGCAGGCTTGGAGCTTGCGGAAAGCCATCCCGGCCTGTTCGCGCAAATCGAGGGCATCGCGATCTGCGGCGTCACGCGAACGCAAATCTTTCTCGACCGGGATGGCGGCTTGCTGCGGCCGGCGATGACGTGGAAGGACACGCGCTCGGAGGCTGCGGCGCAAAGCCTGCGGCTGCGGCTCGGCGCGCATCCGGAAGCCGAGAAGATCAACGCCTTCCACCCGCTCGCCCGCCTCGCATGGCTGCGCGACGCGGAGCCGACGATCCTGGCCCGCCTCGCCTGCGTGCTGGAGCCCAAGGATTATCTGAACTTCCGCCTGACCGGGAAAAGCGCGGGCGACCCCGTCTCGATGGCGCGCCTGATCGCCTCCGCTGAAGTCCACGACGGCGTCGACCCCTTCGCGGCCATCGCTCTGAAGAACGCGATCCTGCCGCCGGTCCTCGAACCCTGCGCGGCCGTCGGCCCGGTCAAGCCGGGATTACCGGCTCCGTTCGACGCGCTCGCCGGAGTGCCGGTGTTCTGCGCCGCCAACGATACCTGGGCGGCCGTGCTCGGGCTCGGCGGCATGCGGCCGGGCTACGCCTACAACATCTCCGGCACGACCGAGGTGCTGGGCATCGTCAGCGACAGGCCAGACGAGGCGGAGGGCCTTCTGACGGTCGACTGGCGTGGGCTCTACCAACTCGGCGGACCCAGCCAGAACGGCGCCGACACCGTCTCCTGGCTGCTTTCGCTGCTCGCGGCCGACAGCGCTCCCGCCGCGACCGGACAGGCGATCGACGCGCTGCTCGCCGGGCCGCGTCATTCGCAGCCGCTACTGTTCCTGCCTTACCTTCAGGGCGAGCGCGTGCCCTACTGGGACGCCAATCTGCGCGGGGCCTTCATCGGCCTGCAGCGCCAGCATACGGCGACGGACCTCGCCTGGGCGGTGCTCGAAGGCGTCGCCTTCCTCAACCGGATCGTGCTGGAGCTGGCTGAAGCCGCCTCGGGCCGGCGGGTCGCCGAAATCCGCTTCGGCGGCGGCGCGGCCGCCAACGCCGCCTGGCGGCAGGTCAAGGCCGATATCTGCGGCCGCCCGATCGTGGTCGGCGTCTCGCAGGAACCTGGTGTGCTCGGCGCGGCGATCGTGGCCTGGACCGGGCTTGGCCGCTTCGCCTCGCTGGCGCAGGCGCAGGAGGAACTGGTCGCGGTCGCAACCCGCAGCGAGCCGGACCCGCGGCGCGCCGCGATCTATGACGCGCTCTTTGCTCTCTACCGCCGCAGCGAGGCGGCGCTCGCGCCGGTCTCGCGCGATCTCGTGGCGCTGGCAGGCGACGCCGGAGCCTTGCCTGGCATGCAAATAGCGTCGTCCACAGCGCCATCGGAGCCATCGACATGACGGCGCTTGTGCCCTCGAATGGCGCGATGAGCCCTGACACCCGTCTGCCGCCCGAAAGCCACTCCCGTCCATGAGCTCGCCTGTCACCCTCATCACAGGCGCGTCCGGCGGCATTGGCGGCGCGCTTGCCAGTATGCTGGCGGCAGCCGGCCACAAGCTCGTGCTCACGGGGCTGGAGGCAGGGGTGCTCGATGCGCTGTCGGGCGAGATTGCGCGCGCCGGCGGCGAGGTTGTGACACTCGCCGGCGATGTCCGCGATCACGCCCTGCCGCAGGCTTTGATCGATCTCGCGGTCGGACGCTTCGGTCGCATCGACAATCTCGTCACGGCGGCAGGAGCCTCGCGCCCGGTCAGGATGGTCGAGATGGAGGACGACGAATGGGACCGGCTCGTCGATCTCAACCTCTCGGCCGTTTTTCGCGTCTCGAAGGCAGCTGCAAAGCAGTTGATCGCGCAGGGCGAGGGCGGCGCGATCGTCCACATCTCCTCGATTGCCCATGCCAATGGCGGCGCGAACCTCGCCTATGGCTCGGCCAAGGGGGGCGTCGCGACGCTGACCTATGGCATGGCGCAGCAGCTCGGCCCGCACGGGATCAGGGTCAATGCGGTCGCGCCGGGCATCATCGATACGCCGATGGTGCGTGGCGGTTTCGCGCGGCAGTTCAACGCTCTGGTCGAGGGCGCGGCGGTTCGCACGCCGCTCGGCCGGCTCGGCAGGCCCGAGGATGTCGCCGCCGTCATCGCCTTCCTGCTGTCGCCCGGAGCCGCCTTCGTCACCGGCGCGCTGATCCCGATCACCGGCGGCATCGAGATCCTCTCGCCGATCTCGACCATCGCCAAGGGGGCTTGAGGCGATGGCGGGGCTTGAGGCGATGGCTGGGCTGGGCTGGCGCGAGATCGTCGGGCGCTACGGCACTGCGCTGGCCGGGCTGGCGCTGATCGTGTTCTTCCTGCTGTTCGCGCCGAATTTCGCGAGTGGGACCAACATCGTCAACGTGCTGAAGGATACGAGCTTTCTCGCCATCCTGGCGCTCGGCTTCGCGCTCGCCTTCACCGTGGCGGAGCTGGACCTTTCGATCGCCGAGATGGCGAGCCTTTCGGCTGTGGTCTGCGGCTGGCTGGTGCAGTTGCAATATCCGCCCTTCGTCGCGGTGGCCGCCGCGATTGCCGTCGGCGTCGTGCTCGGCTCGGTCAACGGCTATGGCGTCACGGTGCTGCGCATCCCATCGCTGATCATGACGCTGGGCACGGCCGCCATTGCCAAGGGCCTCGCCTTCATGATCACGCAAGGGATCGCTTTCGTCGGTCGCTGGCCGGTGAGCTTCACCGGGCTCGCGCGCGGCTATTCCTTCGGCATCCCCAATCTCGTGCTCTGGATGGGCGCGGTCACGCTCTTTGCCTGGGTGCTGGTGAAATGGACCCGTACCGGCGCGCATATGGTGGCGACCGGGGAGGCCGACGAGGCGGCGCGCCTTGCCGGCATCGCGACGGGCAGGATGAAGCGCATCGGGCTTTTGCTCGCCGGCGTGTTGGCGAGCATCGCGGCGGTGCTGCTTGCCGCCAACCTGTCCTCGGCCGCGCCCAACATGGCCGGCGACTATCTGCTCTACGCCATCGCCGCCGTCTTGCTCGGCATGACCATGTTCGACCCCGGCAAGCCCAATGTGCCCGGCACGGTCTTCGCCGCGCTGGTGCTGAAGGTGCTCGGAAACGGCTTGGTTCTGCTCGGCGCGGCGTATTACGTTCAGGACATCGTTCTCGGCGTCATCATCATCGGCTCGGTCGCTTTCTCGGCCAGCGCGATGAAGAAGGCGGCGTTCAAGGTCTGAGATCACCACCCCCGGGGGAGAGACACATCATGTTCGGTTTCCGCAAGATCCTGCTTGGCGCTGTCGCGCTGCTGGCGCTCGGCTCCTCGGCACAGGCCTTCGAGGTCGGCATCGTCGGCTTCCAGTTTTCGTCGGAGACGCATGCCCGTGTCGCCAATGCCGCAGCAGCCGCCGCCAAGGCGAAGGGCTGGGGCGTGACGCTGCTGAACTCCGAGGGTTCGCTGCCCAAGCATGCCGAGCAGTTCGACGCGCTGATCGCCAAGAAGGTCGACGCCATCATCATCGCCATGGGCAAGCCGGTCGAGGCCGACGCGCAGTTCAAGGCGGCCAAGGATGCCAGGATCCCGGTCGTCACCGTGCAGTCGGGCTCGAGCCCGCATGCGCTCTTCGACATCCAGACCAACGAGTACAAGGTTGGTGCGGAAGCGGCGCTCTACCTGCTCGGCCAGCTCGGCTATCAGGGCAACATCGTCACCGCCCGCTTCGATCTCAACGCCGCCTCGCGCATTCGCGGCAAGCTGCTCGACAATGTCCTGGCCGAAAACCAGGCGGTGAAGGAGCTCGGCAAGTTCTCGATGGCGCGCACCCAGAGCTGGCGCGACGACGTCCGCGCCGGCATGCAGGCGCTGCTTCTGCAGAACCAGGGCAAGATCAACGGCATCTGGGCTTCCTTCGACGGGCAGGCCTACATCATCGACGACCTCCTGCAGGCGCAGGGGATCAAGAAGGGCCAGATTCCGCTGGTCTCGGTCGATGGCGGCAAGGAAACCTATGCCCGCATCGCCGACCCGGCCTCGACCTTCCTCGCCACCGTCTCCGTCCCCTTCGAGGAGATGGGCAAGCAGGCGGTCGACGCGATCCAGACCATCGTCGTCGAGAAGAAGCCCAAGGAAACCGTCGCCAGCGGGCCGTACCTGTTCACCGACGCGGTGCTGGTCGACAAGACCAATGTCGCGCAGTTTTTGAAGTGAGGGCTTCGCCGCAACCTGGCCGTCATTCCGGACAAGCGGCGAAGCCGCGCCGATCCGGAATCCATCGTAGGGCACTGTGGTGCTCTGGGATGGATTCCGGGTCTCCGCTGCGCTGCGCCCGGAATGACGGCGCGGGGTTAGCAAAGGCCGTATGCCGCTCATGACCCCCACCCCCATCCTCTCCCTGCGCAATATCGGCAAGGCCTACGGGCCGGTCGTCGCCGTGCGCGAGGTCGATCTCGACATCTTCGCAGGCGAGGTCGTGGCGATCTGCGGCGATAATGGCGCGGGCAAGTCGAGCCTGATCAAGGTCGTCTCCGGCGCGGAGGAGCCGAGTTCGGGCACGCTTGCGATGCGCGGCAAGCCCGTTGCTTTCGGCTCGCCGCAGGATGCGCTGAATCATGGCGTCGCCACGATCTACCAGGATCTCGCGCTCGCGCCGCGCCTCTCCATCGCCCAGAACGTCTTCATGGGCTCGGAGTTGACGAAGCCGGTTCTGCTGCCCTTCCTGCGCCGGCTCGACAAGCGTTTGATGAAGACGCGGGCGAAGGGCTACCTCGCGCAATTGTCGGTCGCGATCGACGACATGGACCGACCGGTCGAGCGGCTTTCGGGCGGGCAGCGTCAGGCGGTGGCGATCTCGCGCGCGCTGCGCTGGAACGCCGAGATCATCATCATGGACGAGCCGACGGCGGCGCTCGGCGTCAAGGAGACGGCGCTGGTGCTGGACCTGATCCGCAAGCTCAAGGCGGACGGCCGCACCGTGATCCTGATCAGCCACAACATGCGCGACGTGGTGGCGCTGGCCGACCGTGTCGTGATCATGGGAGCGGGCCGCAAATATGTCGACCAGCCGATCGGGAGCCTGAGCGCCGACGACATCACCCACATGATCATGAGCGGCAACGCCAAGGCTGCGTAGACAAAAGGGCGGCCTGACTTCGATGCGCGAGACCATCATCATCGACACCGATCCGGGCCAGGACGACGCCGTCGCGCTGCTGCTCGCCTTTGCTGCAGGCGACAGGCTCGACCTACGCGCGATCACCACCGTCGCCGGCAACGTCCCGGTCGCGCAGACCACCGCCAACGCGCTGCGCATCCGCGATCTCGCGCAGGCAAAAACGCCGGTTCATCGCGGCGCGGAAGGCCCGTTGCTGTTTGCGCTGGAAACCGCTGAATTCGTCTGCGGCCCCGACGGACTTGCCGGCGCCGACTTGCCTCCGCCCAAGGGCGAAGCTGCTCCCGGGCACGCCGTCGAGGCGATCGTCGCACTCTGCCGCGCCGCGCCCGATGACGGCGTCACGCTGTGCCCGCTCGGGCCGCTGACCAATCTCGCGCTCGCTTTCCGGCTCGCGCCAGACATCCTCCCGAAAGTGAAGCGCATCGTCTCGATGGGCGGCGCGCTCGGCCTGGGCAACATGACGCCGGCGGCCGAGTTCAACATCTATGTCGATCCCCATGCCGCGGCCGTCGTCTTCGGTTGCGGCAGGCCGATCGCGATGATGGGGCTGGGCGTCACCCATAATGCTATTGCGACGCATCGGCAGATAGAGAATTTCGCGACGCTTGGCACGGCGTCCGGCCGCGCCATCCACGGCATGCTGACGAGGCCGCGCCCCGGCGGGCTCGGCACCGCCGGCCATCCGATGCACGACCCCTGCGTCATTGCCTTCCTGCTCTGGCCGGAACTGTTCGAGGGGCGCGACTGCTTCGTCGCTGTCGAGACCTCGGACGGGCCGCTGCGCGGCCGCACCACCATCGACTGGAACGGCCGGCTGAAGCGCCCCGCCAACGCCCATGTCGTCTCCGCCGTGCAGGCGCATGAGCTGTTCGAGCGCATGACCCGCCTGCTCGCGACATTGCCCTGAAGGACTTGGCCATGCCCCATCTCGTCGAAGAGCTTCAGCACGAGGCCATCAGCGCGATCGACAGGATGAAGCAGGCCGCCATCGTGGCGCGCCACGTCCACGCCCGCGCCGAGCTGATGCGGCACATGCTGACGACGGCCCGCAAGGTAAAGGACAAGCCGAAGACTGAGGCCGTCGAGACGGTCGTGCGCGAATGGATGGACGCCTGGAACCTCGACCGCGACGCCTGGCCTCATGTCGCCCGCGAGATGACCCTCTTCACGCAAGCCTTCCACGACTACGCCAATGCACCGTCCGAGGCGCATGACGCAGCCCTGCGCCTCGCCTGCGATGCTCTCGACGAGGTCCTGTCGCGTGAGGGCACCTCGATCTCGCAGCAGATGGCCTTCCGCTCGCAATGCGCCCATCGCTGGTGGGAGCTGGTCGAGCCGACGCCGGTCGATCTGCCGGGCGGCAAGCCGCGCCCCTCGATGCCGAAGCTGGAGACCAGCAAGCCATTCTGGGCGAGCGGCTGCGCGGCGTTCTGCCGATAATTTGCGGCTGCGGCTCGGAAACACGGCGTCATCCTGGACAAGCGGCGGAGCCGCGCAGCTCCGGGATCCATCGTCGGGCACTGTCGTGCCTTATGATGGATCCCGGCGCTCCGCTTCGCTACGGCCAGGATGACGAAGGGCTTCCAGGAGCAATCACATTGCTTCAACCCAGCGAAAACGCTCCCGCTGCCACCTCCGGCAGGCTCTCCCGCAACCGCGCCACGAACGCTGCATCCGAGACGATGCCGAGCACCTTCGTCGCCTGCGGCCCGGTCTCGCTGTCCTCGACCAGCATCGGCACATCGGCGCGGATCGCGTCGTAGAGAACCTGCGTGCCAGCCGCCAGTCGCGGCTGCTTGCGGATATCGACCGCTTGCGCCGCGACCAGAGCCTCGATCGCGAAGATCATCCGCAGCGGCACGAGCTGCTCCTCCAGCTTGCGGATCGTCAGCGGCGTCTGCGGCGCGTGGTCCTCGACGCTCTCGGAGACAGGCAGCGCGTCGCAGCTCGCCGGCGCTGCCTTCAAGCGGACCTCGCCATGGAGGTAGGACACCGTCTTCTGCAGCGAGTTGTAGCCGTTCGAGGCGCCGCCGATCGGCGAGAGATATTTCGGCATGCCGGAGATGTGGTGGTTCATCATCTTGATCGTGCGATAGGCCGAGGCCGTCGCCAGATGCGTGTTGACGATCGCCATGGTGTCGAAGGCGAGCGCGATCGCCGGCGTGTGGAAATTCGCCGTCGACAGGATCAGATCGTGCTCCGCCATCACCAGCGGGTTGTCGGCCGCCGCGTTGATCTCGGTCGCGACGCTCTCGACGGCGATATCGAAGCTCGTCAGCGCCGGCCCGTAGATCTGCGAGAGCACGCGGAAGGACAGCGCATCCTGGATCGAGCGCGTCGCGCCCTTGTCGTAGAGATAGCTGCCCTCGAGCACGGCGCGGAATATGGCCGCCGCACGCTCCTGCCCGCCGGCCGGACGTGCCGCGGCAAGCCTTGCATCGAAGATGTGGGGGTTGGCGGCATAACCCTCATCGGTCAGCCCGGCCGCGACGACCGAGACCGTCAGGATGTCCGAAAGCTCCGCCAGCACGCGCACGGCATGGCCGCAGCTCACCGCGCTGGAATTCAGGATCGCGAGCCCGTCCTTGGCGGCGAGCTTTGCCGGTGCGAGCCCCGCCGATGCCAGCGCCTCCGAGGCAGGCCTGCGCACGCCGTTCTCGAAAATTTCGCCGAGTCCGATGATGGCCGAGCCGATATGACCGCAGAGGCCGAGATCGCCGCCGCCGATCGAGCCACGTCCGGGGATGACCGGCGTCAGGCCGGCGTTGAACATCGCCACCATCAAATCGAGCACATGTGGCGATATGCCCGAGCCGCCCTGCGACAGGCCGATCAGCCGCGACAGCAGCATGGCGCGCGCCACCGGCTCGGGGAAGGGCTCGCCGATACCGATGCAGCGGCCGCGGATCATCTGGACCTGGAAGCCCTCGATCTCCTCCTTCTTCAGCCGGTAGGCGACATTGCCGCCGAGCCCGGTGTTGAGCCCGTAGATCGGCTCATCGCCGAGCGCGTAGCGCTCGACCACCTTGCGCGCCGCCGCGACGCGCGCGATCGCCTCCGGCGCGAGCGAGACATGGGTTCCCGGCGCGCTTGCGGCGGTGACGAAGCCGAGGCCGACAGGCCCGGCGCCCAGGACGAAATCGCTCAAGCCGGTGATCCTTCGTGGTGGTGATGTTGATAAGGCACGATTTTTCCCTCAGCCTTCATCCTGAGGAGCGCTCTGCAAGAGCGCTCCTCAGGATGAGGGCTCGATTTATGGCGCGCCGATTCATTCCGCCGCGATCCCGTTGACCGCCGGCGCGCTCGTGCCCCCGAGGCCTTCGCGCATGGTCAGGGCATACCATTCGACGAAGGTCCAGACGCCGTGCTCGGAGGCTTCCGCATAGGGGCCGGGCTGATAGCCGATCGAATTCACGCCGCGCTGGTTGCGCTCGACCAGCCTGCGATCCTGGTCGTTGGTCTCGCGCCAGACCTCGACCAGCCGCTCGATATCGTAATCGACGCCCTCGACCGCGTCCTTGTGGACAAGCCATTTGCAGATGAAGGAGGTCTCCGTCGCCGAGACCGGCAGCATCTGGATCACCACGGCGTAATCGGCGTGGATATGGCCGAACATGCTCGGATAATGCGTGAAGCGCAGCGAGCCGATGTCGTTGTCGGCCCAGTCGCCCAGCGTTTTCGTCACGGCGGGGCGGCCATCCATGGTGATCGAGAGATTGCCGGGCTGGAACGGCATCCGCCCGACGCGGAAATCGGCCCCGTCCTTCGTCACGCTGGGCAGGCCCGACGCCTCGCAGCGGGTCCAGAACGCCGCGATCGACGGATCGGCCCAGGGATCGGCGAAATCGAAGATCAGCAGCGTCTTCATCAGTTCGGGGTGGCCGGCCTGGCAATGGTCGCATTCGCGCGCGTTCTCCATCACCAACTTCCAGTTGCCCTGCTCGTGCAGCGTGATGCTGTGCACGACCTTGGCCTCGTCGAGCCGGTGCGGCGCCGCTGCCGGCGCGAGCGCGGCCGCGAAGGCCTCGATATCGGGCGCATCCTCGGCGAGACAGACATAGATCAGCCCGCCGATGTCGCGGACATGCACGGGTTTTAGCCCCATCCGCGCCTTGTCGATGACGCCGTCCATATTGGGGGCGCGCAGCAGCTTCCCGGTGAGGTCGTAGGACCATTGATGGTAGGGGCACACGAAGCTCGAGCGCTTGCCGCAGGGCGCGTCGGCGACGATCGAGCCGCGATGCCGGCAGCTGTTGAAGAAGGCCTGGACGCGCATCTGCCGGTCGCGGCAGATGATGATGGAGCTCTCGCCGATCGTCAGGGTGAAGAACTGGCCGGGCGTCGCGATCTCGCAGGCGAGGCCGGCGAAGATCCAGCGTCGCTCGAAGATCTCCGCCATGTCGAGCCGGAAGATCGCAGGGTCGGTGTAGAATGCGCGCGGCAGCGAATGGCGCGGCTGCCGGCGTTCCAGCAGGCTGAGCGCCTCGGCCCGAATGGCGGCATCGGTCACATCGTCACCATGACATGCTCGCTCCCGCCATGCTGCGCCTGCTGCCCTTATCGTCGCCGGTCATTGACGGTAGCGATATCTTGATCGCGGCCGCAACGTGATTGATGTTGGCGATGTTGACGAATGCCGTGCGATCACACCAAGCGTGGCCTTTCGAGATTTACGGCGACGATACGCAGCGCATCCGGGCTCATCATGAACCGACCTGTCACGGCAGATATCTTCCGCCACCGGCTCCAGGCCCTGATCGATCGCGCCGGCCTGAACCAGGCCGCCTTCGCCAGGCTCGCGAAAATCGACCGCTCGACCCTGTCGCAACTGCTCTCGACCGACGGGCCGCGCATGCCCCGCGCCGACACGCTGGTCGCGGTCGCCGGCGCCTGCCATGTCTCGGTCGACTGGTTGCTCGGCCTGAGCCAGCGCGAGGAGATCGGCTCCGAGATCATCGAGGCGATGCTGCAGATCGAGGCGCATACGCGCGCGCCGATCGACGAGCGTTTCGTCGGCTGGCTGCGCGAGGCCGAGGGCTATCGCATCCGCACCGTGCCCGAGAGCTTCCCCGATTTCATGAAGACGGAAGCGACCCTGCGCTTCGAGTATCAAGGCGCGTCATTTGGCGAGATCGGCAGTTCGCAGGAGGCCGTCAATGCGCGGCTCGGCCTGATGCGCCGCCCCGACAGCGATCTCGAGGTCTGCGCCTCGATTCAGGCGATCACCACCATGGTCCACGCCCAGGGCAAATGGCACGGCATGAGCCTGAGCGCCCGTCGCGAGCAGCTCGACCACATGATGGCGCTGTATGAGGAGCTTTATCCGAGCCTGCGCATCTACCTGTACACGCTGACCGAGACCTATTCGAACCCGTTCACGGTCTTCGGTCCCAAACGGGTCGCGCTCTTTCTCGGCACCAGCTTTCTCGTGCTGAACGCGGTCGAGCATGTCCGCCTGTTCGGTCGCCGCTTCGACGAGCTGATCCGGCTCGCCGTGATCCAGCCCCACGAGATCAGGCAGACGCTGCTGGATCTGCGCAAGGAACTGGATTGAGCGCCGCCTGAGGCGTCTGCTCCAGCGGATGCGCTACGGCGTCATGGGCGCTGACCAGGAACCGCCTGACGATCTCGCCATAGCCGTCATAGACCATGCCGCCATTCTCGGCGACGAGCCGCTCGCGGTTCTCGGCATACCAGGCGGGGATCGCATACCACGGCATGGTCGGCCGCTCGTGATGGGCGGCATGCAGGTTGTTGTAGAGATAGAGCAGGCCAAGCACGGCTGAATTCTCGACGATCGCGGTGCGTTCGGTCACGCCATGGGCGGCCTTGTGCTCGGCGAAGGAGCGCAGCAGCATCAGCGCCGCTGCCGGATAGAGCACGCCGAAGACATAAAACAGCAGGTTCATCTCGCAGACGAAGACGAGCCAGACCAACAGCAGCACCGCTGCGGGCGCATGCTCGGCCCATGAGCGCCGCGCGACCGGATCGCCGGCGACGACCCCCCTCATTTCGGCAGAGAGGAAATGCCCGACCGTCCAGGCCGGTCCGATCGTCAGGCGGCCCAGCAAGGTCTTCTGCGCCCGCAAAAACCAGCGCCCGAGCGGGCCCAGCGTCGCCCAGTC
This sequence comes from Allobosea sp. P2_A10, assembly GCF_056405115.1. Lineage (NCBI taxonomy): Bacteria > Pseudomonadati > Pseudomonadota > Alphaproteobacteria > Hyphomicrobiales > Alloboseaceae > Allobosea > Allobosea sp. P2_A10. The sequence continues at coordinate 64,085 of NZ_JBFUCS010000013.1, read as the reverse complement.
GGCCGGCGTGACATAGCGCGATTCCGGGTCGTCCAGCGGGTCGGTCAGGCGCTCGTCGGCATGGTGCAGCAGATGCGAGACGCGATAGCTTTCATAGGGCAGCCACAGCGAGATCGGGATCGAGGCCAGCGCCCGGTTGACGACGCGCGAGCGTGTCGGGTGGCCGTGCAGGATCTCGTGCTGCAGCGAACCGTGCCAGGCGACGAGCCAGGCGCCGAGCGGCATGACGACCCACCATGGCAGCGCGGCATGCCAGTATGTCAGCGCAAACCAGCCGCCATAAATCCCTGCCGCAAGCGCGACCGTCGGCCATTCGATAGAGCGTTGCGTCCGGCGCGAGCCGCTGTCCCGAGACCGCATCAGGCTTTGGTCGAACCGAATCATGCTGCCCCCGCCGCATTGCGAGGTCGAAACTAAGTCGTTGGAAACGCATCGCAATGTTCCCGTCGTGACATTTCGATTCGGACGTGGCGAAATATCGCTAATTGGTGATAAAATGAACTGATAGTTTGATTTATCAATAAATGTGGCCTGCGCATAATTTCGCGGCGGAAGCGAGGCCGACTTAGGGGTACTGCCTACACAATCACCATGTCGCCCCTTTCCTCCCGCCGTGATCTGGCGGACGATCCTGTCTTGAATATGTAGCCGGCCGCGACGCGCGTGGAACCGGCTTTTCGAGCGGAGAGCGCCGATGAAGAACGATCTTGACCTGTCCGTCTCCCGCCGCGCCTTCGTCGCCGGCTCGACGGCCGCCGCCGCATCGCCTCTGTTTGGAAGCCTTCCGGCGCTGGCACAGGCAAAAACCTCTATCAGCGTCCGCATCGAGCGCGACGTCACGGCGCTCGATCCAGCCTTCCGCGGCGGCCCCCACGACGCCAACATCTTCAAGAGCGTCTACCAGCGGCTGATCAAGCAGAAGGACAATTCGGCTGACACCGAGCTCGACGCCGCCTCCGAGCTGAAGCAGGTCAGCCCGACGCTGATCGAATTCACCCTGAAGCCCGGCCAGATGTTCACCGACGGCTATGGCGAGATGACCGCCGAGGACGTGAAGTTTTCCTTCGAGCGCTTTTCGGTCGCCCCCGTGGACGGCAAGATCTCGCCCTACAAGGGCGACTGGACCGGACTGACCGGCGTCGAGGTCACCGGCAAATACACCGGCAAGATCGTGCTCTCGCAGCCCAATGCCGGGCTCTACGCCATCGCGCTCGCCGACGGTTCGGGCTGCATCGTCTGCAAGAAGGCGGTGCTGGAGCGTGGTGTCGAGCACAACACCAAACCGGTCGGCTCGGGCCCCTATCAGGTCGTGTCCGTCGAGAAGCAGCGCGGCGCGGTCCTGAAGCGCAACCCGACCTATACCGGCGTCAAGCCGACCTTCGAGGAGATCAAGGTCAACTTCATCCAGGATCCCAAGACCGCCGAACTGGCGCTGCGCTCGGGCGAGCTCGACTTCGCCGTGCTGCCGCCCGCCGTCGCCGAACCGATGCGCTCGGCTGCCGGCCTCGTCGTCGAACAGGCGCCGGGCCTCGCTTATATCTGGCTCGGCATCAACATGGAGAAGGCGCCCTTCACCGATGTCCGCGTCCGTCAGGCCGTCAGGCTCGCGGTCGACGTCGACCAGATGCTGCTCGCCGGCTTCAACGGCAAGGCGCCCCGCCTCAACTCGCTGGTGATGGCGCCGGTGCTTGGAGCCTGGAAGGACGCACCCGTTTACAAGCGCAACGTCGCCGAGGCCAAGAAGCTGCTCGCCGAAGCCGGCCATCCCGCGATCAAGACCCGCATCACCATCCTGAACCAGCCAGCCTACCAGACCATGGCGCTGGTGGCGCAGGCGCTGCTCAAGGAGGTCGGCATCACCGCCGATCTCGACGTCCAGGAAGGCGGCACCTACTGGGATTCCGGCAAGGGCGACGCCGGCAAGAACCTCGACATGTTCATGATGCGCTTCAACGGCAAGCTCGACCCGAACTTCCTGATGCAGTGGTTCGTCGCCAGCCAGATCGGCACCTGGAACTGGCAGCGCTTCAACAGCCCGGAATTCGACAAGCTCTATCAGGAGGCCATCGTCGAGACCGACCCGGCCAAGCGCGCGGCCATCGTCATCAAGGCGCAGGAGGTCATGGACAAGTCGGCGGCCTTCGTCTGGCTGACCAACGACGTCGCCTTCCCCGTCCGCCGCGCCACGGTGAAGCCCGCCTATCTGCCCGGCGCGATCGACTGGCAGCTCGACCGGTTCACGACGGCGTGAGCCGGCGGCTTTGCGGATAAGCCATTCGAGGGTTGGCTCCGTCATCCCGGGCGGAGCGAAGCGGAGACCCGGGATCCATCGTAAAGCGCCACCGTGCCCTATGATGGATTCCGGATCGGCGCCGCTTCGCGGCTTGTCCGGAATGACGGCGGTCGTTGATACGCCAGCGAATTGCACCTTCTCATGAATGAAACCGCCCGCTATCTCCTGAGCCGGCTCGTCACCACGCTGCTGATCGTGCTCGGTGCGATGCTTCTGCTGTTCACGCTCTCGGCGATCGTGCCGGGCGATCCCGCGACCGCGCTGCTCGGCCCGCAGGCGACGCCGGAATATGCCAAGCGCTTCATCGCCGAGATGGGGCTGGACCAGCCCTGGTATCGCCGGCTCTTCACCTTCCTCGGCAATCTCATGATCGGCAATCTCGGCACCGATGTGCTGTCAGGCCGACCGGTCACCGCCATCGTCGGCGCGGTCATCCCCTACACCTTCATCCTGACCTTCGCCTCGATCGGCCTTGCGGTCCTGATCGGCGTGCCGCTCGGATGCTATGCCGCGACCCATCGCGGCTCGGTGGTCGACCATATCCTCGCCTTCATCAGCGTGGCCTTCATCGCGATCCCGTCCTTCGTCATCGCGATCTTCCTGCTGCTGATCTTCTCGATCTGGCTCGACTGGCTGCCCGTGCTCGGGGCCGGCGAGCCGGGGAACTGGGGCGATCAGGCCAAGCGCCTGATCCTGCCGACGCTGGCGCTCAGCCTCGGCTGGATCGGCTTCATCGCGCGGCTGGTGCGCTCGTCCATGCTGGAGGTGATGGGCGAGAGCTACATCCGGACCTCGCGCGCCTATGGCCTGCCAGACCGCATGATCACCTACAAATACGCGCTCAAGAACGCCTGCATCCCGACCATCGCCGTGCTCGGCATGGGCATCGGACGGCTGCTCGGCGGCGCGGTTCTGGTCGAGATCGTGTTCGCGCGGCCGGGCCTCGGCCGCCTGATCTTCGATGCCATCGCGACCCGCAACTTCCCGGTCCTGCAGGGCGCGGTGCTGGTCGTGGTGCTGATCTTCGTCGTCACCAACCTCCTGGTCGATCTCAGCTATTCCGCCATCGATCCGCGCATCCGCCGTCAGGGCGCATCGCAGGCGGCGGGGCGATGAGCGTGCTCGCCGCCACTGCCGGGACGTTCCGGCGCATCGGCTCGCAGTTCGGCGGCGCGGTCGGGCTGGCGATCGTCGTGGTCGTGGTCTTCTCGGCGATCTTCGCGCCGCTGGTGGCGACGCATGATCCCGACGCGCTCGACGTGCTCAACCGCTTTTCCGGTCCGACCGCGCAGCACTGGCTCGGCACCGACCATCTAGGCCGCGATCTCTACAGCCGCCTCGTCCATGGCTCCAGCGTCGCCATGGCGGTTGCGCTGACCGCGATCTCGACGGCGCTGATCATCGGCACGCTGCTCGGAATCCTCGCCGCCTTCCTGCCGGCCCGCACCGAGCGGCTGATCCTGATCCTGTTCGACGTGATTTCGTCCTTCCCGAGCCTCGTGCTGGCGCTCGCGGTGGTCGCCGTCTTCGGCCCCTCGACCACGCTCGTGGTGATCATCGTCGCGATCACGCTCGTCCCGCATTTCGGCCGCGTCGCCCGCGCGCAGGTGCTGACGGTGCGCAATGCGCCCTATATCGAGGCCGAGCGGCTGCTCGGGGCCTCGCTGCCGCGCATCGTGCTCTCCCACATCCTGCCCAATATCGCCGGTCCGTTGGTCGTGCTCGCCTCGATCGACATTCCTGTCGTGATCACGATCGAGGCCGGCCTGTCCTTCATCGGGCTCGGCGTCCGGCCGCCGCTCGCGAGCTGGGGCACGCTGATCTATGACGGCTACGCCTATCTCTCGGATTCGAAGATTCCCGTAGTGGTCGCAAGCTGCGCACTCGGCGTCGCGACGCTCGGCTTCACGCTCTTCGGCGAAGCCCTGCGCGATGCCGTCGATCCCCGCCTGAACGGGGATCGCTGAGCATGAGCGACGCAACGCCGCTCGTCAGCATCCGCAACCTCACGCTCGACGCCAGGACCGAGCGCGGCCAGGCGCATATCCTGCGTGGGCTCGATCTCGACATCGGGCGCGGCCGGATTCTCGGCGTCGTCGGCGAATCCGGCTCGGGCAAGTCGACTTTGGCCTCGGCGCTGCTGCGGCTGCTGCCCGGCAATGTCAGCCGGCTCGACGGCGAAATCCGCTTCGACGGCACGGATCTGTTGAAGCTCTCGCAGGACGAGATGCAGTCCTGGCGCGGTAGGCGCATCGCGATGATCTTCCAGGACCCGATGACGGCGCTGAACCCGCTCTTCACGGTCGGCGTCCACATGGTCGATGTGCTCCGGCGGCGGTTCCCGAAGCTGTCGCGGCGCGAGGCTTTGACCCGCAGCGAGGCCATGCTCGCCAAGGTCGGCATCGCCGATCCGCATCTGCGTCTGAAAGCCTATCCGCACCAGCTCTCCGGCGGCATGCGCCAGCGCGTGATGATCGCGATGGCGCTTTCGGTCGAGCCCGATCTGCTGCTCGCCGACGAGCCGACGACGGCGCTGGACGCCACCGTCGAGGCGCAGATCGTCGCGCTGTTCGACCGGCTCAGGCAGGATTTCTCCGGGTCGATCGTCTTCATCTCGCATCATCTCGGCCTGATCGCCGAGCTCTGCGACGATCTCTGCGTGATGTATGGCGGCGCCATCGTCGAGACCGGCCCGGTCGCTGAGGTGCTGGGTGCGCCGCGTCATCCCTATACCCGCGCATTGCTCGACTGCGAGATCGAGGATGGCGACGAGGGCAGGCTCGCCACCATTCCAGGCGAAGTCCCCAATCCGCTGACCGAACTGACGCAGTGCATCTTCGCCAGCCGCTGCGCCCATACGATCGACATCTGCCTCGAGGGGCAGCCGCCGCTCGCCGGCGTCGGGCCGCGACGGCAGGCCGCCTGCCTGCGTTCGGCAGAGGTCCTGCCATGAGCGCGCCGCTGATCGCCTTCGACGATGTCGCGGTCGTCTATGGCGGCAAGGTCCGCGCGCTCGACGGCGTCTCGCTTGCGATCCAGGCCGGCGAGATCGTCGGCCTCGTCGGCGAATCCGGCTCGGGCAAGACCACGCTCTGCCGCGTCCTGATGGGGCTCGTCGCCGCGACCTCGGGCACGGTCGCTGTCTCGGGCGAAGCACTGGACAAGCGGCTGGCGCGCGATCCGCTCGGCTTTCGCCGGCAGGCGCAGATGCTGCTGCAGGATGCGGTCGCCTCGCTCTCGCCGCGCATGCGCATCCGCGCGCTGGCCGAGGAGCCGCTGAAGATCCACAAGCAGCCGATGGTCGAGGGCCGCGCCCGGCTGCTCGCCATCCTGAAGCGCCTCGGTTTGCCCGAGACGACGCTCGACAAGTTTCCCCATCAGGTTTCGGGCGGGCAGGCGCGGCGCGTCGCGATCCTGCGGGCGCTCGTGCTGGAGCCGCAGATCATCATCGCCGACGAGCCCACGGCCGGGCTCGACGTCTCCGTGCAGGGCGATCTGCTCAACCTGATGCGCGATCTGCACGAGGAGTTCGCGCTGACCTATCTCGTCGTCAGCCACAATCTCAACGTCGTCCGCCGGCTGACCCACCGCACGGTCGTGATGTATCTCGGCCAGATCGTCGAGGAAGCGCCGACGAAGGCCCTGTTCGACGCGCCGGCCCATCCCTATACGGCGGCCCTGCTCTCGACCAACCCATCCGTCGATCCGGCGCATCGCCGCGAGCGCATCATTCTCAAGGGCGAGATCCCGAGCCCGGTCAATCCGCCGCCGGGCTGCCGTTTCCATACGCGCTGCCCGCAGGTTCAGGCCCGTTGCAAGGTCGAGATGCCCGGGTTGAGCGAGACCGGCGCGGGGCGCGGCGTGCGCTGCCATTTCCCGCTGACCGTACCGGTCATGGCCCATTCATGACCACGCTCTCGCTCGACCGCGTCGAGGCGCTCGCCTTTGACGCGCTGATCGCCTGCGGCGCGACGCCGGACAACGCCGCGCCCGTCGCCCGCTCGGTCCGCCGCGCCGAGGCCGACGATATCGGGTCCGTCGGCACGGGCTATCTGCCGGCCTATCTCGCGCATCTGAAAAGCGGCAAGGTCGATGGCAGGGCCGCCCCCGTCGTGACGCAGCCGCGCGCCGCGACGGTGCTTTGCGACGCCGCCCACGGCTTCGCGCATCCGGCTTTCGACATGGCCTTGCCCCAACTGGCCGAGGCTGCCCGCGCTTGCGGCTCGGCGACACTCGCCATCAGCCGCTCCTATTCGATCGGCGTGCTCGGCCATCCGGTCGAGGATCTGGCCGGGCAGGGGCTCGTCGCCATCGCCTTCACCAACTCCCCGCCCAACATCGCGCCCTGGGGCGGGCTCAAGCCTGTCTTCGGCACCAATCCGCTCGCCTTCGCCGCCCCGCGCCCGGGCAAGCCGCCGCTGGTCATCGATCAGGCGACGAGCACTGTGACCAAGGTCGCGCTCGTCGCCGCCGCCAAGGCCGGCGGGCCGATCCCCGGCCATTGGGCTTTCGATGCGCAGGGCGCGCCGACGACCGATGCTCAAGCCGCGCTCGCCGGCTCGATGGCGCCGTTCGGTGGCGCCAAGGGGGCCGGTCTCGCGCTCATGGTCGAAGTGCTGGCGGCGGGGCTGACGGGCGCGAACTTCTCGAAGGACGCCTCGCCCTATGCGAAAACCGATGGCCCGCCGCCGGGCGTCGGACAATGCGTCGTCGCCTTCGACCCTGACGCCTTCGCGCCGGGCTTCCTCGACCGCATCGAAGACCTTGCGACGGCAATGCTGGCCCAGGATGGCGTGCGCCTGCCCGGCGACCGCCGGCTCGCGGCGCGCCAACGCAACCTTGCGGAAGGAGTCGAGATCGACGACGCCCTGCTCGCCCGCATCGCTGAACTGGCAGGACAGCCATGAAGATCGCCGCCATCCGCGCCACGCCCGTCAACATCCCGCTGGAGGCGCCCTATCTCTGGTCCTATGGTTCGCTCGCCGGTTTCTCCAAGACGATTGTCGAGGTCGAGACCGATGACGGGCTCATTGGCCTCGGCGAAGGCCCATCGCCGGCCAATGTCGCGACCATCCTCAACAGCTTCGCGCCGCGCCTGATCGGCCGCGATCCCATCGACATCCAGGCGCTGGAGCAGCTTTGCCTGCCGTCCTGGCGCGGCGTCTACACCGATGTCGATTTCGCCTCGATCCGCGCTTTCGGTGCGGTCGAGATGGCGCTCTGGGACATCCGTGGAAAGGCTTGGGGCCGGCCGCTCCATGATCTTTTTGGCGGCGCGTTCCGCAAGCAGATCGCCTTCACCGACTATTTCGCCTTTCGCGAGGCAAAGGACGGCAAGGGCGGCGAGAGCACGCCCGAGGCGGTGCTGGATTATTGCCTGTCGCAGAAGGCGCGCTTCGGCACGACCATGTTCGAGGGCAAGCTCTCGACGGAAGACCCCGCGCCCTCGGTCCGCGTGCTCGAATTGCTGCGCGAGGCGCTGGGGCCGAACGCCGTGCTGCGCATCGACTCCAACAAGGCCTATTCGCTTGGCGCGGCCAGGCGTGTCGCCTCGGCCATCGCGCCGCTCTCCATCCGTGCCTGGGAAGACCCCGTCGCGAGCTTCGAGGACATGGCGAAGCTGCGCCGGCACACCGATATCCCCTTCTCGGTCCACACGCCCGATCTGCGCCGCGCGGTCGCGCTCGGCGCGCCCGACGCCTTCTGCACCGACGTCAACGTCCATGGCGGCATCGGGCGCGCGCTGAAGTTCATCGCGGCCTGCGAGCAGATGGGCCTCGATTTCTGGTGCTATTCCGGCGATTCCGGGATCGCCAGCGCGGTCTATCTGCATCTTGCCGCCGCCCACGCCCATATCCGCGAGCCCTCGCAGTCGCTGTTTCACATGCAGCCCTTCGATGTGATCGAGGAGGGGCCGTTCCGCCCGCGAAACAACCATGTCGCGGTGCCGCATGGCCCCGGCATCGGCGTCACGCTCTCGAAGGACAGGCTCGCCTTCTGCCACCGGCATTTCGTCGAGAACGGCCCCTTCGACAAATTCCACGACCCAGACCGGCCCGGCATCTTCCGTCGCCTGCCGCTCGCCTGAGGAGAAGACCCATGTCCGCTCACGGCCCCATGCCGCCGATCTACATCACCTATATGAACCGCCTCGACATCGAGGCGCTCGGCATCACGGATGACGAAATCCTCGCCGCGATCGAGAGTTCGCTGGCGACGCAAGGGCGTGGCGAGGCAGTGATCGAGCCGCGCATGCATCTCGAACCCAAGGTCGCCAACGGCCATTTCAACGTGCTGCGCGGCTCGCTCGGCGGCGAGATCGATTCAGCCGGCGTCAAGGTCGTCGGAGACTTCGTCGACAACTACAAGCTCGGCCTGCCCTCCGAGCTCGCCATGCTCACCTTGTTTGACCGCTTCAACGGCGCGCCCAAGGCGATCCTCGACGCATCGGGCATCACCGACATGCGCACCGGCGCGATCACGGCGATCGGCGCGAAATATCTCGCCCGCAAGGGCTCGAAGATCCTCGGTCACATCGGCGCGCGTGGCACCGCCTACTGGAACGTCCGCCTGCTCGACCATCTCTTCGATTTCGACGAGATCCGCGTGCATTCGCGCCGGAAGGAGAGCCAGGACGCCTTCGCCGCGAAACTCTCGGCCGATCTCGGCAAGAAGGTCATCGCGACCGCCGACTGGCAGACTTGCGTCGAGGGCGCCGACATCGTGGTCGAGGCGTCCAGGCTCGATCAGCCGACGCCGATGCTCAAGACCGGCTGGATCAAGAAGGGTGCCTTCGTCGTGCCCTATGGCACGATGAGCGCGGTCGAGCTGTCGCTGACCGATATCATGAGCAAGCTCGTCGTCGACGATTGGGGCCAGTGCAAGGGCGGCAAGTTCGGTTCCCTGCGCGCCCATGTCGAGGCCGGAAAGCTCTCCGAGCAGACGCTCCACGCCGAGATGGGCCAGATCGTCGCCGGCCTGAAGCCCGGCCGCGAGAACGACGACGAGACCATCCTGTTCTGGCATCGCGGCCTCTCGCTCTCGGACATCGCGCTTGGCCACGCCATGTTGGAAAAGGGCAAGCGCCTCGGCATCGGCCAGCGCCTGCGCTTCGCGTAGAGTTTGATAGCCTCGCTTGGAAACACTGCGTCATCCTGGACAAACCGCGCAAGCGGCGCGGATCCGGGGTCCATCATAAGGCAGGACGGCGCTCCAGGATGGATCCCGGCGCTTCGCTTCGCTCCCGCCGGGACGACGAAGAGTTTCCGAAGACGAATGACCACGCTTTAGAAGTTGGGCTGCAGCCATGCTCGTCGCCAATGCCCGGATGTATGCGGTCAATCCGGCGGTGCGCGCCGCTTGGGACGCGCTTTTCGCGCTGGTCTCGGCGAAGGCCGGCGTTCCGCTGGAGATCGTCGCCCACGCCGCGCCAGCGCCGCTTGAGGAACTCTGGCGGCGCGACGATCTCGGGCTCGCCTTCATCTGCGGCTACCCGTTCGCGATGGGTGATTTCGCGCTGCAGCCGGTCGCCGCGCCCATCCCCGCAAATCCGCTCGCGGCGGGCCGGCCGTTCTATGCCAGCGACCTGATCGTGCGTGCTGACGGCCCTCTGCAGACACTGGAGGATAGTTTCGGCGGCCGCATCGGCTGGACGGCGCGGCATTCGCAATCGGGCTTCCAGGCCCCGAGGCGGCATCTGTCGGCCTATCGTCGCGAGGGCCGGCCGCTCTATCGCGAAAGCCTCGGCGAGTTATTGACGCCGCGCCGGGTGATCGACGCCATCATCGACGGCCGTATCGAGATCGGCCCGCTCGATTCCTATTTCCATGACCTGCTGAGACGCCACGAGCCGGAGACCGAGGCTAAACTCCGCGTCGTCGCGACGACGGAACCGACGCCGATGCCGCTGCTGGCGGCGTTTGCCGGCATCGATCCCTGCATCGTCACGGCGTTGCGCGGCGCGTTGTTGGCGCTGGGAAAGGCAGCCGATGCGCGCCCGGTCCTCGCCGAACTTTGCCTTGCAGGTTTCGCCGCCGTCGAGCCCGGCGACTACCGGCCGCTGCTGCAGCGTGCGGCCGAAATCGACGCCACCGGATATCGCGAGCCGGAATAGCGCTCTCAATCGTTCCAGAGGCCGCCGGTGATGCTGATCGTCTCGCCGGTGATGTAATCGGCCTCGTCGGAGGCCAGAAATGCCACGGTCTTGGCGATATCATCGGGAAAGCCCGGCCGGCGCAGCGGGATCGCCTGCGCCCGCTCATAGGCGTCCGGCAGACCTTCGGCCTTGCGCTTGATCTCGGACTCGTCGCGCATCTTGGTGTCGACGATCAGGCCGGGCCCGACCGCGTTGACCCTGACGCCATGTTCGCCGAGTTCGGTCGCGAGCGACTGCGTAATGCCGATGATCGCGAATTTCGAGGCGCAATAGGCGCTGTAGGAAGCGACGCCCGATTTGCCCATCCAGGACGCGATGTTGACGATCGCGCCCTTGCGCCGCTCGACCATTTCGGGCGCGACGGCCTGCGTCATGTGAAAGAGGCCGTCGACATTGACGGCGAAATGCGCCTTCCAGTCCGCTTCGCTCATCTCGAGCAGCTTGCCGACCTTCAGGATGCCGGCATTGTTGACGAGGATGTCGATCGGCCCCAGCGCCGCGCGCAGGCTCGCCACGGCCGCCCTGACCTGATCGCCGGACGAGACGTCGCCGGCAGCCACCGCGACCTTGCCGCCGGCCTTGCCGAGGCTTTCGGCCGTCGCCTTGGCCGCCGCAGGATCGAAATCGAGGATGCCGACATCGCAGCCCTCGGCGAGCAGACGCGCCGCGATGGCCTTTCCGATGCCGTGCGCCGCGCCGGTGACGATCGCCTTGCGGCCTTCAAGTCCGTACATGCGTGGAGGTCCTGTCGATCGGAGCGTGGCGAATGAACGCCTCTCTTTTATAATATATCAGCGCGCGGTCCAGCCGCCATCGGCGACCAAAGTCGTGCCGGTGCAGAAGGACGAATCGTCGCTCGCCAGGAACAGCATCGCCTTGGCGATCTCGACGGGCTGGCCAAGCCGCTCCATCGCCTGCCGCATCTCGAGGCCGCGCCGGAGTTCGGCTCCATCCGGCCCGCTCAGGATTTTCGCGAAATAGGGCGATTCGATCGTGCCCGGCGCGACGCAGTTGATCCGGATTTTCGCCGCGACATGGTCGATCGCCATCGCCCGCGTCAGCGCCGCGACCGCGCCCTTCGAGGCGACATAGGCCGCGCGGTCGGTGATGCCGACATTGGCGACGGCCGAGGCCGTGTTGACGATGACGCCGCCGCCCTGCGCTTCCATCACCGGGATCGCGTGCTTGCAGCCGAGGAAGACGCCCTTGACGTTCACCGCCATCAGCGCGTCCCAGTCGGCTTCCGAGGTCGTGACGACCGTGCCGGCAAAGCCGAAGCCGGCATTGTTGACGAGGATGTCGAGCCGGCCGTGATCGGCGACCGCCTTGTCGATCATCGCCTTGATCTCAGCTTCCTTGCTGACGTCGACGGTGTGGGCGATCGCCTTGCCGGCATTGCTCTTGATCTCGCTCGCGACGCGCTCGGCGGCGCTCCCGTCCCTGTCGGCGACGATCACGATCGCGCCCTCGGAAGCGAACAGCTTCGCCGCCTCATGGCCGATCCCGGAGCCGCCGCCGGTGATGATCGCGATCCTGCCTGCCAGCTTCATTCCGTCGGCCCTTTATGTCGTCTCGGGATCGTGCTGCGTTTATATATCAGGCGCAAGCGGCCGTCACAGCATCATCACTGGAGCGAAGAACTGCTCGATCGCCGCCAGCAGCGATTGCCCGACGATCCAGGAGGATTTCGGGTTGGTCGGCGAGGGGCGGTTGGCGATGGTCAGGCTCATCGTGCCGAACTCGCTGCGGGCGTTGACGACATGCATGTTGCCCGTCGCAGCCGGGTCGCAGATCACATCGACGCCGGTCGCCTCGAAGCCGGGACCGGCCAGCGCCAGCGCGGCGGCGACGTTGAGGTTCTGGGGATAGGCGGCCGCCGCCTCCCGGGCCGTGCCGGAAAACAGCGTCACCGGCGCGCTCAAAGCGTCGGGGTCATGGCCGAGCCCGCGCAACTCGGCGCTCCACGCCGCCGGCGGCTTGCGCGATTCATAGCGCAGCGTCAGCTCTTTCGCGTGACGGACGGCCCGGACATAGTCGAGCGCGCCGAGCGCGCCGGACGGCAGCAGCAGGCGTCCGCCGCCGGTGCGTGCGACCTCGACCAACTCAGTGAACAGCGCCTCGTCATGTAGCGCCCCGATCGACGAGACCAGCACCGGCAGGCCCTGCGCCAGGCATGCCGGCACGCTGCTCCTGACCGCGCCATGCCCTGCCGCCTCGACCACGAGATCGGGCGCAAATTCCGCCACCGCCGTATTGTCGTCCAGCACCGTGCAGGTCGCCGGCACGCGCTCCCGCGAGGGCGATCCCGTCCTGAGCAGCACGCCGACGGCATAGCCCGGAGCCGCCGCACCGAGGAGCGCTGCGGCGATGTCGCCGGCGATGGCCCCAAAGCCGATCAGGACGATGCGGCGCGGCTTCATCCGAGCTCGCCGATCCATTCCGCCACGGTGGCGGTGAAGGCGTCGGGCCGCGAGACCGGGAAGAAATGCCCGCCGGAATCGAGCATGGTCTTGCGCGAGCCGGGCAGGGCGGCGGCCAGTTCCTCCTGCAGGAACCCGGGCACGATCATGTCGTCGCGTGCGCCCAGAATGAGCGCCGGCATCACGATCGAGGCCGTGTCGGCCGAGCCGTCGAAGGCCATCAGCGCGTCGATCCGCTCGCGCACGACCTGCCTCGCCTGGGACGTCACCGGCGCCGACGCCAGCGCGGCCTCGTAGGTGGCCCAGTTCGCCTCGATCCAGGCCGGCGGATAGGCCATCAGGGCGGCGGTCGCGGCATAGGCGTGCGGGTTCTCGTCGAGGATCGCGCGCCGCGTGCCGAACAGGCCGGTCATGTAGCGGCTGGGCTTGAGCCAGGTCGCGCTCAGGATCAGCCCGTCGAGACGCTCGGGCGCGAGCCTGGCCAGCGCCTGGCCGATGCAGCCGCCGGTCGAGTGGCCGAGCAGCACGGTGCGCGCCGCACCGGCGGCGTCGAGCACGCTCAGGCAGTCCAGCGCCAGTTGGTCGATGGTGCAGGCCGCCCGGCCGCGCGTGCTGGCGCCGATGCCGCGCTGGTCGAAGCGGACCACCCGGAACGAGCGCGCCAGCGTCGTGGCGTTGCACTTCCAGAAGCCGGCAGTGCCGCCGAGCCCGCTGACGAGCAGCAGCACAGGGCCCTGGCCCTCCGCGCTTGCCTGCAGCACCGCCCCATCGGGCGTTTCGACGCTGAAGTTTCCGGCCGCACCGGTTTGCGATGCGGCGCTCATTGCAGCGGCGAGTAGGAGACCGGGGTCAGGATGCGCGTGTTCTGGATGTCGATCAGCCCATCGACGCGCTTGAGGTAGTCCTGCCAGCGTGGGTCGGCCAGCATCGTCTTGCGCTTGGCGGCGCGCTCGTCGAGGCTGTTATAGCCCCAGAGCGCCACGACATGGTTGAGCTCGCCGACCTCGGTGGTGAAATAGAAGATGAAGACGCCCAGATGCTCCTTCTGCAGCGGCAGCCCGAACTCGCCATAGATCTTGACGAACTCGCCGAGCTTGCCGGCCCTGATCCGATAGTCGCGCTCTTCATAGATCATTGGACTTAATCCTTCCCCTGGCGACGCTGACGGGCCGGCGGCTTATGACACCTGACCCATGCGCGGTTTGCATTCGGCGCGGCCGTCGGCCGCTCGTCATGCCCGCCGAACATGGCCCAGCCGGCTCGTGCCCGCCATGCCCGTAAAGACGGGGCCGGGACGCGATCCGCGCAGGGCAGAACGGCGGCCTCGGAGAGCTTCGACGTTCATATATCAGGGTGTGCGGATCGTCGAGTTATGGCGCGATCAGTGAGCGCGGGACGCCTTCGAGCGATTGCGTCCCGGTCAGCGCCATCGCGACGGCGAGTTCCTCGACGATCAGCTTGATCCCATGCGCGACGCCGAGCGGCCCGGCCGCCGCCAGCGCCATGGCATAGGGGCGTCCGACCAGTACGGCGCGTGCGCCCAGCGCCAGCGCTTTCAGCACGTCCGTGCCGCGCCTGACGCCGCCGTCGAGGAGCAGCGGCACGGCGCCCGCCACCGCCTCAGTGACGCGCGGCAGCGCCGTGATCGCGGGAACCAGCGTGTCGAGCGTGCGTCCGCCATGGTTGGAGACGATGATCCCGGCCGCGCCCCGGGACACGGCCTCGCGGGCGTCGTCGGGATGCAGGATGCCCTTGAGAACGACTGGAAGCCGCGTCCGCGCGACGAGCCAGGCGATGTCGTCCCAGCCCGGCGCATGCGCCATGGCGATGTCGAAAACGAGATGGCCGTCGCGCGCCTCCGGAGCTGGCAGGTCGGCGAGATTGGCTGCGCCGATGCCCGGCGGAAGCGCGAACCCGGCGCGCTGCTCGGCATTGCGGAGCCCGTTGATCGGCGCATCCACCGTCAGCACGACCGCGGAAAACCCGGCCGCCTCGGCCCTGCGCAGCAGCGCGAGCGTCACGCCGCGATCTGGCTGGAGATAGAGCTGGAACCATTGCGGCGCGCCTTCCGCCCGCGCCGCGATCGCCTCCATCGGCACGCTGGAGAGAGTCGCGGCGACCATCAGGGCGTCGACGGCCGACGCTGCCATCGCGGTCGCGGCCTCGCCGTCTGGATGAAACAGGCGCTGATAGGCGACAGGCGCGAGCAGGACGGGATGGGCAAGGTCGAGCCCCAGCAATTCGATGCGCGTCGATGCGCCGGCGCTTCCACGCAGCACGCGCGGCCAAAGCGACAGGGAGTCGAAGGCGGTGCGGTTGGCGGCGAGCGTCAGGCCGTCGCCGGCGGCGCCTGCAAGATAGGCCCAGGCATTGTCGTCGAGGCGGTCGCGTGCAAAAGCCTCGTAGTCGGCGAGCGCCGCGATCTCGCGCGGAATGCCGTCGAGCCGCGGCAGCAGCGCCCGGCTCATTTCAGCCGGTAATTGATCGGCACGACGAGTTCGACCTGGTCGCCGGTCACCTGCGTCGGCAGCGACGGCAGCGGCTGCGCCCTGACGAGCATGGACAAGGCCTCGGCATCGAGCACGGCCGTGCCGGAGCCCTTGGTCAGGCTGGCGCTGCG
This sequence comes from Allobosea sp. P2_A10, assembly GCF_056405115.1. Lineage (NCBI taxonomy): Bacteria > Pseudomonadati > Pseudomonadota > Alphaproteobacteria > Hyphomicrobiales > Alloboseaceae > Allobosea > Allobosea sp. P2_A10. The sequence continues at coordinate 48,597 of NZ_JBFUCS010000013.1, read as the reverse complement.
GACCTTGCCGGTCCGGTCCATGACGAAGCGCAGAACGACCTCGCCCTCGATATGTTTGGCGCGGGCCTCGGGCGGGTAGCGCTTGTGCCGGCCGAGATGCGCGATCACGGCGCGCTGCCAGCCCGGCGGCAGAACCTGCACCTCCGTGGTGCTGCCCTCGGCAGGCGCGGCGGCGCGCTCGTCGGTGGCGAGCGTCATCGGCGCGGCGGCGACGGAGGCGGCTGCGGCCTGGCTCGGCGCGGCTTCCTCCTTGCGGGCATCCATCGCCTCGGTCGGCTGGCCGTCCTCGGCCTGTTCCTGCTGCTTCTGGGTCTGCTGCTGGGCGAGCTGCAGATCGGGCGGCGCCTCATAGGGCGAGGCTTCGGCCGCCGGCAGGTCGTTTTCCTTCTTGGCCGAGAGCTTCTCGGTCACCTCGGGCGCGGCGGCTGCGGCCTGTGCATCCTCGGCCGGTGTCGCGTCGGCCTGCTCGGTCTCGGGCGCGACCGGCATCGCCTCGAACTCGACGACCATCGGCGCGCCGACATCTTCCATCGATTGCTGCGGCTGGGTCAGCGTCACCAGCGCCAGTGCGACGCCCCCGACATGCAGGCCTGCGACGACGCAGGCGGCCGCGACGAAGCGGATCACATGCTGCCGGCCGCTCTCGTGAGCGATGTCGAGCGTGTCGCTCATGGCGCGGGAGCCGCCGGCGTGGGAGGAGCGCTTGCGGGCGCAGGCCCCTTGGCGTCGCCGCCATCGAGCCCGACCAGCGCGATCTTGAGATAGCCCGCCGCACGTAGCGCGTTCATCAGACGGACGACTTCGCCATAGGAGACGGCCTGGTCGGCGCGCACGAAGATGCGCTGGTCGCGGTCGAGCCTGGTCGCCACGTCGATCGCCGAGGCCAGCTGCTCGACGTTGATCGGCTGCTCGCCGAGCACGATCGAGAGATCGGCCTTCAGCGTCAGGAACACCGGCTTTTCCGGCCGCGGTTGCGGCTTGGCGGTCGAGACCGGCAGCTCTACGGGTGCGTCCACGGTCGAGAGCGGGGCTGCGACCATGAAAATGATCAGCAGCACGAGGATCACGTCGATGAACGGGGTGACGTTGATCTCGCTCGCCTCGGGGAGATCGTCCGCGCCAAAGCCGCTGCCCTGGTTGATGCCGCCGGCCATCGCCCTACTCCGCCGCGCGCGGAAGCATACCGCGGCCGCGGTCGAGATCGCGCGAGACCAGCCGCGCCACGCTGGCGGCGGCATCGCCGACCTCGGCGCGATAGCCGGCGATGCTGCGGCTGAACAGGTTGTAGATGATCACGGCCGGGATGGCCGCGACGAGGCCGATCGCGGTCGCCAGCAGCGCCTCGGCAATGCCGGGCGCGACGACGGCAAGGTTGGTGGTCTGCGATTTCGAGATGCCGATGAAGGCGTTCATGATGCCCCATACCGTGCCAAACAGGCCAACGAAAGGCGCCGTCGAGCCGATCGTGGCGAGCCAGCCCGTGCCGCGCGCGATATCGCGACTGGCTGCGAGCTCGATCCGGTTGAGCCTCGAGACGACGCGCTCCTTGATGCCGTCCTTGTCATAGGCCTGCTTGGACGCGGCGATCTCGTCTGTCGCTGCCGCGACGAGCCGGCGGCCGAGCCGGTGCGATTTGGCCAGCGCTATCGCGGCCTCGCCCAGCGTCGCCTGGCGCGTCAGGATGATCGTCGCCTGCCGCAGATTGCGCTTGGCGGCGTTGAGTTCGAGCGTCTTGGCGAGCCAGATCGTCCAGGTCACGACGGAGGCGATCGCCAGACCCACCATCACCGCCTTCACGACGATTTCGGCCGCCATGAACATCGACCAGGGCGAGAGGTCGTGCGGCACGGTCGAGGCCTGGGCGAAGGCGAGCGAGGGCGTCAGCAGCGCTGCGGCGCAGGAGGTGAGGCGCGCCGCGCTTCGGCAGGTGTGGGTCAGGCGCATGGGTGACACGTACATTATCGCTTCTTCAGGTGTCCGCCCAGTGGCGGATGAGATTATGGTAGATTCCGGTCAGACGCACGCTTTGCGGGTCTTCAAGGCCCCGCTCGGCCTGCAGTTCCTGGATCGTGCGGTCGAGGTCGAACAGCATGGTGCGCGGCCCCTCGTCGCGGATCATGCTCTGTACCCAGAAGAAAGAGGCGCGCCTGAGGCCGCTCGTCACCGGCGTGACGCAATGCAGGCTGGTCGCCGGGTAGAGCACGAGATGGCCGGCCGGGAGCTTGACCTCGTTTGAACCGTAGAGCGTCTCGATCATCAGCTCGCCGCCCTCGTATTCCTCGGGCTCGGCCAGGAAGAGGGTCGCGGAGAGATCCGTGCGGATGCGGGCCGCCTGGCCCGGCACGCTGCGGATGGCGTTGTCGACATGGACGCCGAAATTCTGGCCGCCGGCATAGCTGTTGAACATCGGCGGCAGGATGCGCGAGGGCAGCGCGGCCGAAAGGAAGAGCGGGCTCTTGTAGAGCCCGTCGAGCACGATCTGGCCGAGTTCGCGGCCGGCGGGCGAATCCGGCGGCAGCTGCATGTTGAGCTTGATCTGCGCGGCCTGCGCGCCGGCGGTTTCGCGCCCGTCCTGCCAACTCGCGGTCTCCATCACCTTGCGGCAATAGGCGACCTCCTCCCTGGTCAGGACATCGGGGATGCAGAGCAGCATCTCGTTTTCTCTTTTCGGTCGGGACGCCGGGGCGCTGTGAGGCGCCCAGGCGTCGTGTTTGGTGCGTCGTGTTTGGTGCGTCGTGGTCAGTACTTGAAGGCCAGCGAAAACTGGGCCGAGCGTCCCGGCGCAAGATACACGTAAGGCGAACCGCTGCGGTAGAAGGCGTCGTAGAGCACCTCGTTGGTCAGGTTCAGCACCTGGATCTTGGCGGAGATCGTGGGCGTGAACTTGTATTCGGCCAGCGCATCGAAGCGCCAACCCGCCGGCAGCACGTTGTTGTTGGCCGCGAGCGTGCCGCCATACTGCTTGCTGGTGTAGGTCGCCTGCACGCCGACGGCGAGCTTGTCGGTGACATCGTATTTGGCCAGCACGTTGAAGGATTCGTGCGCCACATTGGCGAGCCTGCGCCCGACATTTGCGGCGGTGACCGACTTCGTCACCTCCGACTGCATGAACACCGCGCCACCGAACAGGCTCAGGCGGTCGAGCACCTTGCCGCCCATGCTGAATTCGATGCCGTCGATGTGATACTCGCCGCCGCCGACAATGGTCGCCCCCAGCGCCTCGCGGGCATTGGTCTTCTCGGTGCGGAAGACCGCGCCGGTCAGCAGCAGCTTGCGGTCGAACGCCTCCCATTTGACGCCGGCCTCGTAGGAGCGGTTCTTCTCGGGGCCGATCGTGGCGTTCGCGGCGGTCAGGCCGCCATAGTCGTTGCCGTTGCCGTCGAGTTCGGCGCCCGACGGGTTCGACGAGGTGCCGTAAGCCGCGTAGATCGCGAGCTCCGGCAGGACCTTGTAGGTGGCGCCGAGATTGAAGTTGACCAGCGTGTCCTCGCGCGACAGCTCGGTCACCACGCCATTGGCCGCCGTCGAGGTCGCCTTGGTGTTGTAGTTTTCGAGGCGGATGCCGCCGGTCAGGAACAGCTTGTCCTGGATGTTGACGGTGTCGAGCGCGTAGATGCTCGCGGTATCGACCAGAACCTGCGTCGGCCGGCCGGTCTTGATGAACTGGCCCGTCCACGGAATGTCGACGCCGCGCGGATTCCACAGGTTCAGCGTATTGCCGGCGATGTTGACGACGCCGAAGGCCTCGGTTGACAGCGCCTGATAGCTGTCGCGCGACAGATCCTCGCGGCTGAACTCGACGCCGGTGACCAGCGTGTGCTTCCAGCCGAAGGTCTCGAACTTGAAGGTCGCGTTGGTCTGGTTGGCGTAGGTCTCGACCTCCTGATAGCGGCTCTTGGCGGTGGAGGGCACGGTCCAGGCGCTAGGGTCGCGCGCGGTGGTCACGGGAGTGCCCGGCGCGCCGGCGACGTAGTCCAGCACGGAGAAACCGTAGCGCGTCGTATTGGTCAGGTTGAGCCAGGACGTGACGTCCCACTCGAGCTTGACTGACGCGATGTCCTGCTTGGCCTTCTGGAAGTCGCGGTTGGGCAGGCCGTAGAAGTTCGAGCGGCGCAGGCCGTTCTCGGTGAAGGGGCGCAGGTTGCGGGTGTCGAAGGGCACGCCCCAGTCCGGCAGTTGGTCGATGTCGGTGTGCGAATAGCTCAGCGTGACCTTGAAGGTCTCCAGCGGCTTGTAGGTCACCGCGAGCGCACCGCCCCAGCGGTTGTCGAAGACCTCGTCGCGTCCGGCGACGTCGGCAAGCTGGCCCATGCCGTTGACGCGGATGGCGAGGTCGGGATTGACGACATAATTGCCGTCGACGGTGAGGCGGCGGGTGTTGTCGGTGCCGAGCGTGGCGGTGGCGTTCATGAAGTTGACGAAGGACGGGGCCTTGGTCACGACGTTGACCGCGCCGCCAGACGAGCCGCGGCCGCCGACGCTGCCCGACGGACCCTTGATGATCTCGACCTGCTCGGTGTTGAAGTTCTCGCGGATCGAGACGCCGGCGTCGCGGACACCGTCGACATAGACGTCGTTGCGCGCGTCGAAACCGCGGATATAGACGCGGTCGCCATAGGCGTTGCCGCCTTCGCCCGAACCCAGCGTCAGGCCCGGCGTCGTCCGCACGAGGTCGCGGAACGAGGTCGCGCCCTTGTCCTCGATCACTTCCTTGGGGATCGTGGTGACGGTGCGCGGCGTATTCAGCAGCGGCTCGGTCAGCTTGCCCGAGGACGACCGATCGACCTTGTAGGGCGCCGACGGGTCGGCAAAGGGGTTGGCGCCGGGCGCGGCGACGACCGGGGCGGGGCCGGTGGCAGGGGATGCCTGGGCCGGACGGGCCGGGCGCGGGCGGGCGGCGCTGCGATTTGTCGCACGGGCGGGTTGCGGCCGGGCGCGGGCCGGCTGGGCGCGACGGATCTCGGCGGGCGCCTCGACATTCAGGGCCGGAAGCTGGCCCGGCGTCTGCGCGCGCGCGTCACCGATCGGGGCAGCGGATGCGATGCAGGCCGCGGCCAGCGCTCCGAGAGCTGGTTTGGCGCCGGAGAGCGCGGTCTTCGGCTGCGGACCTGCACCCCCGCGCAGGGAAAACGGAATCTTCGTGTTGCTCATTACAGCCCCAGGCAGGCTCTCAACGGCCTGCTCGCCCAGTGAAACGGAATGTTCCGGCGATCTGGGTGGCTGGGAAAGCGTGGCTGCCTGTCGCGAACAATGCCTGTCTGGCCGTCGCGCGCTCTTGAGTCAATGACATGAATGCAACGCAGCAAACAGAAATATGCAATTCATGTCAGTAACTTAGACGAATTCTAAAGTTGTGCCGGCTCGTCCGGGAAGCGCCGCGACCGTCCTGTGCCTCGGCTGCGCTCACGAAGCATTCACCTGCAATTCATTCGCGCCACGGCTGACTGCCGGCTAAGGTCCGACGGCAACGGGCAGTCCGGTTGTGCCGTGTCCGTGTCGATCCGGGGGGATCCCGCGCTGTTGCAGACGTCCGACGACCTGGCCAATCCGGCGAGCCTGCCGAGCGACCGGCAGGTCGCGCTGCGCTTTGCACGGTTCACCGGCGGCTTCTGGCGCGGCGGGAGCGCGCGCCGTGCCTGGTTCTGGTCGCTCTCGCTGGCGTCCGCGATCATCGTCGGCGTCTTCGTCAACGTCACCATCAATCGCTGGAATGGCTGGTTCTTCGACGCGCTTGAAAAGAAGGATGCCGAAAGCGCGCTGACTGCGATGGCGGTCTTTCCGGTTCTGGTGCTGATCGCGGCCGGTCTCGGCGTCGTCATCCTGATCTCGCGCGAAACCTTCCAGGTCTATTGGCGCGAATGGGTCACGGCGAAACTGGCCGATGGCTGGGTCGGCGAACGCCGCTTCTTCCGCCTCAGCCTGTCCGGCTACGAGCCCGCCAACCCCGAATACCGTATCGCCGACGACGTCCGCTGGGCGACCGAGCCGGTGGTCGATTTCGCCATCGGCCTGCTCTCCTCGATCATCACGGCGATCACCTTCATCGGCATCCTCTGGATGATCGGCGGCAGCCTGACCCTGCATCTCGGCGGCGAGGCCGTGGTCATCCCCGCCTATATGGTGCTGGCGGCGATCCTCTATGCCGTGCTCGTCTCCGTGCTGATCACCATCGTCGGCCGCCGGCTGCCGCGGCTGATCGCGGCACGCAACGAGGGCGAGGCGAGATTGCGCTTCTCGCTGATGCGCATCCGCGACCATGGCGAGACCATCGCGCTCGCCCGCGCCGAGGCCGGCGAGCGCCGTATCGTGGCGCGGACCTATGACAGCCTGGTCTCGCGCTGGCTCGCCATGATCCGCCAGCGCGGCAAGCTGACCTGGATTACCAACGGCTCGGGCGCGCTGGTGCCGGTGGTGCCGCTGCTGCTCGCCGCGCCGAAATACCTCTCCGGCGAGATGTCGCTTGGCGGCGTGGTGCAGGTCGCGGCCGCCTTCGTCGCCGTCCAGAACGCCTTCAACTGGCTGCTCGACAACTTCATGCGCATCGCCGAATGGCTCGCGGCGGCCAGGCGCGTCAACGAACTCGCCGATGCGCTGGAGAAGGTCGATCGCGATGCTCCGGGAGAGCGTCTCGCGGTCGCGCCTTCGGGAGACGGCCTGCTGCGCCTGGGCGACGTCACCCTGGTCGATCGCGACGGGCGCACGCTCGTCGCCGATGTCGATCTGTCGCTGCCATCGGGCGCGACGCTGCATCTGTCGGGCGAACTGGGTCTCGGCAAGGCCGCGCTGATCCAGGCCATCGCCGGGCTGTGGCCATGGGGCAGGGGCGAGATCGCCTTGCCCGAAGGCGCGCTGGTCACCGTCGTGCCGCAGCAATTGCATCTCTCCGAGGGCACATTGCGCGCCGTGCTCGACACCACGCTGGCGCAGCCCGTCGAGCGGCTGGCCGAGGCCTTGCGCCGCTATGGCCTGTCGGGTCTCGTCGCGCGGCTCGACGAGATCCGCGACTGGGACAAGGAACTGGCGGCTGGCGACCGGCAGCGCCTGGCGCTCGCCCGGGCCGGTCTGGAAAAGCCCGACATCATCCTGCTCGACGAGGCGACGAGCGCGCTCGAAACCGACGCGGCCCTCGATTGCCTCGCCATGCTGCGCGCCACCCGGCCGGACGCGATGATCCTGTGCTTTGGCCTCAGCGCCGGTTTCGCCGAAATCGCATCGCACCGGCTGGTGATGAAGCGCGCCGGCGGCGTCGTGCGCAGCGCCGGCCATGACAGGAGCCGGAACGAGGCCCGCCCCGACCATGCCGAGCAGGGTTCGCCATGAGCCCGGCCACGAGGCCGGCCAGGCGTTCAGTCTCGGTTCAGCGGCGCTGCGGGCTTTTGCAGGCCAGTCACATCAGCCACATCGGACGGCCGGAACGGAACCCGGCCGGTTTGCCACGGAGCCGAAAGCCATGACCGCCGCGACGATGAACATCTGGGACGTCTATTGGGGCCTGCGCGTCGAGCAATGCCCCTGCGACGTCCATTTCGTCGAATGGCTTGAGGAAGAGGGGCTGACGGAGAAGCGCATCTACCATTTCGGCACCGGCGGCCACCATTACGTCGGCATCCGCTGCGCGGAAGCCGAGTTGAACTGCACGGTGCTCGGGATCACCGCCTCGCCCAAGGAATACGACGCCTTCGTCAAGCTGGCGACCGGCAACCCGACCATCACCAAGACCTACAGCGCCTATTTCGGCGACATCTACACCAGCAATGCGCGCCTGCTGCCGCGCTTCGACATCGTCACCCTGTTCCATGCCTGCGAGTTCAGGACGGAGGCCAACGACGCCTATGGCGCGCTGACCGATCGCGAGGTCATCGATCTCTTCACCGCCCAGACCGATGTCGGCGGCTATCTCCTGTTCTACACCGGCTCGTTTGCCTATGCGACGGCCGAGCCGATCATCGCCGATTGGGCGAAGACCGCACAGGTCGACGAGGTCGCGACCTTCAAGACGCTGCGGGTCTTCCGCAAGACCGGCTGACAAGAGACGGGCTGACGCGAGCCTCGCGCGCGCCACCGGTGCGTCGCCATAGCTTGCGCAATCGCAATCAGGCGCTATCTGTCGGAGCCGGAGTCGTGCTTGCGCGGTCTTCCCGTCCCGCCCGGGACCCTGCGCGGGGGCGCAAGGTCCTGGACCAGCCTGCAAGCGAGTTCGTTGCATGTCGTTTGGCCCGCCCGAGCCAGGTCTCCCCCCACGCAAGCGCAGTCGCTGGTGGTGGCTTGGTCCGCTGGCCAGCGCGATCATCTTCTGCGCCTCGCTGGTCGTGCTCTGGTACATCGTCAGGGAGATCGAGCCTGGCGAACTTGCCGGCGCCTTCGCCAATGCCAGCCGCCGTCAGCTCGGGCTGGCGCTCGGCTTCACCGCGCTGAGCTACCTGCTGCTCACCGGCTACGACGCACTCGCCCTGAAGCGGCTCGGTCTCTCGATTCCCTATCGCACCACGGCTCTCGCCTCCTTCACCAGCTATTCGGTGTCTTTCACACTGGGCTTCCCGATCGTGACCGGTGGCACGGTGCGCTACTGGATCTACTCGCCGAAAGGCGTGCGCGCCTCCGAGGTCGCCAGCCTGACCGTGATCGCGGGGCTGACCTTCTGGCTCGGCCTCGGCGCCATCCTGTGCGCCTGCCTGTTCTACGCGTCCGATTCGGTCGCGGTGCTGGCGCGAACCTCGCCGCTCGTGGTGCAGAGCGTCGGCGCGGCGGTCGCGCTCGGCACGCTCGGCTATCTGACCTGGGTGTCGAGCGGCGAGCGCACCATCCGCGTCAGCGGCTGGAACCTGCCTCTGCCGGGGCTCGGCACCACGCTCGGCCAGATGTTCCTGGGCGCCTGCGAGGTCTGTGCTGCCGCCGCCGTGCTCTATGTGCTGCTGCCGGGCGGGCACAATCTCGCCTACCCGACCTTTCTCGCGGCCTATGTCTTCGCCTGCCTGATCGGTATCGCGAGCCACGCGCCCGGCGGCCTTGGCGTCTTCGAGGCGACGATGCTGGTGGCGCTGAGCCGCCTGCCCTATGAGGGCGTGCTCGGCGCGCTGCTGCTCTTCCGCATCGCCTATTACCTGCTGCCCTTCATCCTCGCGCTGGCCCTGCTGGCGCTCCACGAGATGGCGCGGCGGATCAAGGGTGGCGAGCGCTGACCGGCCTGCCGGAATGCCGGTGGATCAAAGTCGCGCCTTCTGCGTTCCCTGTCTGAATGGGCACGCGAATGCAGGAGGCTGCGCTATGATGTCCAGAACCGGGATTGCCGCTTACGACGAGGGTTATCAGGCCTGCCTCGACGGCATGCTGCGCAGCGAATGTCCCTACCCGCTGACGAGCGCGTCCCATGAGCAATGGCTCGAAGGCTGGGACGAGGCGCATGAACTGGCCGATGCCGAATATGCGGCTTCGCCTGAAGGCTGAGGGCGTGGACGGGTGACCGTCCACGCTTGTCTGCATCAGCGCTGGCTGAACGGCCGCGCCCGACGATCCCGCCTGCGATAGCTGCGACGATAATGGCGGCGATAGCGCCTGCGGCGATAATACTGGCTGAACTCCGCATCGCTCTCGTCGAGAGCCTTGGCCGTCTCCACGGGAAGCGCGTCGGACGCGTCGTTCGGGAGCGTGGCGGCCTTGTGCTCGACAGCCTGCGCCATGGCGATGCCGCCGACGCTGGCCGCGGCCATGCCGCCGATCAGCGCTGTGATGAATGATCGTCTGTCCAAGGAAATCTCCTCCGCTTTTATGCGGGCCTGTCCGGCATGATGCAGGGCGGCCGCATGGGGGTAACGCGGAGGCGTCGTTTTGGTTCGCGCCTGAGGCTCGTCAGCGCTCGCCACCCTCAGCGCTCGCCGCCCTTGGACAGATAGCTTTCCGCCGACAGCACGATCCTGTCGTCGATCTCACCGATCGCATCCTCGTCCTTGTCCTTGTAGGGGATGGCGTGGAGGACCTGGCGGATCGCGTTCAGCCGCGCCCGGAACTTGTCGTTGGCGCGCAGCACGCACCACGGCGCCCATTCTGTCGAGGTCCGCGCAAGAGACTGCTCGAACGCTTCCGAATAGGCGTCGAAGCGCGGGATCGCCTCGAAATCGATCGGCGACAGTTTCCAGCGCTTCAGCGGGTCGTGCCAGCGCGCATGCAGCCGCGTCATCTGCATGTCCCGCCCGATCGTCAGGAACAGCTTGAACAGGCGGATGCCGTCGCGCACCAGCATGCCCTCGAAAGCCGGCGCCTCGTGCAGGAAGCTGTCGGTCTGCTGCGGCGTGCAGAACCCCATCACCCGCTCGACGCCGGAGCGGTTGTACCAGGAGCGGTCGAAGAACACGATCTCGCCGGCCGCCGGCATCTGCGCGGCGTAGCGCTGGAAATACCATTGCCCCTTTTCGGTGTCGGACGGTTTTGACAGCGCTACCACCCGGGCCTGGCGCGGATTGAGGTGCTGGGTGAAGCGGGCGATCGCGCCGCCCTTGCCGGCCCCGTCGCGGCCCTCGAAGACGATGACGATGCGCTCGCCGTGCTCCTTCACCCAGGCCAGCAGCTTGAGCAGCTCGATCTGGAGCGGTTCGAGCTGCTTCTCGTAGTGCTTGCGCTTCATGCGCTTGTCATAGGGAAAACCGCCACTGCGAAAGGCCGCCTCGACGATGCGTTTGGGCAGCTCTGTCGCCTCGATGTCGAAATCCGGTTCGGGCGACGCTGTCGATTTTTCCCTCGACGGCGAGCCGGCTGGCGGTTTCCGCTTTGGAGCGAGATCGATCGCCCCTTTCAGTCCGGAGCCGGAAAAGCGCTTCGTCGTCTTCTTGTCCTTGGCCATCGTCGGTTCCTCGTGTCAGCTCGCGAGCCTAGCCGGGTGCGAAAGGTAGGGGAATTGACCTTGGCCGGCGATCCGATCAGGAAAGCGTTCTGCCCGTCGTTCGGTTCCCGCGCCTGTCCGGGTTGCGGCCAGGCGCAGCAAGGTGTCCAGCCCGATGTTCGATACCGTCGATCCCCATGCGCCTGCGACGCTGGCTCTCATCGAGGCGCTTGGCGCGGCCGTCGTCCTGCTCGACCGGCAGGGCCTGGCGCAGGCGCTGAGCCCGGCGATGCGCGCACTGATCCCGGCGCTGGGGACGGGCCAGCCCATGACGCTGGTGATGCGCGATCCCGATCTGATCGACGCCATCGAGCAGGTCTCGCTGCAGGGCGGCCGGCGCGTCATCGAACTGATCGAGCGCGTGCCCGTAGAGCGCACCTTCCGTATCCATATAGCCGCGCTCGGCGGCGGTGCGCGGCGCGCGGTGCTCTTGACCTTCGAGGATCTGAGCGAGCAGCGCGTCACCGAGCGCATGCGCGTCGATTTCGTCGCCAATGCCAGCCACGAGCTGCGCACGCCGCTGGCTTCCCTGCTCGGCTTCGTCGAGACGCTGCAGGGGCCGGCCCGCAACGATGCCGGCGCGCGCGACCGCTTCCTCACCATCATGCGCGAGCAGGGCCTGCGCATGGCCCGCCTCGTCGACGATCTGCTCTCGCTCTCGCGCATCGAATTGCGCGTTCACCTCGCGCCGGAGACGCCGGTCGATCTCGCCGGCATCTCGCGCGAGATCGTCGATTCGCTGACGCTGATGGCGCGCGAGCGCAATGTCACGCTCAGGCTGGAGGCGCCGCCGGAACCGGTCAAGGTCGCCGGCGACCGCGACGAATTGCTGCGCCTGATGGAAAATCTGGTGGAGAACGCGATCAAATACGGCAGGCGCGACGGCGAGGTCGTCATCGAGGTCGCCGGCGGACCGGCGGAAGCCGGCGTCAGCGTGCGCGACGACGGGCCGGGCATTGCGCCCGAGCATCTGCCGCGCCTGACCGAGCGCTTCTACCGCGTCGACACCACCGCCAGCCGCGAGGCCGGCGGCACGGGGCTCGGTCTGGCCATCGTCAAGCATATCGTCCTGCGCCATCGTGGCCGTCTGACGATCGAGAGCGCGCTCGGACAGGGCGCGACCTTCCGGGCCGTGCTGCCGCGTTTCGGCGCGCCGCCGAAACGTCCAGGGTGATGGGTTTATGACGGCTTTGGTGACGAGCTGTCATGTAGCTGTCATAAGGAAGGTGTTCTGAACGGGTCGCCAAACATGCGATCCAGAGAGGACATCTCAATGCGCAAAATTCTCATTCTCGCGGCCGCGACGATCGGTCTGTCCGGCGTGGCCCAGGCTGCCGACATCACCGGCGCCGGCGCAACCTTCCCCTTCCCGATCTATGCCAAGTGGGCCGAGGCCTACAAGAAGGACACCGGCGTCGGCCTGAACTATCAGTCGATCGGTTCCGGCGGCGGCATTCGCCAGATCAAGGCCAAGACGGTGGCTTTCGGCGCGACCGACGCACCCCTCAAGGGCGAGGACCTGACCAAGGACGGACTGATCCAGTTCCCGACCGTGATGGGCGGCGTCGTCCCCGCGATCAACATCGCCGGCGTCGAGCCCGGCAAGCTCAAGCTCACCGGCCAGCTCATCGCCGAGATCTATCTCGGCGACATCAAGAAGTGGAACGACCCCAAGATCGCTGCGCTCAACGCCGACTTGAAGCTGCCCGACGCCAACATCAACCCGGTCTACCGTTCGGACGGCTCGGGCACGACCTATGTCTTCACCGACTATCTCTCGCGCGTCTCGGCCGAGTGGAAGACCAAGATGGGCGCCAACCAGTCGGTCCAGTGGGCCGTCGGCATCGGCGGCAAGGGCAATGAGGGCGTCTCGGCCTCGGTCAAGCAGGTCGCCAACTCGATCGGCTATGTCGAATACGCCTACGCCAAGCAGAACAAGCTCGCCTACGCGCTCGTCCAGAACGCCGACGGCCAGTTCCCGGCTCCCGAAGACAAGGCCTTCCAGGCCGCCGCCGCCAACGCCAACTGGAGCGAGGCTCCCGGCTTCGGCATCTCGCTGAACAACCAGAAGGGCGCCACTGCCTGGCCGATCACCTCGGCGACCTTCATCCTGGTCTACGCCAAGCCGGAGAAGCCGGAAGACACGCAGGCCGCGCTGAAGTTCTTCGACTGGGCCTACAAGAATGGCGATCAGCTGGCGCTCGGCATCGATTACGTGCCGCTGCCGGCGAATGTGAAGGATATGGTCCGCGCCGCCTGGAAGGGCGTCGTCGACAACTCCGGCAAGCCGATCTTCTGAGCGACGCGATCAAGGATGCGAGGCGGGCCAACCCGCCTCACATCTCTCAAGAATACTCAGCCCTCATCCTGAGGAGCCGCGAAGCGGCGTCTCGAAGGGTGATCCAGAGCACTCTGGAGCCTCCTTCGAGACGCGCTCCTGCGGAGCGCTCCTCAGGATGAGGGCTGAAGCTGATCGGACCGACATGAGGTCCAGACAGTCTTGGCCACTTTTGCGACCGGAGCCTGCGGATGACCGCCGTGACAGACATGATGACCGGGCCCGCCGCGCCCGCCATCCGCAAGACGCCCAAGGGCACCTTCGATCTAGTCTTCCGCAATGCGAGCTTCCTTGCCGCGCTGCTGGTGCTGGTTCTTCTCGCGGGCATCATGCTCTCGATGGTGATCGGCGGCTGGCCTGCCTTCCGCGAGTTTGGCCTCGGCTTCATCACCTCCAGCGTCTGGGACACCCAGAACGACAAATACGGCGCCTGGCCCGCCATCGTCGGCACGCTCTCGACCGCGCTGATCGCGCTCGTCATCGGCGTGCCGCTGTCGCTGGGCATCGCGGTCTACCTGACGCAGCTCGCCCCGCCCTGGTTCAAGCAGCCGGTCTCGACGACGGTCGAGTTGCTCGCCGCCGTGCCCTCGATCATCTACGGCATGTGGGGCCTGTTCGTCTTCGTGCCGCTGTTTGCGGCCTATGTTCAGATCCCGCTCTCGAATATCGTCGAGGGCATCCCGATCGTCGGCACGGTGCTGTATTCGCGCTCGCCCTCGGGGCTGGGCATCCTGACGGCGGGCATCATCCTAGCCTTCATGATCATCCCCTTCATCGCCTCGATCGTGCGTGACATGCTCGACCAGATTCCCTCGGTGCTGCGCGAGAGCGCCTATGGCATCGGCGCGACAACCTGGGAGGTGGTGCGCCATGTGCTGGTGCCGCAGGCCGGCGTCTCGATCATCGGCGCGGTGATGCTGGGCCTCGGTCGTGCGCTGGGTGAGACGATGGCGGTGACCTTCGTCGTCGGCAACGCCAACCGGCTATCGGCATCGATCATGGATCCGGGCTCGACCATCGCCTCGCGCATCGCCAATGAGTTCAACGAGGCGCTGGGTCTCCAGCTCAACTCGCTGATTGCGCTGGGCTGCATCCTGTTCTTCGTCACCTTCGTCGTCCTCGTCATCGCGCGCATCCTCGTCGCACGCGTCAAGTCCTTCTGAACGGATCTTCGGCCATGACCATGACGACACCCTCCGCCGCGCAACCCATTCCGATCGTCCCCTGGGGCCGCGTGCGCCAGTCGCGCCGCACCGCCGACAGGGCGATGAAGCTCATCGCGACCGGCTTCACGCTGCTCGCCATCGTCGTGCTGTTCTGGATCCTCGGCATGCTGATCGTGAAGGGCGTCGGCGGGCTCTCCGTCGCGACCTTCACGCAGGTCACGCCGGGGCCGGGCTCGGAGGGCGGTGGCCTCGCCAACGCCATCGTCGGCTCGATCGTGCTGACCTTCCTCGGCATCGTCGTGGCGACGCCGATCGGCGTGCTGGCGGGCACCTATCTCGCGGAATATGGCAAGGGCTCGAAGCTCGCCGACCTGATCCGCTTCATCAACGACATCCTGCTCTCGGCTCCGTCGATCCTGATCGGCCTGTTCGTCTACGTCATCCTGGTCGAGCCGTTCCGCGGCTATTCCGGCTGGGCCGGCGGCGTCGCGCTCGGCATCATCGCGATCCCGGTCATCGTGCGCACCACCGAGGACATGCTGCGGCTGGTTCCGGGACCCTTGCGCGAGGCCGGCGCCGCGCTCGGCGCCCCGCCTTCGGTCGTGATCACCGCGATCACCTGGCGCGCCGCAAAATCCGGCATGGTCACCGGCATCCTGCTGGCGCTCGCCCGCATCGCCGGCGAAACCGCACCGTTGATCTTCACCGCGCTGAACAATAATTTCTGGTTCTCGCCGACGCTCTCGGGCGGCGTTTCCAACCTGCCCGTGACGATCTACCAGTTCGCCTCCGCGCCTTACGAGAACTGGCAGCAGCTCGCCTGGGCGGGTTCGCTGATCATCACGGTCTCGATCCTGCTGCTCTCGCTCGTCGCCCGCCGCATCGTGCGCGGCGCGAAGTAACTCACAAGACAAAACCCGTCGCGTCAGATCCGAAGGAAATCTTCGATGCTTTCGACCCTTGAACTCAGCCCGCAATCGCTCGATGCCGACGCCATGGTCCGTATCGCGGTCAAGAACCTCGATTTCTACTACGGCGAGCACAAGGCGCTGAAGAACATCAACCTCGACTTCCGCGACCGCCACGTCACGGCGCTGATCGGCCCGTCGGGCTGCGGCAAGTCGACATTGCTGCGCATCTTCAACCGGATCTACTCGCTTTATCCCGAGCAGCGCGCCACCGGCGAGGTCATGCTCGACGGCCGCAACGTCATCTCCAACGAGGTCGACGTCAACGAGCTGCGCTCGCGCATCGGCATGGTCTTCCAGAAGCCGACGCCGTTCCCGATGTCGATCTACGACAACGTCGCCTTCGGCATCCGCCTTTACGAGAAGCCGCCGAAATCGGAACTCGACGATCGCGTCGAGGGCGCGCTGCGCCGCGCCGCGCTCTGGGACGAGGTCAAGGACAAGCTCAAGGCGTCGGGCATGGGCCTGTCTGGCGGCCAGCAGCAGCGCCTGTGCATTGCCCGCACCATCGCCCAGAAGCCGGAGGTGATCCTGTTCGACGAGCCGACCTCGGCGCTCGACCCGATCTCGACCGGCAAGATCGAGGACCTGCTGGAGCAGCTCAAGACCGACTTCACCATCGTCATCGTGACCCACAACATGCAGCAGGCGGCGCGCATCTCGCAGTACACCGCCTTCATGTATCTCGGTGAGGTCATCGAGTTCGCCCCGACCAACACCATCTTCATGAACCCGCACAAGAAGCAGACGCAGGACTACGTCACCGGCCGCTTCGGCTGAGCCGACGAGACGTTTCAAGCATCCCTGCATCCGCCGCCAGAGGACTCCCTCCCATGTCCGACCATATCGTCCGCTCCTACGACGCCGAACTCGAGGCGCTGCGCCGCAGCCTCGCCGAGATGGGCGGCATGTCCGAGCGCATGCTCGGCGATTCCACGGTGGCGCTGGTGCGCCGCGACACGGCGCTCGCCCAGAAGGTGATCTCGGCCGATCAGCGCCTCGACAACCTCCAGCGCGATGTCGAGGAGCGCGCCGTGCTGACGATCGCGCGCCGCCAGCCGCTGGCCAACGATCTGCGCGAGCTGATCTCGGCGATCCGCATCGCCTCCGACATCGAGCGCGTCGGCGACCTCGCCAAGAACATCGCCAAGCGCGCGGTCGCGATCTCCGGCCAGTTCCAGCCGCCCCAGCGCGCCGTGGTCGGCCTCGAACATATGAGCCGTCTCGTCCAGGCCCAGCTCAAGGATGTGCTCGACGCCTATGCCGCCGGCAACGAGCAGAAGGCGATGGAGGTCTGGCACCGCGACGGCGAGATCGACGCGCTCTACACCTCGCTCTTCCGCGAGCTGCTGACCTACATGATGGAAGATCCGCGCAACATCACCTTCTGCACGCATCTCCTGTTCTGCGCCAAGAATGTCGAGCGCATCGGCGACCACACCACCAACATCGCCGAGACGATCCACTACCTCGTCACCGGCGGCACGCTCGACATCAACCGGCCCAAGCTCGACACCACCAACATCGAGGTCGAGGCGGTGACCGGCTCCTGAGCCGCGTCGTCGTCCCAGGGACAGCCAAGACATGCCCGCACGCATCCTGATCGTCGAGGACGAGGAGCCGCTGACGCTGCTGTTGCGCTACAATCTCGAGGCCGAAGGCTTCGAGGTCGACAGCGTCGCGCGCGGCGACGATGCGGAGCTTCATCTGCGCGACAACACGCCCGATCTCGTCCTCCTCGACTGGATGCTGCCGGGCCTGTCGGGGATAGAGCTCTGCCGCCGGCTGCGCGCGCGCCGCGACACCGAGCGCGTGCCGATCATCATGCTGACCGCGCGCGGAGAGGAGACCGAGCGCGTGCGCGGGCTCGCCACCGGAGCCGATGACTATGTCGTCAAGCCGTTCTCGCTGCCTGAATTGATCGCGCGCATCCAGGCGCTGCTGCGCCGCGCCAAACCAGGCCACGTCGCGGGCCTGCTCGCCGCCGGCGATCTCGAGCTCGACCGCACGACGCGGCGCGTCCGCCGTTCGGGCATGGAGCTCCATCTCGGCCCGACCGAGTTTCGCCTGCTTGAATTTCTGATGCAGGCGCCTGGCCGCGTCTATTCCCGGGCCCAGCTTCTCGATGCCGTCTGGGGCCGCGACGTCTACATCGACGAGCGCACCGTCGACGTCCATGTCGGCCGCCTGCGCAAGGCGATCACGCCGGGCGACGCCAAGGACCCGCTGCGCACCGTGCGCGGCGCGGGCTACGCCTTCGACGAGACGTTCGCGCGGGGCTGACGGCGCGACGTCATGATCGGGCTAGCCCCGATAATCTCACGCAGGATGAAACACCGAAAGCGAGCACGAGATGCTCGGGGCAAGACCGAGCATGACGACGGAGCTTGACCCGCGCTCTCGCCGGCCCCAAGCCCTCCGCCATGCAAGCCAAAACCATTGCGATCATCGGCGCAGGCCCATCCGGCCTCATCGCCGCCGAACGGCTCTCGCTCGCCGGCCATCGCGTCACCATCTATGACCGCATGCCGTCGCCGGCGCGCAAATTCCTGCTCGCGGGGCGCGGCGGGCTGAATCTCACCCACTCCGAACCGCTCGACCTTTTCCTGACGCGCTACCGCACGGCGCAAGGCTGGCTCGAACCCGCGATCCGCGCCTTCCCCCCGCAGGCGCTGCGCGACTGGGCCGACGAACTCGGCGCGGACAGCTTCGTCGGCACGAGCGGCCGCGTCTTCCCCGAGGCGATGAAGGCCTCGCCGCTGCTGCGCGCCTGGCTGCGTCGTCTGCAAGGGCAAGGCGTTACGCTCGCCGCCGGCCACCTCTGGACCGGCTGGAGCGAGGATGGCGCGCTGCTGTTCGAGACCCGCGATGGCGGCACGCAGGCTGTCCGGGCCGACGCGACGCTGCTGGCGCTCGGCGGCGCGAGCTGGCCGCGCCTCGGCTCCGATGGCGGCTGGGCGTCATTGCTGGCCGAGCGAGGCGTCGCCGTCGCGCCGCTGCTTCCGGCCAATGGCGGCTTCACGGTCGACTGGTCGCCGATGATGCGCGAGCGCTTCGCCGGCGTCCCGCTGAAGCGCCTCGTCATCAGATGCGGCGAGCGCCAGGCCACCGGCGAGGCGATGATCGACGCTGACGGCATCGAGGGCGGCGCGGTCTACGCGCTGTCGGGCCTGCTGCGCGAGGCGGTGCTGCGCGACGGCAAGGCCGCGATCACGCTCGATCTGCGCCCGGACATGGAAACCGCTCGCCTGATCGAGAGGCTGGGCCAGCGCCGCAAGGGCGAGACGCTGAGCAACCATCTGCGCAAGGCGGCTGGATTGTCGCCGGCCGCGATCGCCGTGCTGCGCGAAAGCGCGGGCGCTGCCCTGCCGCAGGAGCCGGCCTTGCTCGCGGCTCTCATCAAGGCCGCGCCGCTGACCCTGACCGGCATGGCCCCGATCGCGCGGGCCATCTCGACGGCCGGCGGCATCGTGACCGGCGAGGTCGATGACGGCTTCATGCTGAAGCGTCTGCCCGGCGTCTTCGTCGCGGGCGAGATGCTGGACTGGGAAGCCCCGACCGGTGGCTATCTGCTGCAAGCCTGCTTCTCGACAGGCGTCGCGGCGGCTGCTGGCATCGCGACCTGGCTGGAGTAGGTCTTCCAGAAACCACCGCCGTCATCCCGGGCTTGACCCGGGATCCATCGAAAGGCGCTGGGCTTTATGATGGATTCCAGGTCTCCGCTTCGCTGCGCCCGGAATGACGGCGGTGGTTCGTCTCAAAGTTTGGCGCGCGGATCGTGCTTGGCTACGCGCGCCAGCAGGTAGTCCACCTCCGCCTTGGCCATCGCGCTGATTGCTGGCCCCGGCTTGCGCTGGGCGTCGCTGCCCAGGATGCCGCGCTTCATCATGGTGTATTTGCGCACGGCAAGCCCGATGCCGAGCTGCTGCTCGTAGCGCAGCAGCGGCAGATGCGCGTCGAAGATGTCGTGGGCGGCGTCGCGCTGTCCGGCCTTCTGCAGCCTGACCACGTCGATCAGCAGTTCGGGGAAGGCGTAGCCGGTCATCGCGCCATCGGCGCCGCGCTCCATCTCGAAATCGAGGAACATGCCGCCATTGCCGGTCAGGATCGAGATCGGCCGCAGGCTACCGTCCGCCTGGAACTTGCGCAGCGTCGAGATCTTCTCCAGCCCCGGCCAGTCCTCATGCTTCAGCATCACGCAGGACGGGTTGTCCATCACGATCTTGCGGATGACCGCAGGCGTCATGATCACCGACAGGGTCAGCGGATAATCCTGGATCACGAAGGGGATGTCGGTCCCGATCGCCTCGACGGCCTGCGCGTAATAGCCGGTGATCTGGTCGTCGGTGCGCAAGGCTGGCGGCGGCGCGATCATCACGGCGGCCGCGCCCAGATCCATCGACTGGCGCGCCAGCGAGCGCATCGCGGCGAAACCCGGCGCGGAAACGCCGACGATCACCGGCTTGCCCGGCATGTTCCTGACCGCGCTTTTGACGATGCCGACCGATTCCTCCGGCTCCAGCTTCGGCGCTTCGCMCATGATGCCGAGCACGGTCGTGCCGTCCGAGCCGATGCCATCATAAAACGAGAACAGCCGGTCGGTGGAGGTCCAGTCGATGGTCCCGTCCGGGTTGAACGGCGTCGGCGCGATCGGGAAGACGCCGGCGGCGTCGGGGGTGAGCGTCATGAGGTTGTCCTTCCGAATTCGGCGAAGCTTTTTCATCCTCAGCCCTCATCCTGAGGAGCGCTCTGCAAGAGCGCGTCTCGAAGGATGCTCCAGTCCGCTTCGGCGTTTCCTGGAGCATCCTTCGAGACGCCGCTTTCGCGGCTCCTCAGGATGAGGGCTGAGTGGGTGTCATGCGACAGCGATCACACGATGCGCGTGCGCACGGTGCCGACGCCGGCGATCTCGCCTTCCAGCGTGTCGCCCTTGACCACCGCCGCGACGCCCTCGGGCGTGCCGGTGAAGATCAGGTCGCCGGGAGCCAGCACGACGAGGCTGGAGAGATAGGAGATCGTCTCCTCGACATTCCAGATCTGCTTGGAGAGGTCGGAACTCTGGCGCGGCACGCCGTTTACGACGAGTTCGATCTTTCCGGCGCTGGGGTGGCCGGAATGGCTGGCGGGCACGATTTCGCCGATAGGGCCCGACAGATCGAAGCCCTTCGACATGTCCCAGGGCTTGCCGCCCTTCTTGGCGGCGGCCTGCAGGTCGCGGCGCGTCATGTCGAGACCGGCGGCATAGCCGTAAACGTGGGAGAGCGCGTCGGCCTCGGCGATGTCCCGGCCCCCCGTGCCGATCGCGACGACCAGCTCCATCTCGTGATGGAGATCCTTCGTCTTCGTGGGGTAGGGCATGTCGGCGCCGTTGATCAGCAGCGCGTCGGCGGGTTTGGTGAAGAAGAACGGCTCCTCGCGGTCGGGATCGCCACCCATTTCGCGGGTGTGCTCGGCGTAGTTGCGACCGACGCAGAAGACGCGCCGCACCGGAAAGAGCCCGCCGCCGGCTACCGGAACGGCCGTCACGGCCGGCGGATCGATTACGTAGTTCGTCATGGCTTGAGGCCCTCCCTCGGCATTTTCAGAAGCGTTCATGCGGGAGCGCGAAGCGTCGGGCAAGAGGCCGTGCGCTCGGGACGGGCCTGCATCGCCGGCATTGCGCTTCGCGCCTGCGAATATGCTTTTGCGACGCGTCATTGCAACTATGGCGGATTGCCTTCTACAGTGTCAGTTGGGTCGGCATGTGCCGGCCTGAACAGAGACCAAAAGGAACAGCACGTGAGCACGGGTACCGTGAAATGGTTCAATGAAACCAAGGGCTACGGATTCATCACGCCCGATCAGGGCGGCAGCGATGTCTTCGTGCATATCAGCGCAGTCGAGCGCTCTGGCATGCGCGGCCTGAACGAAGGTCAGAAGATCAGCTACGATCTCGAGGCCGATCGCAAGACCGGCAAGTCCTCGGCGGTCAATCTCAAGACCGCGTGAGTCACCCCGAATACGGGAGGCCGATCGGCGGCGACGCTTCCCGGGCCAATGCGAATCTCTATCGATCTCTACCGGACTGAAGACGATTCCCGGCATGCCCGTCGCCAAGAGGCGGCGGTCGAAGGGCCTAAGGCCAGCCCAGATGGCCTGTTTTCCATCAGAGATGACGAATGCTCTTTCAGCTGCGACCCGGCGTCGGCCGGAACAGCCGGCCTTTTTCGGCCCAGAGCACCATCGCCAGCGCCACCAGCCCGCAGAGCGAGAAGCCCAGCGTCATCGGCACAACCGTGCCGTTGAAATGCTGGCCGATATAGAAGCCCAGCAGAGCCCCGCCGAGCGTGGTGACGAAGCCCTGCACCGATGAGGCCGTGCCCGCGACATGGCCGAGCGGGTCCATCGCCATCGCCCCGAAATTCGGCGCGAGCAGCCCGAAGCAGAACATCGCCCCGCCCTGGAAAGCGGCGAAGCTCCACAGCGTCTCGTAGCCCGCCAGCGCCACCAGCGCATGCAGGCTGGTCAGTGCGATGTAGCCGAGCAGCGCGCCATGCGAGACCCGGCGCATGCCGAGCCTGACCACGATGCGCGAATTCACCAGCGACGCCACCGCCATGCAGCCGGCGATCAGCGCGAAGATGATGGTGAAGAAGCGCTCCGCGTCGAACACGTCGACGAAGACCTGCTGCGCCGAGTTGATGAAGCCAAACAGTCCGCCGATGACGAAGGCCATCGCCAGCATGTAGCCGACCGCGATGCGTGTCGTCAGCGTGATCCGGAACGCGGCGATCACGCTGTGGAATTCGATCGGCTTGCGGTCCTCCTCATGCAGCGTCTCCGGCAGGCGCAGCGCCGCGACCACGAGGACGGCCGCGCCAAAGATCGTCAGCACGCCGAAAATCCAGCGCCACGGCGCGACCCAGAGGATCGCCTGGCCGATCGAGGGCGCCAGGATCGGCACTGCAAGGAAGACGATCATCGCCAGCGACATCACGCGCGCCATGTCGCGGCCGGAGTAGCAATCGCGCACGATCGAAATTGCCAGCACGCGCGTCGCCGCCGCACCGACGCCCTGCAGCACGCGCGCCCACATCATCGCCTCGAAGGAGCTTGAGCAGGCCGCGCCGATGCTGGCCAGCACGTAAAGCCCGAGCCCGAACAGCAGCACCGGCCGCCGGCCGAAGCGGTCCGACAGCGTCCCGTAAACGATCTGCGCCACGCCGAAGCCGAGCAGATAGGCCGTGACGATCCACTGCCGGTCGTTCGCCTCGGTGATGCCGAGCGTCTCGCCGATCTCCGGCAGGGCCGGCAGCATCGAGTCGATCGCGAGCGCGTTCACCGCCATCAGCGCCGCGGTCAGCGTCACGAAGGAACGGAAGCTCATGCCGTGACGCGGCAGGGCGGTTTCTGCGATGGCGGTCATGTCTGCCTGTACGGGGTGCGCCGCGCAAAGGCGGACGCGAAACCAGAAGAACCCCTCGATCCGCCAAAACTAGCCCACGCAAAAACGCCGGGCAACCCGGCCTTGCTGCAGTGCGTCATGCGCTGGGCGGGAGGCGGAATCCGATGGCCGTCCCGTTCGGATACGCCAACGCGCCGTCATTCCAGACAAGCGGCAAAGCCGCGCCGATCCGGAATCCATCATCGAGCGCTGTCGTTGCTCTACGATGGATTCCGGGTCTCCGCTGCGCTGCGCCCGGAATGACGGCGGCGTTTCGCTGAGGGCGTCCCTGCGCTACCCCGCCTTCTTCATCTCAGCCACCAGCGCATCGTCGATCTCGCGTGCTTTGATCGCCGCCGGCCGGCCGGCGAGCTTCTTGGCATAGGCCTCGAAGGCCGGGCGCTTTTCCATCGAGCCGAACTGCAAACCCCAGATGATCTGCGAACCGAGATAGACGTCGGCCGCGCTGAACCTGTCGCCGAGCAGGTAGTCGCCCTGCCTCACCGCGCCCTCCAGGGTGTCCATCACCGCGCCGAAGCTGCCGTAGCCGACCATGCCCTCGCGTTCGGAAGGCACCGCGACGCCGAGCGCCTTGTTGGTGACTGCGGCCTCGGTCGGTCCCGCGCCGAAGAACATCCAGCGGTAATACGGGCCGCGCAGCCGGCTCGTCGGCTCCGGCGCGAGCCCGGCAGCGGGAAAGGCGTCGGCGAGATAGGCGCAGATCGCGGCGCATTCGGTCACGACGAGGTCGCCATGCTTCAGCGCCGGCACCTTGCCCATCGGGTTCACAGCCTTGTAATCGCCCTTCATCTCCGGGCCGAAGCCGAGGATCTCGGTGTGATAGGGCTGGYCAACCTCTTCCAGCATCCAGCGCGCGATCCGGCCGCGCGACATCGGGTTGGTGTAGAGCACGAGTTCGTCGGTCATTGGCGTTGCACCTCGTCGTTTCCCCCGTTTGGTGGGCACGATAGCCACGCGAGACGGCAAGACAATGTCAGCAATGCCGGCGGCGGCGCTTCTGGCGCGGCACGGGCGACCTGCTATCGTCGCCGCGCAAGAGGGCGGGGGCCGCATGGACGATTCGAAAGCGAGGCGCGCTGTCACCCTCGGTGCGGGCCGCATGACGGTCGAGGGCGTCTCCGACATTTTTTTCCAGGGGCTCGGCCGGCGTCTGCGGCTGGAGGCCGATACGCTCGAGCTCGCCGATGGCGTCGCCCTGCGCGAGGGCGCGCTCGTCGGGACGCCGCGCATTCTCGCTTCCGCCCGGCCGGTTCAGGACAGTCTGCGCCGGGTCGGTTTCAAGGGGGAGGCGGGCGAGATCGCGCTGATCCTGCGGCCGCTGCCGGCCGGAGCCGAGCCGCGCCTGCTGCTGACGCTCACGGCCCGCGACGACAGCGAAAGCGGGCTCGACGCCGAGTTGCTCGCGCCGGCCGCCGTCTTCGAGAGCCTGCGCCGCGATATCCTGTCGGGCGCCGCGCGGACGCTGACGCTCGCCGCCAGCACCAGCCTCTGGGTCCGCGAGGCCGAGCGCGACGCCGGGCCCAGCCTGCCGGTCGCCTGGCATCTCGGGCTGGAGCCGGATGGCCGGACGAGCACGCCGGCGCGCGGGCTGGTCGAGACGCTCGACTGGACGAGCGTGCCGGCTCCGGTCGCGCCGCCACCCGCAACCGACCCCGAGGACGACCCGCCCGAAACCACGGCCGACGCGCTCGGCAAGCTCAACTGGAGCCTGCGCCAGCTCCTGCTGGTGCTGGTCTTCCTGATGATCATCGTGGCGCTGAAATAGGGCGGGCCCGCGCCGGCGAAGCTATCCCGCTCCTGCCATCTCCTGTCACCAGTCCGCACCGCCATGCGCCCCACCCTCTCGCGCCCCGCGCGGACTCGCCCCATATTGGCGCCATGTCGAAAAGCCCCGATGCTCCCGCCAAGCCCCAGCCCGCCAAAAAGCCGGCCAAGAAGCCGGCCAGCGCCCGCACGCCCAATTCCAAGGCGACGCGGCCCGAGCTCAAGCCGCTGGAGGGCTATCTCGCCGACCTGCTCAACCCGGCGATCAATCGCGGCAACGCGGTGCCCGGCGGCGCGGCCGGGTTCTCCGACAAGCCCCAGGCTGGCTACGAAGCGAAGCCAAGCTACGCCACGGAGCGGCCCGGCGGCGAGGAAAGGCCCAAGCGCAAGCTCACGAAGAGGGCCGATTCCGCCTTCGACGGCATCGAGGGCGAGACGGCCGCGAGCCTGACCGCGCAGTCGCTGCAAAGCCTGCTCGAAACCGGCAGCCCGTTCATCGACCCCGGAAAAGCCTGGACGCCGCATCGTCCGCCGCGCCCCGACAAATCCGAGGGCGGCATTCCCTTCCGCATGCAGTCCGACTTCGAGCCCGCCGGCGACCAGCCGACCGCGATCGCCGATCTGCTCGACGGCATCGGCAATCAGGAGCGCGACCAGGTCCTGCTCGGCGTCACCGGCTCGGGCAAGACCTTCACCATGGCCAAGGTGATCGAGCTGACGCAGCGCCCGGCGCTGATCCTCGCGCCCAACAAGACGCTCGCGGCGCAGCTCTATGGCGAGTTCAAGAGCTTCTTCCCAGACAACGCGGTCGAGTATTTCGTCTCCTATTACGACTACTACCAGCCCGAGGCCTATGTGCCACGCTCGGACACCTTCATCGAGAAGGAAAGCTCGATCAACGAGCAGATCGACCGCATGCGCCACTCGGCGACGCGCTCGCTGCTGGAGCGCGACGACGTCATCATCGTAGCGTCCGTCTCCTGCATCTACGGCATCGGCTCGGTCGAGACCTATACGGCGATGACCTTCGGCATCAAGCTCGGCGAGAAGATCGAGCAGCGCCAGCTCATCGCCGATCTGGTGGCGCTGCAATACAAGCGCACCCAGCACGATTTTACGCGCGGCTCGTTCCGGGTCCGGGGCGACGTCATCGAGCTGTTCCCGGCCCATTATGAAGACCGCGCCTGGCGCATCGGCCTGTTCGGCGACGAGGTCGAGAGCATCGCGGAATTCGATCCGCTGACCGGCCAGAAGACCGCCGACCTCGAATTCGTGAAAGTCTACGGCAATTCGCACTACACCACGCCGCGCCCGACGCTGACCCAGGCGGTGAAGTCGATCAAGGAGGAATTGCGTGGCAGGTTGGATGAACTGAACAGGATGGGCCGCTATCTCGAGGCGCAGCGGCTCGACCAGCGCTGCACCTTCGACATCGAGATGATCGAGGCCACCGGCTCCTGCAACGGCATCGAGAACTATTCGCGCTATCTCACCGGCCGCAAGCCGGGCGAGCCGCCGCCGACTTTGTTCGAGTATCTGCCCGACAACGCGCTGGTCTTCACCGACGAGAGCCACGTCACCGTGCCGCAGATCGGCGGCATGTATCGCGGCGACTTTCGCCGCAAGGCGACTTTGGCCGAATACGGCTTCCGCCTGCCCTCCTGCATGGACAACCGGCCGCTGCGCTTCGAGGAATGGGACGCGATGCGCCCGCAGTCGGTGCATGTCTCGGCCACGCCCGGCGCCTGGGAGATGGACCGCACCGGCGGCGTCTTCACCGAGCAGGTCATCCGGCCGACCGGGCTGATCGATCCGCCGGTCGAGATCCGTCCCGCCAAGCACCAGGTCGCCGATCTGCTCGACGAGATCAAGGAGGTCACGGCGGCGGGCTATCGCACGCTGGTCACGGTGCTGACCAAGCGCATGGCCGAGGACCTCACCGAATATCTCCACGAGAACGGCACGCGGGTGCGCTACATGCACTCCGACATCGACACGATCGAGCGCATCGAGATCCTGCGCGACCTGCGGCTCGGCGCCTTCGATGTCCTCGTCGGCATCAACCTGCTGCGCGAGGGCCTCGATATCCCCGAATGCGGCTTCGTCGCCATTCTCGACGCCGACAAGGAGGGTTTTCTGCGCTCCGAGACCTCGCTGATCCAGACCATCGGCCGCGCCGCCCGCAACGTCGACGGCCGCGTCATCCTCTATGCCGACCACATCACCGGCTCGATGGAGCGCGCGCTGGCCGAGACCGCGCGTCGCCGCGAGAAGCAGGAGGCCTATAACCGCGAACACGGCATCACGCCGCAGACGATCAAGCGCGCCATCGGCGACATTCTCGGCTCGGTCTATGAGCGCGACCACGTCACGGTCGATGCGGGGATGAGCACGCCCGCCGCCGGGCACAACTTCAAGGCGGCGCTGGCCGACCTCGAAAAGCGCATGCGCGAAGCCGCCGCCGACCTGGAGTTCGAAACCGCCGCCCGCCTGCGCGACGAGATCAAGCGCCTGCAGGCGACGGAACTGGCGATCTCGGACGACCCGCTGGCAAGGCAGGGCGACGTCGAGGCGTCGGCCGGGCGCTACAAGGGCGAGCGGAGCTATGGAGCGAGCGCGAACCTGCCGACGCGGGCGCGGAAACCGACGGATGCGGATATGGGGCCGCATAATTTCGGCGGCGGCGAGGGCAAGCCGGTGGGGCGGGCGCGGCCGAGGAAGCCGGGGCTGGATGAGATGGGGCCGAGGACGGAGCAGCGGCCGGTTGGGGCTGGGGAGAGCGGTGGGAGGCGGAAGGGGCGGAGGCAATAATCAACCGGGGACGCATTGAAGCAAGTGTGGCGATAGGGCAGCCATCTGACTGGCAATCCGTTAAATTGCGTGGTTCTGTAAAGTGCAATGGCGCTGGAACTCAATGAAGCGGTTTTCTATCTGGAATCTGACAAGGAGCTGGCCGCTGGAGCGGGATGGCAGCCTAAGAAGAACCGCGCCGGCAGCTACCCCGTGATGTTTTTTGAGCGCCGCTTGCGCATTGCACAGGCGATGCCTCGTGGACTCAAATTTCGAATATCGGTCTTTCCAACTTTCCCTGATGTGGCCACGTTCCAACTGGAATGTGACCAGCCGGGCCAGAAGACTTGTTTAGTTCTATATCGTCTCGAATGGCGACCTATCAGTGGTCATAGCAACGGTTTTGGCGCGCCAACGCCACCTGAAATTCAGGGATTGGTCTTCTTGCCGGGTGATACGCATGAACACACATGCAAAGACCATGTCGCCGCTGTCGAGCGCCATGTTTTGAAACCTGGCGTTCACGCTGCGAGGCGGATTGAGCCCGATTTCCAGACATATGATGCTGCGTTGTCCTACGTCTGTGGTAGAATCCGGCTGATCAACCCTGAGGCCATTCCCCCGTCAGGTGCACAGTGGGATTTGGGTGTCTGAAAATGATCACGGATACACGCCCTCTTAGAAGTGCCATAGCCACAGCAGTGGCGCGACTTGTCTCAGTACGTGAGTTTGGCGAGGCCAGCGTCGTCAGTGTGCCGGTATCCTACCCGAGCGGTGTGTTGGCTGCGGTCCATATCTCTGTATCTGGTGACAGATGTTTCGTGTCAGATTGCGCTCTAGGCATGCGAGAGGCCGAGATGTCGGGCGCATCAGACTTTTTCGACCGAGCTGCAAAGGATACCGCTGACTGGTTCGGCGTCGCCTATGATGGGGCCAGCGTATTCGCCGCATCAGCTCCGCTTGACCGGATCGAGGGTGCGATTATCTCTGTAGCTAATGCCTCCACTGGCGCGGTTGGCCGGGCACTCCTTCGTGCCGCAGAGTCCAAGGAGCGACACGCTAACAGTGCAGTTTTCGATCGTGTAAGCGACATCTTTGGCCGCCAAAACGTCGCTCGTAAGCAAGAGGTCGTTGGGCGCGACGCGGCTTGGGAGGCTCACAATATTGTCGTGTTTGACGGGAAAAAGGCTATCTTTGAGTTCGTTGGGGACCACGCGAACGCCGTTGCTAACAAATTCCTGATGTTCTCGGATTTGGTTAGGGCGGCAAATGCGCCTTCGCTAAATTCGGTGGTCGGCTCGATTGCAAAGATTAGCACCAAAGCCAACATGCTAAGTGACGTGTCGAACATTATTGAAATAGGTGCGGCTCGCGAGACTTTTATCCAGTATGCAAGGGTGGCCTGACGATATACTTTGAAGAGGCTTAGTGAGGCGTCGGCCCGTCGACCAGCGAAGCGCCCAGCCAACCGCAGCACCGGCGAGGTCTCGCCTCATGCGGAGATCGTCCATCCCCTCACCCTGCCCTCTCCCTCCGGGAGAGGGTTCCGCGTCGGGCTTCCGCGCCCTTTCCGTCATGGTCGGGCTTGTCCCGACCATCCACGTCTTCGCTTGTCGAGCGCTGCGCCCAAGACGTGGATGCTCGCCACGAGGGCGAGCATGACGGTACGGGCGAAGCGCACTGGAAGAACCCTTCTCCTGCATCGARGTCGGGTCTACCCGACTTCGACACTCTGAGTGCTGAACCCGGATGTATCCGGGTTCAGTGAGAAGGGCAGGGATGAGGTGTCGGCCCTCCGACCAGCAAAGCGCCCAGCCGACCGCAGCACCGGCAAGGTCGCGCCGCATGCGGAGACCGTCCGACCCCTCACCCTGCCCTCTCCCTCCGGGAGAGGGTTCCGCGTCGTGGTTCTCGCGCTAGCCGGCTGAGGCGCTGGAAGAACCCCTCTCCCGGATGGGAGAGGGGCAGGGGTGAGGGCCCGCCGCTGATTGTTGGAGCGATGGCGGAGCCGCTGCGCTTCCTTCGGAAAGGGCACACCCTCATCCGGCGCTCCGCGCCACCGTCTCCCATCCGGGAGCAGGAAAGCGTCGCGGTTCCTGTGCCTCGCGTCAGGCTGGGAACGACTGTGACGGAGCGCGCGGGATTCCGGGGCGGTCTGATAACCCGAGCCCTCATCCTGAGGAGCTGCGAAGCAGCGTCTCGAAGGATGCTCCAGTTCCCGCGCCCTCTGGAGCATCCTTCGAGACGCCATTCGCAAGGGAACGGCTCCTCAGGATGAGGGCTGAGCGAGATTGAGGTTGTGGTGGAAAGCAGGGTGTCGTTCCCTGCCACCATCATTGTCTAACCCGGGACGGGGCTTGCCGCAAGCCGGGGTGGCTGGTCCATGAAGGCTGCCCCCGATTCGCTTCAAGGGAGCAACCCGATGCCGACCACAGAAACCACCCTGCCGCAGCGCCTCTATCACGGCACCCGCGCCGATCTGAAGCCCGGAGATTTGATCGCCGTCGGCCATGCCTCCAATTTCCGGGAGGGCAGGCCGCTCTCCTGGGTTTATTGCAGCGGCACGCTCGATGCCGCGATCTGGGGCGCGGAGCTCGCCCGCGGCGAGGAGCGCCAGCGCATCTACATCGTCGCGCCGACCGGCGAGATCGTTGACGATCCCAACCTGACCGACAAGAAATTCCCCGGCAATCCGACGCGCTCCTATCGCTCGCGACAGCCGCTGCTTGTCGTCGGCGAAGTGACGGTGTGGGAGGGCCATTCGCCCGAGCGTCTGCAGCAGATGAAGGACAGTGTCGCGCGCCTCGAAGCGGCGGGTGCGGAGATCATCGACTGACGGATCGGGACGGGGCGGCCGGAACAATCACCGCCGCCCCCTGTTTCCCGCAAAACGGCCATCCGGCCCAGACAGGGAGAGAAACCATGTTCAAAACCACCATGACCCTCGCCGCGCTCGGCTTCGCGCTCGCGGTCTCGGCGGCCCAGGCGCAGACCAAGCCGGCTGCGCCCGACACCACGCCGATGACGCCGACAAGCTGCAGCGATGGCGAACTCGCCAAGATGAACGCCGAAACCGCCAAGATGGAAGACCCGGCCAAAAAGGCGGCCGCGATGAAGGAAATGACGCTGGCCAGCGACATGATGGCGAAGAAGGACATGAAGGCCTGCGCCACCCATCTCGGCAACGCCGTCAGGATGATTCCCGGCCGCAGTTGAGCGCACCGCGCTCCCCTTCTCCCCCGAGCGGAGAAGGATAAATACCGTTGCACCTCCTGCGAAACTTATCCCCGCCCCGTCTCCCTCGCCCTTATCCTGCATCACCTCATCCCCGAGGGGCGGCCGTCCGGAGGCATGCTGACGACCGGGATGGGGGCGGCGCCTGCGGGCGGGTTTGCACCCCGCTCCCGGGAGGCTTCGGGGCACCGCCCTGGGGACACTACGGTCCCTGCGCGAGGAGCTCGCTGGAACGGTCGGCGGCATCACGCCTTCGTCCCATGCCTGAGTAGACGCGACGAGGCGATGAGCCGAACTGGCGTCGAAACGGCTCGCGGCGATGGCTGGCCACAGGCCCGATAAGCGCGGCCCGGAGCCCAAAATCGCCGACGAGCGGAGCGCCACGGGGCGTGCGGGCAGTGGCTCAATCTGCCCGCGCCGCGACCTGGCTCAATGGTTGCGGCTTTATACCCTCGCGCCTCGCGGCGCTCCGCTGCCCCTCATGGAAGCCGCCGCGCGAAAGCGTGGGCGGGGATTTTGCCTGCCCGTCATTCTCGGGCGGAGCGCAGCGCAGACCCGAGAATCTCGTGCCGGATAAAGCTCCCTACCGACGCCTCACCGTCACGAGATGCTCGCCACAAGGGCGAGCATGACGGGGAGGCAGCGCCTCGCCCGAAACGGAAAAAGGCCCGGCCTTTCAGCCGGGCCCTTCATCGGGCGGATCGCTCAGTAGCGGTTGTCGTAGCGGTCGCGATCGCGGCGGCCATAGGCGCGCGCATGCGGCGGCGGACCGTAGCCCCGGCCGTAGCCGTCGCCGCGATAGCGCCGGCGCTGCTGCATCTCCTGGGTCCGCTGGATCTCCCACATGCGATGCTCGCGGTTGTGGCGGGTATAGCTGACCTCGACATTGTCGAGGCCCTTCGCGTCGGCGAAGGCTTCGCTGGCGACGGCCGGTGTCGCGGCGGCCCCCAGCGCAATGGCGGCGGCGATCAGAAAGTGACGCATGGTTCTCTCCCTTGGTTTCCTGGATGTCCCCGAGAGAACATTCCCAGACGCAACGTGGCGTGAACGGGAAGGTTCACCCCCGTTCATCTTCGCGGCGCCGGCGGCAAGGGGTTGGCGCGCCGTCGCGCCATGGTGATAATCGCGGCGCAGGCTGCGCCTGGTCCTGCAGCAGCCATCCGTCCGGGAGTCGTCGCGATGCGTCGTCTTGTGATCGTCCTCGCTCTGCTCGCAGCCGGCGCGGCCCATGCCGTCGGGCCGGACTGGACCGCTCTCGACGAGGATCCCGACTACCGCGCCGCCCGGCGCTGGATCGAGGAGAAGAACTATCCGCCGGCGATCGAGAAGCTGGACAGGCTGCTGGTCGCCCAGCCGAATTCGCCGGTGATCATGAACTGGCTGGCCTATTCGCATCGCAAGCTGAAGAACTACCCGCTGTCGAAGACCTATTACGACGCGGCGCTGCGGCAGGACCCGACCTTCCTGCCGGCGCTGGAATACCAGGGCGAATGGTTCCTCGAGACCGGCGACATGGCCTCGGCGCAGGCCAATCTCGCCAAACTCGCGTCGCTCTGCGGCCGCTGCCACGAATGGCAGGATTTGAACGAGGCGATCGCCAAAGCGCAGCCGAAATAGCCGGCGGCCGCGGCCGCCGGCGTCGGTCGTCGCGGCCTCAGTGCTTGTGTTCGGTCTCGCCGCCCTTGAAGCCGATGCTCTCGACCTTGAACTCGACCTCGACCGTGCCGGCCTTCTCGAAGGTCAGCGTGCCCTTGACGCGCTCGTCCTGCTTCAGCGGCTCCTTGAGGTCGAGGAACATCAGGTGGAAGCCGCCGGGCTTGAGCTCGATCTTGCCGCCGGCGGGCACGTCGACGCCCTGTTCGAGCGGCCGCATCGTCATGACGCCGTTGGTCACCGCCATCTCGTGGATTTCGGCGCGGCCGGCGAAGGGAACCGAGACCGAGACGAGCCGGTCGGCGGTCGCCCCGGTGTTCTCGATCGAGAGATAGCCGCCGCCGACCTTGGCGCCGGCCGGCGTGGCGCGCGACCAGGGATGGCCGATCATGAGCGGCCCGGCCTTGTAGTCATGGGCAAGCGCGGCGGGAGCGAGGAGGCCAGCGCCGGCCAGCGTCAAGACGATGGCGGCGAGGCGGGTGAGGGACGTGTTCATGGGGTGATCCTGAAAGGCTGCGATGGCTCCGCTCGCGCGGGCCGGAAGCGGATCGGCAGCGCCGCGTGGCGCGGGCGCGATCCATGGGGATGTCGAAGGCTGGGGGTCGAATGGGCGACGATCAGGCAGCCGGCGGCGCGCGCGATGGCGGCAGTGCGCAGGCGGCGCAGGCGCTGATGCCTTCCGGGTCGGGCAGCGCGGCAGCGAGGGCGGCGGCGATCCTGACGATGCCCGCCTGCGGCGGAACGTCGGGCGCGGCCAGCGCCGGATTGACCGGGCAGCCCTTGCAATGAGCCGGCTCGCCCCCAGATTGCGGCAGGTCCGGGTTCGGGGTCGCCAGCCCCGAGCAGAGCAGCGCGCCGTCCAACCCCGGATGGGCGATCGCCGCACCCGGCGCGAGCCCCGCCGCCAGAACCGCCAGCGCATAGGCGACAGCCAGCCACGCCCCGAGAACGGAGCGGCGCAACTGGGCGAGCGAGGGCAGAAAAGCCGACATCGCCCGCAGATGCCCCTCCGTGGGCCGGGCGTCAAGCCGCGCTTGGTCGCAGGTGGACGCCCGCCTCCGGGAGCGAAGGATTTTGTCGTTTCGCGGTGCGGGCCCGCAAACTTCTTTCGCCGAAGGGTGTTTCTTTAAAAGAACGATCGGATTGACAAAGCGGATAATCGGCACCAGATTGATCGCGTCATCGGCGCTGTCCGGTGGCCGCGGGGATTTGAGCGAGCAGCTTGCACCGCGTCACCAAACGCTAAAGCGCCACGGCGATGTCGTGGGCTCCCGATCGATGGAGAAGACCATGACCGACCTGTCCGTCCGCCGAAACGAGCGCCGCGCCACCCCACGTTGTCGACGCTGATCGCACGCTGAATTCCGGCCTCGCGCCGGTCTCATCCCCGTCAGATGTCCATCACAACGCCGCACAAGCGGTGGAGGCGCAATCATGTCCCAGCAGCATTCCCATGATCACCGGCAGCCGGCCCGGACGCAGGCCTATATCATCGAGATCGGCGAGACCCAGGCCGGGCTCGTCAATCGCCGGCCCGACGAACGCTATTTCACCTTCATCTCGGCATCGTCGGCGTTCCACGCGCTGGAAGGCCACCGTTTCGCGACGCCGGGCGCGGCTGAACTCGCCGCCCGCCAGCTCACCGCGCCGCGCCGCCACAACTGAGGCCATCATGAACGCCCCCGTGAAACCCGACGCCTTCCGCGTCGAGGCCGGCTTCGCGCCGGCTCCAGATCCCATCATCAGCTTCAGGCAGGTCGGGAAGAGCTTTCCGACCCGTAGCGGCCAGAGCGCGGTGACGGCGCTCGCCGGCATCGATCTCGATGTGCCCGAGGGCGCGATCCTCGGCGTCATCGGCCGCTCCGGCGCCGGCAAATCGACGCTGATCCGCCTTGTCAACGGGCTGGAGCGGGCCACATCCGGCCAGATCCTGATCGCAGGCGAGGACGTCACCGGCCTGAGCGAGGCCGGCTGGCGCGCCCGCCGCCGAAAGACCGGGATGATCTTCCAGCATTTCAACCTGCTGTCGTCGCGCACGGTGTTCGACAATGTCGCGTTGCCGCTGGAGATCGCCGGCGCGCCCAAGGCCGAGATCGAGACGCGGGTTTCGACGCTGCTCGATCTCGTCGGCCTTGCCGACAAGCGCGAGCGCTATCCCGCCGAGCTGTCGGGCGGCCAGAAGCAGCGCGTCGGCATCGCCCGGGCGCTGGCGACAGAGCCCAGCGTGCTGCTCTGCGACGAGGCGACCTCGGCGCTCGATCCCGAGACGACGAAATCGATCCTGGCGCTGCTGCGGCAGGTCAACCGCGAACTGGGCGTCACCATCCTGCTGATCACCCACGAAATCCCGGTGATCAAGGAGATCTGCGACCGCGTCGCGGTGATCGAGGGCGGCCGCATCGTCGAGCAGGGCGAGGTCTTCGAGGTCTTCACGAGGCCGCGCCATCCAACCACGGCGAGCTTCGTCGAGGCGGTGACAGGCGTGGAGCTTCCCGCTTATCTCGCCGGCCGCATCCACGAGCAGGCGCAAGCGGGTGATTCCACTGTGCTGCGCATCACCTTCACCGGCGAGAACGCCACCGCGCCGGTGATCAGCCGGCTGTCCTCGACCATCGGCGTCGACGTCAACATTCTGGCGGGCCGGATCGACGCCATCGCCGGCAAGCCCTTCGGCAGCCTGCTCGTCTCGGTGATGGCGCACGAACCCGAACTCGCCGCCGTGCTCGGCGCGCTGCGGACGCTCGAACTCAAGGCGGAGGTCGTCGGCCATGTTTCCTGAGATCATCTCGCCTGCCATCCTCGCCCTGATCGCGCAGGCGACCGCCGACACGCTGCTGATGGTCGCGGTCGCCGCGGGGCTGGGCACGGTGCTCGGTCTGCCGCTCGGCGTCTTCCTCGCCACCAGCCGGCGCGGCGAGCTTTTCGCCGCTCCCGTCGTCAATGCGATCCTCGGCACGCTGGTCAACGCCACGCGCTCGACGCCCTTCATCATCCTCGTCGTCGCGATCATCCCCTTCACCCGGCTGCTGGCCGGCACCTCGATCGGCACCAACGCGGCGATCGTGCCGCTGAGCGTGGCGGCGACGCCCTTCATCGCCCGGCTGATCGAGGGCGCGATCCGCGAGGTCGATCAGGGGCTGGTCGAGGCCGCCCGCTCGATGGGCGCGACGCCCGTCCAGATCGTCCGAAAGGTGCTGGTGCCCGAAGCGTGGCCCGCGATCGTGCTCGGCCTGACGCTGGCCATCGTCAGCCTGATCGGCTTCTCCGCCATGGTTGGCGCGGTCGGTGGCGGCGGCTTGGGCGATCTCGGCATCCGCTACGGCTACCAGCGCTTCATGCCCGAGGTCATGGCCGCCGTCGTCGCCGTCCTGATCGTCCTCGTCCAGACGGTCCAGAGCATCGGCGACCGGCTGGCCCGCAGGCTGAACAAGCGTCTGCGAGAGGCCTGAAGACCAACCACTCTTCCTCCCACCCACAGCCCGCTCCTCCGGATGAGGGCTGTGGGATTGATCCTCCAAACCCCCCAGAAGGAACCGCTCCCATGTCCACGATCACCCGCCGCACCGCCCTTGCCGCAACCGCGCTTGCCGCGCTGACCCTCGCCCTCCCGGCGCTGGCCCAGACCCCGCGGATCGTCCGCATCGGCGCCTCGCCTGGTCCCCATGCCGAGATCCTGGAGAAGTTGAAGCCGCTCGTCGCCAAACAGGGCATCGACCTCAAGATCATCGAGTTCTCCGACTATGTCGTGCCCAATCAGGCGCTCGACGCCGGCGAACTGGAGGCGAATTCCTTCCAGAACCAGCCCTATCTCGACAATCAGGTGAAGGATCGCGGCTTTAAGCTCGTCAGCGTCGGCCTGACCGTGAACTTCCCGCTCGGCATCTATTCGGCGAAATACAAGGACTGGGCGCAGGTGCCAGACGGCGCGACGATCGCGATCCAGAACGACCCGACCAATGGCGGCCGCTCGCTCCTGCTGCTCCAGGACAAGGGCATCATCACGCTGAAGGACGGCGTCGGCTTCAAGCCCGGCCCGGCCGACATCGTGACGAACCCCAAGAAGCTCAAAGTCATCGAGGTCGAGGCCGCGCAGACGCCGCGCACGCTGCCCGATGTCGCCGCCGCCGCGATCAACACGAACTATGCCGTCGACGCGAAGATCGAGCCGACCTCCGCGATCCTGCGCGAGGATCCCAAGGGGCCCTATGTCAACGTCATCGCGGTGCGCGCCGCCGACAAGGACAGGCCGTGGGTCAGGACGCTGGTCGAGGCCTATCACAGCCCTGAGATCAAGACATTCGTCGCCGAGCGCTTCAAGGGCGCGGTCCTGGCCGGCTGGTAACGCTTCCTCCCCACCTGGCCTCATCGCGGACAGGCGACTGCCCCGGATGCGCAAGCATCCGGGGCCTTTTCCATGGCCGGATGACTTGACCGTCAGGCGGTGAGCGCGTTGGCGGGCGCAGCTGCCGAACGCTTCAGCCCGATCACCTCAAGCTCGGTGACGACCGCGACCGCTGCCGCCTGCGCCAGCACGAAGGCGATGCCGAGACCGCTCGGCTGGAACCAGCCGGCGACCAGGATCGCGATGCTGTCGGCGATCCAGAGGAGGTTGACGCCGATGACCACGTATACGGCCAGCCGCGGCAGGTTTTCGCGGGTCGAGAAAAACCCGAGCAGGGCCGCACAGGGCAGCAGTACGATGCCTGCTCCGCGCAGGAAGCCGGCGGGAAAGCCCAGCAGGCTCGAAAGCGGCCCGGCGGCGAGCGCCAGCAGCATGCCTGTCGCGGCGCAGGCTGCGGCGTCGAGGGTGAGTGCGTTCTTCAGGAAGCGCGAGGACTGGATCATGGTCGAGGACTGGATCATGGACATGGTCGTCTCCTTGGCTGTGGCCGGCGCGGTTGTGGGCGTCGCGGCCGTGGTCGATGGCGGCCATGCTGACGAAAGCGGGTCGGCGGGTCGATTAAGCCGGAGGTAATTGGAAACGGGCCGGGAGGCGCGATAGCGTCGCCAGCATGAACACGCATCATCACCCCGTCGTCGGCACGCTCATTCGCGACTGGCGCCAGCTTCGCCGGTTCAGTCAGCTCGATTTGGCGCTGGAGGCCGAGATTTCGCAGAAGCATCTCAGCTTCATCGAAAGCGGCCGCTCTCAGCCCAGCCGCGACATGGTCCTGCTGCTTGCCGAGCATCTCGGCGTGCCCCTGCGCGAGCGCAACGCGCTTCTGCTCGCGGCGGGCTATGCGCCCGTCTATCTGGAGCGTGCGCTGGAAGATCCCGGTCTGCAGGCGGCCAAGGCCGCAATCGACCTCGTGCTCAAAGGCCATGAGCCCTATCCGGCGCTGGCGGTGGACCGGCACTGGACGCTGCTGGCGGCGAATGCGGCCGTAGCCCCCCTGCTGGCGCTGGTCGGCGATCCTGATCTGCTGCGTCCGCCCGTCAATGTGCTCCGGCTTGCGCTGCATCCCGGCGGGCTTGCCCCGGCGATCGTCAATCTGGAGGAATGGCGCACGCATATCGTCGCGCGGCTGCGCCAGCAGGTGAGGGCGACCGCCGATCCGGCGCTGGCCGATCTGCTGGCCGAGTTGCTGAGCTATCCTGCCCCGCAGCGACCGGCCCGCAAAGGCCATGCGCCCGAGCCGGACGCCGAACCCGCCATCGTCGTGCCGCTGCTTTTGCGTGTCGGCGGCAGCGTGCTCTCCTTCATCTCGACGACGACGGTCTTCGGCACGCCGGTCGACATCACGCTGTCGGAACTGGCGCTCGAAACCTTCTTTCCCGCTGATGCGGCAACCGCCGCGGCGCTGCGCGCGCTGGCGCAGGACAGGCCGGAACAACCTGGCCAAACGGCACGCTGAAACCTCGCAATTTTCTTTTGGAACCTTCCGCCGAGCCAACGGTTTCTCTGTCGCAAGCCGCGAGGGCGGCACGAAATTTGGCAGAAGGATCAAGACGATGGGCAGCACCATGGACAAGGTCAAGGGTCTCGCCAACGAGGCCGCCGGCAACGTCAAGCAGGCCGCCGGCAAGGCGCTGAACAAGCCCGAGATGGAAGCCGATGGCATCGTGCAGGAGCGCAAGGGCGAAGCCCAGCAGGCGCTCGGCAAGGGCAAGGATGCCGTGAAGAAGGTGGTCGACAAGGTCTGACGAACGTCTGAACCTGACCGAAGAACGGGCTGCCGCAAGGCGGCCCGTTTTTTTGTGCGTGCTATCGAGGAACCACCGCCGTCGTTCCGGACAGGCGACGAAGCCGCGCCGATCCGGAATCCATCGAAACGCGTCACGGCTGAATGGATTCCGGGTCTCCGCTACGCTGCGCCCGGAATGATGTCGATGGTGTCGCGACGGCAGCGAGAAAACGCCGCTCAGGCCGCCCCGCCGAGCCCGCCCAGAAAATCCTTCACGCGGCCGAAGAAGCCGGCGGCTTCGGGATGCGTCGAGTGCGAGCTTTCGCGCTCGAACTCCAGCAGCAGTTCGCGCTGGCGGGCGGTGAGTTTCTGCGGCGTCTCGACCAGCACCTGAATGTAGAGATCGCCGGTCTCGCGCGAGCGCAGCACGCTCATGCCCTTGCCCTTGAGGCGGAACTGCTTGCCGGTCTGCGTGCCCTCGGGAATCTTCACCCGGGCCTGCTCGCCGGTCAGCGTCGGCACCTCGATCTCGCCGCCGAGCGCAGCCGAGGTCAGGCCGAGCGGCACGCGGCAGAACAGGTCGGCGCCGTCGCGCTGGAAGATCGCGTGCGGCTTGATCGAGAGGAAGATGTAGAGATCGCCGGCCGGTCCGCCGCGTAGCCCCGCCTCGCCCTCGCCGGAGAGGCGGATGCGCGTGCCATCCTCGACGCCGGCGGGGATGTTGACCGAGAGCGTGCGCTCGCGCGTGACGCGTCCCGCGCCGCTGCAGTTCTTGCAGGGGTCGTCGATGATCTCGCCGCGGCCGGCGCAGGTCGGGCAGGTCCGCTCGACCGAGAAGAAGCCCTGATTGGCCCGGACCCGGCCATGGCCGCCGCAGGTCGGGCATTGCCGCGATTTCGAGCCGGGTTTCGCGCCGGTGCCCGAGCATTGTTCGCAAGCGATCGAGGTCGGCACGCGGATGGAAGCGTTCTTGCCGGCAAAGGCGTCCTCGAGCCCGATTTCGAGATTGTAGCGCAGATCGGCCCCGCGCTCGCGGCCGTTCGCCGCGCGCGGGCCGCCGCGCCCGCCGCGCTCGCCGAAGAAGCTGTCGAAGATGTCCGACATGAAGTCGGAAAATTCCGGCCCCTGCTGGCCGCCGCCATTCTCGAAGGCCTGATGGCCGTAGCGGTCATAGGCCGCGCGCTTCTGCTCGTCGGAGAGAACCTGATAGGCCTCGTTCAACTCCTTGAACTTGGCTTCGGCCCCCTTGTCGCCGGGGTGCCGGTCGGGATGGCAGCCCATGGCGAGCTTGCGGAAGGCGCTTTTCAGCTCCGCATCGCTGGCCGTCTTGGAGACGGCGAGGATTTCGTAATAGTCGCGCTTGGACATTAAACAGCAGCCCCTTCGCTCATCCCGCGTCATG
Source organism: Allobosea sp. P2_A10 (assembly GCF_056405115.1). Classification (NCBI taxonomy): domain Bacteria; kingdom Pseudomonadati; phylum Pseudomonadota; class Alphaproteobacteria; order Hyphomicrobiales; family Alloboseaceae; genus Allobosea; species Allobosea sp. P2_A10. Next base: position 8,840 of record NZ_JBFUCS010000013.1, on the reverse strand, counting down.
GCCGGGCTTGACCCGGCCATCTCGTGCAGGAGAACGAGAATGTTCCTTCACGACGCCTTCCCGTAACGAGATGGCCGGGTCAAGCCCGGCCATGACGTCGTGGTGGATGAAAAGCGCGCTCAGGCGCTCTTCTTCTTGCCGCCCTTGTCGTCGCTGACATCCTTGAAGTCGGCGTCGATGACGTCGTCCTTCTTGGCCTCGGCGTGGGGCTCGCCGTCGCCGTCGGCAGCGCCCGCTTCGGTCTGGCTCGCCGCATACATGGCTTCGCCAAGCTTCATCGAGGCCTGCATCAGGTCGGTGGTGCGCGCCGTGATGGTCTCGGCATTGTCCTCGACCAGCGCCGCCTTGAGCGCGTCCATCGCGGTTTCGATGGCGGCCTTGTCGGCCTCCGAGACCTTGTCGCCATACTCCTTCAGCGACTTCTCGGTTGAGTGCACCAGGCTCTCGCCCTGGTTCTTGGCCTCGACGACCTCGCGGCGCTTCTTGTCCTCGCCGGCATTGGCCTCCGCGTCCTTGACCATCTTCTGGATGTCGGCTTCCGACAGTCCGCCCGAAGCCTGGATGCGGATCTGCTGCTCCTTGTTGGTGGCCTTGTCCTTCGCCGTCACCGAGACGATGCCGTTGGCGTCGATGTCGAAGGTCACCTCGATCTGCGGCATGCCGCGCGGCGAGGGCGGGATGCCCATCAAGTCAAACTGGCCGAGCATCTTGTTGTCGGCCGCCATCTCGCGCTCGCCCTGGAAGACCCGGATCGTCACTGCCTGCTGGTTGTCCTCGGCGGTGGAGAAGACCTGGCTCTTCTTGGTCGGGATCGTGGTGTTGCGGTCGATCAGGCGCGTGAACACGCCGCCCAGCGTCTCGATGCCGAGCGAAAGCGGGGTCACGTCGAGCAGCAGCACGTCCTTGACGTCGCCCTGGAGGACGCCGGCCTGGATCGCTGCGCCGATGGCGACCACTTCATCGGGGTTGACGCCCTTATGGGGCTCCTTGCCGAAGAACTGCTTCACCACTTCCTGGACCTTGGGCATGCGGGTCATGCCGCCGACGAGAACGACCTCGTCGATCTGGCCCGCCGACAGGCCCGCATCCTTGAGCGCCTTGCGGCAGGGCTCGATGGTGCGCTGGACGAGATCGTCGACCAGGCTCTCGAACTTGGCGCGCGAGAGCTTGATGGCGAGGTGCTTGGGGCCGGACGCATCGGCCGTGATGTAGGGCAGGTTGATCTCGGTCTGGGCCGTGGTCGAAAGCTCGATCTTGGCCTTCTCGGCGGCTTCCTTCAGGCGCTGGAGAGCGAGCTTGTCCTTCTTCAGGTCGATGCCCTGCTCGCGCTTGAACTCGTCGGCGAGATATTCGACGAGGCGCATGTCGAAATCCTCGCCACCGAGGAAGGTGTCGCCATTGGTCGACTTCACCTCGAAGACGCCGTCGCCGATCTCCAGCACGGAGACGTCGAAGGTGCCGCCGCCGAGGTCATAGACCGCGATCGTGCCGGCCGACTTCTTGTCGAGGCCATAGGCCAGCGCCGCTGCCGTCGGCTCGTTGATGATGCGCAGCACTTCGAGGCCGGCGATGCGGCCGGCATCCTTGGTCGCCTGGCGCTGGGCGTCGTTGAAATAGGCCGGGACCGTGATGACGGCCTGGGTGACGGGCTGGCCGAGATAGGCCTCCGCCGTCTCCTTCATCTTGGTCAGCGTGAACGCCGAGATCTGCGACGGCGAATAGTCGGTGCCGTCGGCCTGCACCCAGGCGTCGCCGCCAGAGGACTTCTTGATCTTGTAGGGGACGAGATTCATGTCCTTCTGCGTCATCGGGTCGTCGAACGGACGGCCGATCAGGCGCTTGATCGCGAAGAAGGTGCGCTCGGGGTTGGTGACGGCCTGGCGCTTGGCGGGCTGGCCGACGAGACGTTCGCCATCATCGGTGATGGCGACGATCGACGGGGTCGTGCGTGCGCCTTCCGAATTCTCGATGACCTTGGGCGTAGAGCCTTCCATGACCGCGACGCAGGAATTGGTCGTGCCGAGGTCGATACCGATAACTTTACCCATGGAGGGGATCCCTTTTAAATTGAGCAGATCGCCGGCCAGCGACGCCTTAAGCGTCACCTTCCGGCCCATGGACCAGCCCGCCCCCGCCTAACGCGGCGAACGAAACCGGCATTCCACGTCGAGCGGTCGTTAAACCGCCTCTTGGCGGCGTATATAGGGAGGGTGTTCCACCCCTTGCAAGACACGAGAGCCGATTAAGAATCCCTCTCAGCCATGACATGCGCGCAGAACGGCGGGCAATCATTCCCGGCGCAGTGTTGCGATTGTGTGCTTGCGCGCGGGCTCGCGCCACTTCATGCAGGGGCGGACTGCCCAAGCTTTCGCCAGGGTTGCGACGTGATACGACATCTGCGCCTTGCCTCGACTATTGCCCTGCTGGTCCTCGCCTGTGGCGTGACGCTTGCGCATGCCCAGCCCTTGCAGCTTCCCGGCGCGCAACCGCTGAACCAGCCCGGCACGCAGCAGGCCGCGCCGCCGGCCTCTCCCCACGCGACGCCTGCAGCCCCCCGCGCCGCCGTCATGCCGGCGATCAAGGTGGCCGGCGAGGATGCGATCGTCGGGCGCGTGCTTCGGCGCAATGGCGGTTTCGGCGAGGCGACCTTCGAGAAGACGGCGACGGGCTACGGCCTCAAGCTCAACGCCCAGGGCTATCAGGCCTCAAATCTCGTCGAGCCCTGCGCGATCTCGTTTGGCGAGACGCCGGTGCCGTTGACGTCGCTGGGCAAGCCTGCCGGCGTACCGCGCTACAAGCTCGAGGCCTCGATCTGCCCGATCGTCTTCGACGTGCTCGACGGGGCCTTCCACGTCATCGAGCCGGCCCAGCCCTGCGTGGTGGAGGCCGCCGCTTGCCGCATCGACCCGCGTGGCATGTGGGGACCCGACTCGCGCACGCTGCCGCCCCGCGCCAAGGAGATCGAAGCCGCGCGCAGCACGGCCGAGAAGGCGGTGCGCGAGGGCTACAAGGTGCTGACCGCCAGGGCCGACGCCGTCGAGCAGCGTTCGATCGCCCGCGAGCAGGCGGGCTTTTCGGCCGAGCGCGAGCAGACCTGCCGCGACTTCCAGCGCGAGGGCCAGCTCGGCTTCTGCGGCGCGCGCATGACCGAAGCCCGCGCAGCTTCGATCCGCGCCCGTCTCGGCATCACCAGCGATCCCAAGCCGCCCGCGCCCAAGCGCCCGGCGGCGCCGAAGCCCGCGCCGATCCCGCTCGCGCCGACGAATTGAGTCGTCGCGCGAATTTCCAACCTCGCCGTCATTCCGGACAAGCGGCGCAGCCGCGCCGATCCGGAATCCATCGTAAGGCGCTGACTATGCTCTACGATGGATTCCGGGTCTCCGCTTCGCTGCGCCCGGAATGACAGCGGCGTCTTGTCAGGTGCGGGCAGGCGCATCTTGGCCGCGCCCCAGCGCCGCCCTCAGCGTCCGCGTCGCACCCTCGACGTCGTCGCTCCCGAACATCGCGCCGATGACCGCGATGCCGTCCGCGCCCGCCGCCATCATGGACGCGGCATTCCCGGCCGTGATCCCCGCAATAGCCCCGACCGGTAACGCGCCGAGCGCCGTCCGGGCCGCCTCGCGCAAGCTGCGGTAGCCGTCGAGCCCAAGGGGCGCATCGGCGTTGTCCTTATGGGCCGTGGCGAAAACGCCGCCGATGCAGGCGTAGTCGATGCGCGTGGAGGCGAGATAGGGCAGTTCGCCGGCATGCTTCAGCGTCGCGCCGATGATCGCACCCTGGCCGAGCAGGCGGCGCGCATCGGCAAGCTCCATGTCGTCGGCCCCGACATGCACGCCCTCGGCTCCCGCAGCGAGCGCGACATCGATGCGGTCGTTGATCAGCAGCGGCACGCCCGTACCGGCGAGCGCGGTGCGGATCGCCCTGGCTTCGCGCACCATCTCCCGCGTCGAAGCGTCCTTGGCGCGGTACTGGATCAGCGTCGCGCCGCCTTTCGCGGCGGCTCTCGCGAGTTCGGCCAGCGACCGCCCCCGCGCGATCTGCGGATCGACGATGCCGTAGAGCAGGATGTCGAGGGTCATGTCGCCATCCGTTTTGCTAGCGCCGCCTCGTCGATCCGCGCCAGTGCGTCGATCAGATGCACACCGAAACTGCCTGGTCCGCGCGCCGTCTCGGCCGCCATTTCGCCCGCAATGCCATACGCGGTCAGAGCGGCGGCTGCAGCGAGCGCAAAATCGCTCTCGACCGCGCAGCAGGCTGCGATCAGCGCGCCCGCCGCGCAGCCCACGCCGGTGACCTTCGTCATCAGCGGATGGCCATGGGCGACGGAATAGTGCCCGCGCGCGCCCTCGATCCGGTCGACCTTGCCGGTGGTGACCAGCGTCAGGTTTTGCTCCTGCGCCGATGCAATCGCAGGGGCAAGCGCATCCATCTCCGTCGCGTTGCCGCGCACGACGATGTTCTTGAGCCGCAGCACCTCGCGCGCCACATGCTGGCGTAGCGGCGAAAGCTCGACGAAGACCGGGTCGAACACCAGCGGCTTGCCCTTGTCGCGGGCGACCTCCAGCAGCTTGGGAATGGCGAGTTCGCTCTCGGCGTTGATCGTGCCGATATTGATCAGGATCGCGCCGGCCCCGTCAGCCATCGCCGCGACCTCGTCGACATGAACAGCCATGGACGGGATCGCGCCGAACGCCAGCAGCATGTTGGCGGTGATGTTCTGCGCAACCGTGTTGGTCAGGCATTGCACGCGCGGGCGGGCCGCCGCCACGCGCGCCAGAATTGCCGCGACGCCAACAGCGTCGAGGCGTTCTGCAGTCATCGCGATGCTCACTCAGCCGCCGGCAGATAGAGTTTCGCGCCCTTGTCGAGGAATTCCTTCGACTTGGCCGCCATGCCTTCCAGCGCCGCGCGCTCATTGTCGCCCATCGCCAGCACCTCGGCGCGCAGATCCTGCGTAATCTTCATCGAGCAGAATTTCGGCCCGCACATCGAGCAGAAATGCGCGACCTTGTGCACGTCTTTGGGCAGCGTCTCGTCGTGATAGGCGCGCGCCGTGTCGGGATCGAGCGCCAGGTTGAACTGGTCCTCCCAGCGGAAGTCGAAGCGAGCCCGCGACAGCGCGTCGTCCCTGAGCTTCGCCGCAGGATGGCCCTTGGCGAGATCGGCGGCATGGGCCGCGATCCGGTAGGTGATGACGCCGGTTTTGACGTCGTCGCGGTTGGGCAGGCCGAGATGCTCCTTGGGCGTGACATAGCAGAGCATCGCGCAGCCGAACCAGCCGATCATCGCAGCGCCGATGCCCGAGGTGATGTGGTCGTAGCCCGGCGCGATGTCGGTCGTCAGCGGTCCAAGCGTGTAGAACGGCGCCTCGCCGCATTCGCGCAGCTGCTTGGTCATGTTCTCCTTGATCTTGTGCATCGGCACATGGCCGGGGCCCTCGATCATCACCTGGCAGCCGCGATCCCAGGCGACCTTGGTCAGTTCGCCAAGCGTCTCCAGCTCAGCGAACTGGGCGCGGTCGTTGGCGTCGGCAATCGAGCCCGGACGCAGGCCGTCGCCAAGCGAGAACGAGACGTCGTATTTGCGCATGAGGTCGCAGATTTCGTCGAAGCGCTCGTAGAGGAAGCTCTCCTTGTGATGCGCCAGGCACCAGCGCGCCATGATCGAACCACCGCGCGAGACGATGCCGGTGAYGCGCGAGGCCGTCAGCGGAACGTAAGGCAGCCTGACACCGGCATGGATGGTGAAATAATCGACGCCCTGCTCGGCCTGCTCGATCAGCGTGTCCTTGAACACCTCCCAGTCGAGCTTGATCGGGTCGCCGCCGACCTTCTCCAGAGCCTGGTAGATCGGCACCGTGCCGATCGGCACCGGCGAGTTGCGCAGGATCCAGGAGCGGATGTTGTGAATGTTGCGGCCGGTCGACAGGTCCATGACGGTGTCGGCGCCCCAGCGGGTCGCCCAGACCAGCTTCTCGACCTCCTCGGCTGCGCCCGAGGTCACGGCCGAATTACCGATATTGCCGTTGATCTTGACCAGAAAATTGCGGCCGATCGCCATCGGCTCGAGCTCGGGATGGTTGATGTTGGCCGGGATGATGGCGCGCCCGCGCGCGATCTCGCTCCTGACGAATTCGGGCGTGACGAATTCCGGCACGGAGGCCCCGAAGCTTTCGCCATCGGCATGGCGCTCCTTCGCGCCCTCCATCATCGCGGCGCGGCCGAGATTCTCGCGGTGCGCGACATAGATCATCTCTTGCGTGATGATTCCGGCACGGGCGAACTCGAACTGCGTCGCCATCTGGCCGTCGCGTGCCGTCAGCACAGGCCGCTCTGCCGGGCAGGCGGGTACCAGCGCGTCTGCCGAAATGTGGCCGTTGTCGGCGTCGGTGACGGCGCGGCCGGGAATGGTGTCGAAGCCGCGCGCTTCGAGCCAGGCGCGGCGGATCTGCGGCAGGCCCTGATTCAGGTCGATCTTCGCGTCGGTCTCGGTAAAGGGCCCGGAAGGGTCGTAGATGCGGACCGCCGGCTCGGTGTCGGTCGTCAGCAGCACTTCGCGGAATGGCACCTTGATCGACGGGTCTTCCGGCGTCGGCACATAGATCTTGCGCGAGCCGATGATCGGGCCGGTGGTGACGGTCTGGGGCGCGGCTTTGACGCCGTTTTTGGGCGTCTTGGTGTGTGCGTTCATGGGATCTCCTCCTTGGTCCAAGGTTCAGGAGATCCGGCGTCGAAGCGGTCTAGCGCTGTGATGCGGATGTGGCGGGCCACGAGCCGCGTTCCAGTCCCTCCGCCGGTATGACCCGGATCAGGTTCGACGGGTTCGGCTTTTCGCCATCTCAGCTCTTGCGAGCACCCCTCGGAACGGGACGGAAGTTAGGCCCGATAGCCCGGAAGCGCAACCGGCAACGGACCATGCATGCGCATGGCGCAATTGCGAGGATGGAAGTCGCGCAAACACATGGGCGTCAGGCAAGGATATCGACGGCCTGTCCCTGTCCATCCGGCAGCGGCGCCTTCTGCTGTTCGAGACTGCTTTGAAGCAGGTCGACGACGGCGCTTTCGGCCTGTGCCTGTTCCTTGACGAACTGGTTCTGGAGCGCCTGCTGGGCGGCTGCCGCCTCCAGCGCGCCCGTGCCTTGCACGAAGGCGACCGTCGAACCGCTCATGAGCCTCTCCTCATTTCGTGCGCGTTTCCGGCAAGGTTAGGCTGATGACCTTGCCCAATCCTGAATCGGGACCGTGCAAATTGACCGGGCGCGGCGGTCGTCTGCCGCGCCCATCGCTTCAACGGCCGTTCTGACCCGCGAGCAGCGGAGTGATCCGCCTGAGCGTCACGCGCCGGTTCTGCCGCGAGTCGCCCTGCGTGTTGATCTTCAGATACTGCTCGCCATAGCCCTGCGTCGTCAGGTTCTCGGGCGGCACGCCGAAGTCGCGGGTCAGGATCTCGGCGACCGACTGCGCCCGCCGGTCCGACAGCGACAGGTTGTCGATGTCGTTGCCGACCGCGTCGGTGTGGCCCTCGACGAGGAAGACCTCGTTGGGGGAGGCTTGCAGCGCCTGCCGGATTGATTGCGCGATCACCGAGAGCCGCTGTGCCTGCGCCGGTTCGACCACCCAGGATGCGCTCTCGAAGGTCACCGTGTCGATATCGACGCTGCGCATCCGGGCGCGCAGATCGGGCGAATAGCGGACCTCGTCCAGCGTGTAGCGGCGCGGGATCGGCGCGACCGGCGGCGCGATGATCGTCTCGTAGATCAGGCGCTCGTCGGCCTGCTCGGCGTCGACGATATAGCGCTCGCGCGGGATCGGCAGAGCCGGGCGCTCCAGCGTGACGATCTCGTCGGAGAAGCGGTCATTGGGCCGGTCGCGGCGGGTGTTGTCGATGATGACGAACTCACGCCCGTCGCGATCGAGCCTGGTGCGGCGGATCAGCCGGCCGTCCTCGTCCGTGACCGTGACCACGCGGCTGCCATCTGGCCGCTCGAAGACCGTGCGCGTCTCGCCGTCGCGGCGCTCGACGCGCTGGTCGAGGCCGAGATCGCGGAAGCGCTGCGTCTCGTCGCGGCGGATGATGACGCGGTCGTCGTCGCGGATGATGGTGCGGCCGGGCTCGCGGATGATGGTGACGTCACCCTCGCGGCGCTCCTCGCGCCGGCCGCGGACATCATCGAGCCGCTGCCCCCCTTGCGTCGCCATGATGCCGCCGATCGCGGCTGCGCCGAGCCCGATCGCGGCCGCGCCGCCAAGCCCGATGCCGCCGCGACGGCCCTGCCGGTCAGGCGCGGGCGGCTGCCCGGGAGCGGCGGCCGCCGGCTGCTGACCAGGCGGTGGAGCAAGCTGGGTCTGGCCGGGTTGCGGCTGTCCGGCCGGCTGTCGAGGTGCGCCGACCGGCGGGAGCGGAGCGCCTTGCGGGGCTGCCTGCGGAGGCGGCGCGCCGGGTGCGCGGCCGGCAGGAGGGGTCGGCTGGGCCTGCGGAGCGGGCGCTTGCGGAGCGGCTCCCTGAGGTGCGCTGCCTGGTACGGCCGGACGGAGCCCGGGCGTGAACGGCTGGGGAGCCGGCGCCGGACGTTGCGAGGGAGCTGGCGCTGCTGCCGGTGGCGGGACTGGAGCAGCCTGCGGTGCGGGGACGGGCGCAGGAGTAGGGACCGGTGCGGCGCGCGGTGCGACCGGGGCAGCGGGCGCGGTCGGTCCCGGCAAAGGCTGGGCCGGGGCGGGGCGTGCCGCAGGCGGCTCGGCACGAGGCGTGGGCGGTACGGTGCGCAATTCCGGCGCAGGCCGCGCTGGGGCGGTCGCGGGCGGGGCTGGTCGGCGCTGCGCGGGCTCGGCGCTGCGCGGGCT